>JANWLH010000057.1 GCA_025450915.1 Candidatus Limnocylindrales bacterium | reverse complement strand
TCCGTGGTCAGTACGGTGGCCAGGGGATCGCCGGCCGCTCCGGATCGGGCAGCGGAAAGCGGCCGCTCACGATCAGTGCGTCGAGGCGCTCGCGGGTGGCGCGTACCTCGACCGGTTCGAGCAGGCCGCCCAGCTTCCGGCCGAGCTGCCCACCGAGCGCAGTCCGAAGCGCGACCAGGACCGCCAGCTCGTCGGCGTGCAGGCGCGTGCCGCGCCAGGCCCACAGGACGGTGCGCAGCTTCGGCTCGTCGGAGAAGCACACGCCGTGATCCACGCCGTACAGGTGGAGCCGGCGGCCGGCGTGGTCGACGGGCTCATCGCCGATCTCGGCGCGAACGAGCTCCTCGGGCGACTCCTCGAGCGCCGGGCCGGCGCCAGCCGCGGGATCGAGGCAGGCCGGCAGGATGTGGCCGCCCTTGCGATCCGTGTTGTTGACGACGGCGTCGAAGATGGCCATCGGCCGGAGGCGTTGATCCGACGTCCGGACGAGGTCCCACGAGTGGACGGCCGGATCGGTCTCGATCCACAGCTGGACCATCCCCGGCCCGAACGGTCCGTCGCGCAGGATCGTCGGGGGCACGATTCCCCAGCCGGTCGCGTCCGAGACGAGGGCGGCCGCCACCTCTCGCCGGGCCAGGGTCTCGTCCGGGAAGTCCCACAGGGGCCGCTCGAAGCGCACCGGCTTGTAGATCGCGGGAACCTCGACCGAGCCCGAGCCCGAGCCCAGGCGCAGCAGGCAATAGAGCGCGGAGTTCGAGGAGACCTCGAGCCGGCCCTGGACGTCGAGCTCGCCGCGTCGAAGCAGACCAGCGGCCCGGGCACGATCGAGCCCGGCCAAGCCCGGCAGGCTCATCCCGGTCAGTTCAGGTAGGCGGTCGGGCGGGTGCAGATGTGGCCCTGCGGATCGAGCGGCTGGCCGCAGCGCGGGCAGAGGGGTCGCCCACCGGCGATCACCCGCGCGGCCTGGGCGACGAACGCCCGGATCTCGGTCGGGGTGAGGCGGACGCGCATGAGGTCGGGGCCGTCGTCGGCGTCGTCGTCGGCCAGGACTGCGTCAAGGACCGAGGCGTCATCGGCATCGTCGTCGTCGGTGAGCGCGGCCGCCTGGATCACGACGACCTGCCGGGCACTGTCCCAGCCGATCGTCATCGCCCCGACCCGGAATGCCTCGACGAGCGGTTCGCCCAGCGGCTGATCGTCGATCGGCCGGTCGCCGGCGTCGGCCGGAATCCCTTCCACGCCGCGCTCGGCGAGGGTGTCGAGAAGGGCGGCCAGGTTGGCGGCCAGGACGGCGACCTGCGTCTTCTCGGCCGCCACGCTGACGATCGCACCGCCCTGCCGGGCCTGGAGGAAGAATGCGCGGTGGCCAGGTTCGCCGACCGTTCCGGCGACGAACCGGTCGGGAGAGTCGAAGGTGGAGATCCGTCGGGTCATGCAGATGCCTCGGTACCGGCCGGCCTGCGCCGCCTGCCTGTCTTCTTCTTCGTGGCGATGAGGTCGACCGGATCGCCGCCCTGGTCGTTGACCCGCAGGACGAACGGTCGGAGCTTCGTGTAGCGGATGACGCTGAGGCTGGCCGGGCCGACGACAATTCGCTGGAACTGGTCCAGGTGGAGGCCCAGGGCGTCGGCCAGGATCGCCTTGATCACGTCGGCGTGACTGACGAGCGCGTAGGTTGCCTCCGGTCCGAGCCGCTCGTTCCAATCGCGAACGGCCGCGACAGCGCGCGCCTGCGTTTCGCGGAGCGCTTCGCCACCGGGAAAGGTCACGGCCGATGGGTGGGCCTGGACGATCGCCCAGAGGGGGTCTTTTGCGAGGACCTTGATCTCGCGGCCCGTCCACTCGCCGTAGCCCACCTCGCCGATGCGGTCGTCGACCTCGCGAGCGGGCGCCGGTTCCCGTCCGGCCGCCAGCGCGTCGGCCGTGTCGACGCAGCGTTCGAGCGGCGAGCTGACGATGGCCGCCAGGGCGACCGGGCGGAGACGGGCGGCAAGCGCCTCGGCCTGCTTCCGACCCCGGTCATCGAGGTGGATCCCCGGCGTCCAGCCGACGAGGGTCGGCCCGGTGAGGGCGGTCAGGCCATGGCGAACGAGGAGGACGGTGGTCACGGGGCCAGATCGTACCGTGGCGTCGCCCGGCCCGCGCCCGGGGCTCGGCCGTATGATCGCGGCGATGGCTCGCCCGCTGATCGACGGCCCGATTGCGGCGAGGAGCCGACGGCGCGGAGCCCATGGCGCGCCGGCGCGCACCGCTCGCCGGCTGGCTCTGGTCCTGATCGCGGCGTGGGCCACCTTCCTGTCAATGCCGGTGCTCCTGGCGAGCACCGCCGCGCGGGTCGATGGCCACTCGGAGCTCCTCCTGAGCCTGCCGGCGGCCGGCTCGATCCTGCCGGTCGGACCGACCCAGATCTCGCTCGTCTTCAGCGAACCGATCGAGGCACGGTATTCAGCGCTGGACCTGAGCGACGGGTCCGGCGCGGTGATCTTGTCCGCGGCCGGCGCGCCGGACCTGACCGACCCGGATGTCCTCAGCGTGGACCTCGCTGCTCCGCTGCCGGCGGGCTCGTACATGGTGACCTGGCACGCATCATCGGCGGCCGACGGCCACGATACGACCGGGTTCTTCGTCTTCGGCGTGGGCTCGGTCAGCCTCTCGGGGACGACCCAGAGCGTGGACGCGAGCGGTTCCCTCCATCCCGGCCACGACAGCGCCCACGCCGCCGCCGAGATCCAGGGCAAGGCCGCCGCCTACGGCGGCGTCATGGTGGCGTTCGGCCTGGCGGTCCTCGCCCTGCTGGTCCTGATCCCGGGCCTCGGGCGCGTTCCTCGCGGCAGTGCCTATGGCGCGGCAGTCGGGTTGATCGCGGCAGCCGCCGGCTGTCTGGTCCTGATCGTGGTCGGGGCGACCGGCGCGACGACCACCGCGCCCGACTACCTCACCTATGCGACGGGCAGCCGGGCCGGGGTCCTCCTCTCCGCGCGGCTCGTGCTCGGATTGCTGGCGGGTCTCGTGGTCCTCGTCCTTGCGCGCCGCGGCCGGCCCGCGCAGGCGCTCCTCGCCGGCGGCCTGGCCGCCTCCGCGGAGATCGGCCTGATCGCGGCCGGCGGGCATGCCGCCGCGTTCAGCAGCCCGCTGCCCGTGGCCGTCGACATCGTCCACGTCGGCGCGGCCAGCATCTGGCTCGCCGGCCTGGTCGCGCTCGGTGCGCTGACCGACTTCGGCGGGCGGACGCGCCTCGCGCCGGCCGTCCTGGGCGACCTCGTGCGCCGGTTCTCCGCGCTTGCCCTCGTGTCGATTGCCCTGATCAGCGCGACCGGCGTCTACGCCGCCTGGATCGAGATCGGCGACTTCACGGCGATCCGATCGGCGTACGACGCGAACCTGGCGATCAAGGTCGTCTTCTTCGTCCTCGCCGTTGGCGTCGGAGCGCTCAATTACCTCGATGGCGGCCGCGACCGGCCGTGGCTCGGCGGGCTCTCGAAGCGGCTGCTGCTCGAGACGTGCCTCGGGATCCTCGTCGTGGTCGTCGCCGCCAACCTGACCAGCGGCTCCCCAACCGGCACCGACCGGCCTGTCGCGATCTCGCCGTCCGATGCGACCCTGGCCGCAACGAATGGGATCGGCCTGGCGATCGAGCCGGGCCGGCCGGGGCCGAACCGCTACCTCGTCGAGCTGCCGGCCAGGGCCGCCTCGGGGATGGCCTTCAGCCTCGATCTCGTCCGGCTCGACCAGCCGGGCGGCGCCCCGGCCTCGCTGCCCCTCCAGGTGGACCCGACCGACGCGACGGGCCGGACGCTGGCGGCGGACGTGGACCGGCTGCCCGCCGGCAGTCGCTGGACGGCCACGATCGTCGAGACGGGGCTCGGCGGGACCCCGGGCAGCGTTGGGGCCTTCTCGTTCGCGCTCGATGAGGAAGGAATCAGTGCGGGCCGGCAAACGCCCCCGATCGATCCCCTGGTGGTCGTCGCGATCCTGCTCCTGCTGGGCAGCCTGATCGGCGCCGGCCTCAGCCTCGCCGGGCGGTCGCTGCCGAGGACCTTGCCCGCGACGAGCCGGGTGGCTGTCCTGGGCGGCAGCCTGGTTGGTGCCGTCCTGGGCGTCGCGATCCTGGTAACGGGAGCACCGCGCTGACCGGGCTGTCGGTCCAGCTCGTGCTTGGCCTCGGGCTGCTCCTCGCGGCGCTCGCCCTTGGCCTCCTCGCGTATCGCTGGCTGCCGGCACCCGGCTCGGCACCCGGCCTGGCGGCTGGCTTCGGCCGCGCCCGCGCCTTTGCCGGCGTCGCCCTGATCTCGGGCCTCGTGCTCACGATCGGCGGCATCGTCAACAACAGCGCCCCGCCGATCACCTACGTCAACCCGAACCCGGACACGGTCGCGTCGGTCGACGCCGGGGCCGTGACCTACGACGCGACCTGCGCCCGCTGCCACGGCGCCGAATACCGGGGCGACGGACCTGCCGCCGGGACGACCGAGGTACCGCCGGGCTCGCTCATCTCGGGCCTCCTCGTCAGCCACAGCGATTCCGACCTCTACGTCATGCTCCGCGACGGGCTGCCCGGCGGCATGCCGGGGTATGGTGCGAGCCTGACCGACGCCCAGCGTTGGGACCTGGTCAACTTCCTGCGCGGGATCAACGGCCAGGGGCCGTCACCGAACGTCGTGCCGGCGGCAACGGCGGGATTCGGCCTCGCCGGTGGTGCGACAGTCCTCCTGCTCGGCTGGTATGTGGCAGGAATACGCCGGGGCCGGTCCCGACCCGGAGCGGGAAGGAGTCGATGAGCACGTCGAGACAAGCCGCATTCGCGCGCGAATCCGCCGAGGCCGCCTGGCGGCCCGGGCCCGGGCAGCTCGCGGAGGCCCGGCTGGCGGAGTTCATTCGCGCGTCGGGTGCTGCCGACCTCGACGACCTCCAGGCTCGGGCGGCCGGCGATCCGGCCTGGTTCTGGTCCGTGGCCGCCGATGACATCGGGATCGCCTGGCAGCGGCGGCCGACGACGATCCTCGACCTCGCCGGGGGACCGGCGCGGGCGACATGGTGGGGTGGTGGCTTGTTCAACCACGCCGTCGCCTCGACGGAGCCCTGGGCGCGGCTGCGTCCCGATGAGCAGGCGCTCGCCTGGGAGGGCGAGGACGGCGAGGTCCGCCGGTACACGTGGGCCGAGCTCGATCGAGCGGCACGCCTGGCCGCACGGCGACTCGCGGCGACAGGGATCGGCCGCGGCAGCCGGGTCGGCATCTTCCTGCCGATGCTCGCCGAGACGGTCATCGCCGTCCTCTCGCTCGGTCGCCTCGGAGCGATCTTCACCCCGATCTTCAGCGGCTACGCCGCGCCGGCCGTCGCCGCCCGGCTCGAGGCGTTCAGCGCGACCCACCTGATCACCGCCGACGGGTTCCTGCGCCGTGGTGCGGTGATCCCGCTCAAGGAGGTCGCCGATGCGGCCCTCGCGCTGGCGCCGACCGTCCAGCGGGTGATCGTCGTCCGACGCCTGCCGGGCACGCCGATCGAGCTCGATGGTCAGCGCGACCTCCCCTGGGAGGCCCCGGATGGTCCTGCCGGGGCCGGCGCTCCGGACGTGGTGGTTGACGCCGTGACGCCCACCGACCCCGAGCAGCCGTACATGGTCATCTACACCTCGGGCACGACCGGCCGGCCGAAGGGCACCGTCCACGTGCACGGCGGCTTCCCGATCAAGGCGGCGCAGGACCTCGCCCACACCTTCGACCTGCGCGCCGGCGACGCCCTGTGCTGGTTCACTGACCTCGGCTGGATGATGGGTCCCTGGGCGATCAGCGGAGCCCTGCTCCTTGGCGCCCGGCTCGTCATCTACGAGGGCGCTCCCGACTGGCCCGACCCGGGTCGCCTGTGGGCGCTCGTGGCCAGCCACCGGATCAGCCACATGGGCGTAAGCCCAACCCTGATCCGTGCGCTGCGGGTCCACGGCGACGAGCCGGTCCTGGCCCACGATCGCTCGAGCCTCCGGGTACTCGGCTCGACTGGGGAACCGTGGAACCCCGATCCATGGCAGTGGCTCTCCTCGGTCGTCGGCGAGGGCCGGCTGCCGATCGTCAACTACAGCGGCGGGACCGAGGTCAGCGGCGGGATCGTCGGCTGCAACCTCCTCCGGCCGATTCGGGCGACGTCGTTCAATGGACCGTGCGTCGGGATGGCCGCCGACATCGTCGATTCGAACGGGGCGTCGGTGCGTGGCGCCGTGGGCGAGCTGGCGATCCGCCAGCCCTGGCCTGGGATGACCCGGGGCTTCTGGAACGAGCCGGACGACGAGCTGTACCTGGAGGCGTACTGGCGGCGCCAGCCCGGCATGTGGATCCACGGCGACTGGGCGGCGACCGACGACGACGGGTTCTGGTACATCCACGGCCGCTCGGACGACACGCTCAAGGTGGCCGGCAAGCGGGTCGGTCCGGCCGAGGTCGAGGCCTGCGCGGTGGCCCATCCGGCGGTCATGGCGGCGGCGGCCATCGGCGTCCCTGACCCGGTCAAGGGCGAGGCGATCGTGGTCCTGTGCGTGCCCCGGCCCGGCGTCGCCTGGGATCCGGCGATCGCCGTCGAGGTGAGCCAGCGAGTGGTCGACGACCTGGGCAAGCCGGTCCGCCCGAAGCTGGTCATTGGCGTGCCCACGCTGCCCCATACCCGGAGCGGCAAGGTGATGCGCCGGGTCGCGCGCGCCGCCTATCTCGGGCTCGATCCCGGGGACCTGTCGGCGCTCGAGAACCCGGCCTCGATCGAGGCCATCGCGGCGGCCGGCCGGAGCTAAGGCCGGCCGAACCTGATCGGTCCTCCGTGCCTCGACGCGCTTCCAGGCATTTGGCGGCGCTGTCGTGGCTGCGACGACTCGTTCCGCGTGCACGGACACCCTGAGCGTAGGGCCGATGGTCAAGGGTCGGCCTACCTGATTCGGTGGGCGCCCCGCGGTTATCCCGGCACGTCGTTGAGCGTGAGCGTCACCTTCATGCACCCCCAACGGGGATCAAGCCGGCCCACCCCAGGCGTTCATTGTCTCGGTTGTGCTCACGCTGACCATGCAGGCGGATTCGCCTGCCACAACCGGGCTTCTCTTCGAGGTGAGGCGGTCCGGAACAGCCGGTCGGTCACGGACTGCCGGATCAGGACGAGGCGCTGAAGTCGACCTCGCTGGTCCTGACCGTTCCGGCCGTTCGTCCCGGCGCCCGGTGGTAGGTCCAGTACAGGTTCGTGTGGGCGATCACCTTGTCCGGCGGCGGCGCACCCCACTCGGACTGGTCCTCCGTCGTGTGTGCATCGCTGACCAGCGTGGCGTCATATCCGCGGACGATCGCACCGTGGAGCGTCGAGCGGATGCACTCGTCGGTCTGGGCGCCAGAGACAATGAGCCGCCCGACGCCAAGTCCCGCCAGCACGGACTCCAAGGTCGTTTCCTCGAAGGTATCCGCGTAGTGCTTCTCGACGAGCGGCTCGGTATCGGCCCGGGACAGCTCCCGGACGATCTGCCAGTCCTCGCTGTCCCTGGCCAGGCCCTTGTCGGAGTGCTGGACCCAGACGACCGGGACGTGCGCGTCGCGCGCCTTGCCGACGAGCGTTGCGACGTTCGCGACGACCGCGTCGCGCTCGTACGCGCCGCCGACAACGCCGTTCTGGACGTCGATCACGAGGAGCGCGGTATTCGGCCGGTTGTCGAGCGTGGTCATGGGCTTCCCTTTCGCTCCCAGGGTTCCGGTATTCGTCAACGATAACCCGCACCGTTGACGTGGCGGCCCATGCCGGGGCGGCTGCACGTCGGTATCCTGCCGGTGTGGTCCAGCCCGTGGTGATCGATCAGTCGGCCGGCGGCGCCTTCCTGCGGGCGATCGGCGCGATTCTGCCTGGCGTCACCCTCCTGACCGATCCGCTCGACCTCGAGGCGTATCGGCGCGACGAGACTGCCTATCTCGAGCCGCCGCCGCCGCTCGCGGTGGCACTGCCGACGACGACCGCCGAGGTCGCCGGCCTCGTCCGCCTGGCGGCGGAGCACCGGATTCCGATCGTCCCGCGGGGCGCCGGCAGCGGCCTCTCCGGCGGTGCGACCTCGGTGGCCGGCGGGCTGACGATCTCGTTCATGCGGATGAACCGGGTCCTCGAGATCGACCGGGCGAACCTGGTCGTCGTCACCCAGCCGGGGATCCTCAACGCGGCGCTCAAGCGGGCCGTCGCCGCCGAAGGCCTGTTCTACGCGCCCGACCCGGCGAGCACCGAGATCTGCTCGATCGGCGGCAACCTGGGCACGAACGCCGGTGGCCTGTGCTGCCTCAAGTACGGCGTGACCCGCGATGCGGTCGTCGGGCTGGAGGTCGTGACCGCGGCCGGCGAGATCGTCCGGCTCGGCGGCAAGACGACCAAGGACGTCGCCGGTTACGGGTTGATTCCGCTGATCGTCGGCTCGCAGGGCACCCTCGCCCTGATCACCGAGGCGACGCTCCGGCTGCGCCCGACGCCGCCGCCCAAGGCCACGCTGCTGGCCTTCTTCCCGAGCCTCATCGCGGCCGGTGACGCCGTCTCAGCGCTTGCGGCCGCTGGCGTCGAGCCGTGCACCCTGGAGCTCCTCGACCGGACGACGATCCGGGCGGTCGACGACGACCACAACCTGGGCCTCGACCGCGACGCGGCCGCGATGCTGATGATCGAGTCGGACCTGCCCGGGGCCGCCGCGACGCGGGCGCTCGAGCTCGCCGAGGCGGCCTGCCTCGGCGCGGGTGCTGCCTCGACGATCGTCGCAGCCGACCAGGCCGAGGCCGACATGCTCCGCCAGGCTCGCAGGCTCGCGTTCAACTCGATGGAACGCCTCGGGGTCGCCCGGATGGAGGACGTCGGCGTCCCACGCGGACGGGTGCCCGAGCTGCTGGCCGAGATCGAGCGAATCGCGGCCGAACAGGGCCTCCTGATCGCGACGTTCGGCCACGTCGGCGACGGCAACCTCCACCCGAACATCATCCTCGACCGCGAGGACCCCGACGGTGAGGCGAAGCTCGGCCGGGCGACCGATGCCCTATATCGTGCGGCGATCGCCCTCGGCGGCACGGTCACCGCCGAGCACGGGATTGGCGTCTCGCGCCGGGACTACCTCGAGCTCCAACGCGGGAGTCGCGCGCTGGCGATGATGCGCGCCGTGAAGGCCGCCCTCGACCCGCTGGGGATCCTCAACCCGGGCAAGGTCTTGCCGGACGCGTAGCCGGGCGCTGCCGCCTGGCGGCCAACGCACGGCATCAGCCGGCTAGAGCCACCACGTGGCGAGGTCGGCCACGACATGGGCGACCGCCGGGGCAGCGACGCTTCCCGACGCGAGCCTGAGGCCGGCCAGGAAGACGCCGACGCCCAGGTCGAGCGGCACGACGTGCCAGCCATAGAGCGGCACGTGCATCAGCGCGAAGGCCGCGCTCGTCACGATGACGGCCACCCCCAGCCCGAGCGAACCTCGGAGCGCGTCGAAGAGCGCCCCGCGCAGGACGAGCTCCTCGGCGGTCGCCACGAGGATCGTGACCGCGGTCCAGGCCACGAATTCGGTCTTCGGAACCGCGCGGATCGGCTGGCCGGCGAGCTGGCTCGCTCCGAACGCGAGAGCAACGAGGAGCAGCGACCCGGCCAGCCCGATCAGCACGGCGGCGAGCGGCGGCCGGCTAATCCGCACGCCGCCTGCGGCCGCAATCGCCACGAACGCCAGACCGAACCCGAGCCCGACGAGATAGGGCGGGGCCTCGGCGACCGTGGCGGCCCAGCGGGCAGCGACGACCAGGGTCAGTGCGACCAGGATCCACGCCGGCCGTCGGAGGCCGCGGGCCGTCGACGAGCCGATCGTGGCTGGTAAGCTCGCGCCTGACGCGATCACCGGCGCCTACTTGTCCAGTGGCACGAACTGGATCGAGCCCGTCGCGTAGGTCGGCGGCCAGACGAACGTGTACTGCTGGACCGCCTGCCACTGCCAGATGACCGCCGCAGCGCGGAGGTTCTGGCCGAGGCTTGCCGCGGCACTCGAGAACTTGATCCCGGCACCGTTCGGCAGGCTGCCTGCCGGCAGGTCGAGGGACCGAGCCGCCGCCGCGATTCGCTCGGCGCTCAGGCCGTCGTGAGCCGCGGCCGGCAGGACATCCCGGAACAGGGTCCAGGCCGCCGAAAAGCCCGACAACGCCTCCTCGCTTGGTCCCGCCGCGGGGGACGTCTCGTCGATCGGCCCGACGATCACGGGACCGCTGCCCGGTGAGGCAGCCGGATCGGGCCCCGTGCCGTACTCATCGGCCGGCGCGGTCGTCGGGTTGTCGGTCGACCAGGCCGCCGCCAGGCGGTCGTAGATCGCCCGAGCGTCCGGGTCCAGCGCGCTCGGCTGGAAGCCGCCGGTCGGGCGGTCGGAGGCGAACACGCCGATCGCGTCGGCGCCAAGCTCGCCGGCGAAGTCCGGCGTGCACTCGGCCATCGTCGAGCCAATGAGCGCGGCCACCTTGAGACCGGCCGCGACCATCGCCTTGCGGAAGGCGACGCCGTCGTCGATGTGCGAGGCCAGGATGATCACCGACGGCTTCGCCGCGGCCAGCTCGGCCATCACCCTGGGCCAGTCGGGGTAGGTCAGGTTGTACGTCTGCTGGTCGACGATCTGGCTGCCGTTGGCCCGCGCGGTCGAGGCGGCGGCGGCGGCGACCGACTGGGGGTAGGCGTCGTTGGCCGCGACGATCGCCAGCCGGACGCCAGCCGCCGTCGTGCCCAGGCGCGGGGCGAGCTGGGTGGCCGCGAAGTCGGCCGAGTTGTCGCCGAGGTTCGTGCTGCTGGCCCCGACCCGGAAGACGAGCGGCAAGCCCTGGCCGGTCAGCTGGTCCGCGACGGCGCCGGCCTCCCAGTAGACGAGGCCGGCCTTGTCCGCAGCCGCGGCCGCGGGGATCGACAGCTCCGAGGAATACGCACCGATGACGACCGACGCGCCATCGGAGCGCAGCGAGGCCATCGCGGCCGGGGCCGCGTCACCCGACTCGAGATCGCGAATGTCGAGGACCACCCGGCGGCCGTCGATGCCGCCGTCGGCGTTGACGAAGTCGGCCGCCAGCTGCACGCCGCGGAGCTCCTCGAGGGCCAGGCTTGCGGCGGTCCCGCTGATCGGGAAGACGGCCCCGATCCGGACCGGATCACCGGTGACTGCGGGAGACGAACCGGACGCGCCGCCGGCCGGAGATCCACCCGGAGCGGCGCCGGAGCAGCCGGCGAGCAACGTCGCGGCGGCGACGACCAGGAGGCGGCGCAGGGATGCCGTCATGGCTCTTCTCCGAGGTGCGTTGTTGGCAGAGTTTGCCGTGGATGGGTCATCGCTGCTTCCGCCGTCGGCTGCGGCCGGCGCCGGGACCTGCCTTGCGCTGGGCGGCTTCGAGACGGGCCAGCTCGAGCCGCCGGCGGCGACGCAGGACCACGAAGCCGATCACCCCGAGGATCCCACCGACGACGAGGATCAGCAGGCTCACCTCGAGCGGCCCGAAGCCGCCGCTCGACTGGACGAGGGCGAAGTCGCCGAACGAGCTGGTCGTGGCCAGGAAGAACGCCGGGGTTCCCGACGGCGACGAATCGATCTTGCTCCAGGCGCCACCCGAGTACTGGGCGACGACGGCTTCCGTCGCGGCGTCCGGGGCTCGCAGGACCAGGGTCACGAGGGTCCCGGCCTTCGTGGCGAGATTCGCGCCGTTCTGGTCGGTCACCGCGTAGTGGTAGACGTTGCCCAGGATCGGGCCGCCGGTCGACGGCGCCGGCGGCGCGACCGGCTGGATCGTGATCGTGACCGCCGTGCTGCCCGGGGCGAGCTGGAACGCGTCGGGCGCGGCGATCAGCTGGGCCTGCGGCGGCGACTCGCTGGTCGCCGCGTTGAACCCCGGGCTGGTCCCGTTGACCAGGGCCTCGGTGACCGTGGCCGAGGTCGGGGCGCCGCTCTGACCGGGAGCCGGAGCCAGGTAGTGATACGGGCCGAGCACGGTCAGGGCATCGAAGAGCGGCGCCGCGACGGGCGCCGCGACCTGGGCGGCGAGGATCAGGCCGATCCCGCCGGCGAGGGTGATCCCCGTGGCCCGGCCTCGTCCCCGGGACGCGTCGGCGATCCTCACTGGACGGTGAAGATGATCACTGGTGTCTTGATCCGCGGGTCGAACGGCGCGTGGTCGGCGGCCACGAACTCGGCGTACATGACGTACGTCCCGGGATGGACCGGCAGGTCCTGGCTGAGCTGGTAGTTCATCGAGACGAGGGCGTTGTCGACGTACAGGTGGACGTGCCCGGTCGTGGGGCTGATGTTCGTCGTCGTGGCGGGCACGATCGTCGCGTTCTTGAGTGACAGGACGACGTGCAGCGTGGAGCCCGTGACGACCTGGTTGTCAGTCGGTGAGACGAACGTGAGGACCGCCGGCGAGGAGGGTCGCGAGCCGGCCGGGGTCGGCGCCACGAGGTCCGACGACGGGGACGGTGCCGTCGTGGCCGTCCCGGTGCCGCCGCAGGCCGCGACAGCGAGGATCACGAACGCCAAGGTCAGGGGGAGCTTCAGGGGGAGTCTCATGGCGTGCCTCAAGGGGTGACCGGAACGTCGAGCTGGGTGGTCAGCTGATCGCCGTTCGGGGCGGGTCCGGCCACCGACAGTGTGTACGTCCCGGCCGACAGGGTGGTGTCGGCGACGAAATGGCCGGGTTCGAGCTGGCGCGGCGTCAGGGTCGAGGCGGCCCCGCCTGACGGGCCCAGGACCATGACCACGGACTGGACCGGGAGCTCGTTGCCGGCGGCGTCGAAGAACGTCGCGTGGACCTCGTTCGCGCCGGCCTTGCCAGGATCGAGATAGACCTGCACGCTCCGGCCCGCCGACAGGTGGACCGTGTAGATCGTGGGCAGGCCCGCGACCGCATTCGTGTCGATCGTCGCCGGTGATGTCCGGGTGATCAGCTCGAAGGGAACCTCGACCGAGGCCGTGCCGTTCACCACGAGTGCGGTGACCTGCCAGGCGCCGACGAGCGAGAGGTTCGAGCCGGTTGCACTGAAGATGCCCGGGCCGGTCGGCGGCAGGTCGAGCCTGGAGCTGCCGACATCCGAGCGACCCGGGAACGTGAAGCGCAGTGTGACGCCCGTTGCCGCCGTGAGCGGCGCCCCAGTGTCGAAGTCGGTGACGGTCGCCTTGAACGTGTTGAAGCCCGCCATCCCGGGTGAGACGTCGAGCTCGACCTTCAGCGAGGTTCCGAAATCGGAGCCGATCAACGCGAGCGGTGCGCCGCTCGTCGACGAGCCGGACGAGGCAGCCGTCTCGGCGGGCGGCGCCAGGTTGACGAGTGAAGCGGACAGGAGCAGGACCGTGCCGCCAAGCAGGAGCTCGGCGGATCCGATCCGGCGCAGCCCGCGGAGCGCCTGGCCGGCGACGGGCACGTGCCTGAAGTGGTTGACGGCACCGAATGCAGCGAGCAAGCCGAGCAGCGCGGTCTTGCCGATGACCAGGTGCCCGAAGTCGGTCGACACGAGGTTGTCGATCGTGCCGATCTCCGAGATCGCCCGCAGGAGGCCGGTCACTGCCACCGTGGCGATGCCCGCGGTGGCGAGCCGCGAGAAGCGCCTGGCGAGGCGGGCCGTCGTCTCGTCCGGCTCGCCGCGCAGATTCACCAGGAGGCCCAGCAGCCCACCGAGCCAGAATCCAACTGCGACGACATGCAGCACCTGGACCGGGATGTCGAGGAATGGATCGCCGCCCGCAGCGGCGTGGCTGAACGCGACGTCGGCGATCATCCCGCCGGCCGCGCCGGCCGCCACGATCACGAGGCTCGCCCGCTCGTGACGCCGGCCGAGCCAGATCCACAGGACGGCGGCGGCGGCAACGACAATCGGCACGCTCCGCGCAACGATCCCGGCCGTGAACGACGTGTCGAGCACGTGGCTGAGGTCCACGTCGGCATCGCCCAGCTGGAACGCCACGACCAGGAACGTTCCGAATGCCGCGACCAGCCAGGCGACCGGCAGGACGCGACGGACAGATGCCGGGGAGCCGTGGGCGACCAGGGCCCCAAAGACGGCCAGGCCGAGCAACCCGACGAGGCCCAGGTAGAGCAGCCAGCGTCCGGCAATCGCCCCATTCGACGCTCCCGCGGACGTCGTGACGGTGCTTGCGCCCGCGGAGCCGCGAGCGGGCGGGGCGACCCCGATGCCGAACGCGAAGGAACCCGTCGCGAGGTGCCCGTCGACCGCGGAGACGGTTCGCCAGGCGACGGTATAGACGCCATCCGGAAGGTTCGCCTTGAGCGGCACGGCCAGCGCCAGGGGATTCCCCGCGAGGGGGCCGGTCGGGCCCGATGTGACGGCGGCGCCGGTGGTGTCGATGACCTTGATCGTCGAGAGATCCGGGTCCGGGCGCTCTCCAAAGGTGATCGAGACCTGGCCAGGCGGAGTCGTGAGCTGGGCGCCCGCGCTCGGGACGCTCGACTGGGGCAGCGCGTGGCCGAGCACCGTTCCGGGCAGGCCGAGCATCGCGGCGAGCCCGAGGAGGACTGCCGCGACGCCCGCCGCCCTGCGCTGGGCGATCACCCGAGGTTCATCCAGCCGTGCGCCGGCCGCG
The DNA here is from genome assembly GCA_025450915.1 of Candidatus Limnocylindrales bacterium. Taxonomy (GTDB): domain Bacteria; phylum Chloroflexota; class Limnocylindria; order Limnocylindrales; family CSP1-4; genus Palsa-1033. Next base: position 25,121 of record JANWLH010000057.1, on the reverse strand, counting down.
CATCGCCAGCGTCAGCGCAGCCAGCCCGATGATCACGCCGGCCGCGCCGATGGCCGCCCCCACGAGCAGGGCCTCGTTGGCTGCCGATTGGGCGCTCGCCGCTGCCGCGCTGGCGGCGGCAATGGCTGCATCGTCGACGGGTGCGGCACTCGGTCCGGCGGCCGTCGCCCCGGAGGGTGCCGCGCTGGGATTGAGCCGGGCGTCGATCCGATCGAGCCGGGTGATGATGTCGGTCAGAGCCGGCAGCTTGTTCGGGAACTGGATTCCCGTCGCGTCGATCGCCGAGTTGAAGGTCGAATCGCTCGATGTCGCGGTCTCGTCGACCACGGTGCCATCGATCGTGCCGGAGAGGTGGAAGGTGTAGTCGCCGGGCGCCGTCGGGATGACCGGCGCCTCGTAGTCGCCGGCGACACCAAGCCCGGTGTCCGGGTCGAACGTGTTGAGGAGGGGGAGTGGTTCGGACGTCTGGCCGCCGACGCCGACGGTCACCTTGAGGTCACCGTCGTTGAGGTCGGTGACCGCCTTGCCCGCCGCATCCTTGATGACGACCTGGACAGCGTTCTGCTCGCCGACGTACGTCGGCTCATGGACCCAGCCGAGGGCCACGCTGTACGTGCCGAATGTCTTGACGATGTGGGCGTCGGCGACGCCCACCAGGAGCAGCAGGGCGAAGGTTGAGGCGACGAGGGCTGCGCCCACGCGCCGGAGACGAGCGAGGTGCATCTGGTCCTCCAGGGGGGCCGTCGATCGATGTCGACGGTCCGCGCGATCGCAAGGGAGCGAGTCGCCGGCGCGATGTGGCGGCGGCGAGGCTCAGGCGACGGCGCTGCGGGGTGGTGCCCGCCCGGAGATCCGGTCGCTCCTGACGGATGCGTGGCTTCGATCGAGCCACGGCAGGCCGTAGCGCACGACCGCGATGGGCCGCCGTTGCAGGCGGGCGCGCGCCGCGGCGATTCGGGCGACGAGGACGTCGCGGCGCCAGTGGTAGAGCGCATCGACGAGCGCCGCCAGGAACGAAACCGCGGCAAAGACGGCGAGGACCGAGTGGTATTGGTAGGAGCCGAGCACCGCCAGCCCCGGAGCCGGCAGGCCCACGGAAACATGCTCGAGGTTCTCGACGACTACGAACAGTGCCAGGGCGACCGGCAGGATCAGGAGCCAGGCCCGGAGCAGGTGGCCGGCCAGGTCCGCGATGCGTCCCTCGTGCACGGACAGGTCTCCGGCATCGAGCTCCCGGGCCAGCCGCGAGAGCCCGACGAGGCGGAACGCCCCGGCCACCGCGAGGGCCAGCGCCAGGCCTGCGACGACGATCACCGTCCCGGTCCACTGGTCGCCGTGGCCGGTCCGGGCCAGGGCCAGGCCGAACGATCCACCGTCGGTCAGCAGGAAGACGGTGTCATGGGCCAGCACGAACGCGACAGCGGCGAGGGCCGCCAGCCGGAACCGATCGCGCCAGGTTGCCTGGATCATCGGGTCACTCTACGCGACCTTTTACCGTCTCGCCGCAACGCGGCCCGGCAGCCGGGCTCACGCTGGAAGCGCGAACCAGAACCGGGTCGTGCCTTCGGCGGACTCGGCGCCAACCTTGCCGCCGGCCGCCTCGATCAGCTGCTGGACGATCGACAGGCCGATCCCGGCCCCGCCGTGGACGCGGTCCCGCGACTTGTCCACCCGGTAGAAGCGCTCGAAGACGTGGGGCAGGTCGCCGGCCGGGATCCCTTCGCCGGTGTTGGCAACGGTGACCAGGATGTCCCCGGGCCGGCGCTCGGCCCGGACCGAGACGCGTCCACCGCGGGGCGTGTAGCGCATCGCGTTCTGGAGGAGATTGCCGAGCACCTGGGCCAGCGCGTCGGAATCCGCCCGGGCCGGCAGCCGGGCCGGCAGCTCCAGCTCGACCGTCAATCCGGCGCGTTCCAGCCCCGGGGTTGCCAGCTCCACGGCCGCCCGGACCGCGCCGGCCACGTCGATCTCCATGGGCGCCTGGCGTTTCGATCCTGAGTCGCCCTCGGCGAGCGTGTCCAACGAAGCAGCCAGCCGGACGAGCCGCTCGGCCTCGTCCCACAGGGAATCGAACGTCGAACGGTCGGCCGGGATCACCCCGTCGCGCATCGCTTCGAGGTAGCCCTGCAGGTTGGTGAGCGGCGTGCGCAGCTCATGGGCGGCGTTGGCGATGAACTCGCGGCGCAGCCGCTCCTGCTCCTCGAGGCTGGCCGCCATCTGGTTGAACGAGTCGGCCAGGCTGGCGATCTCCTCGGGACCACGGCGCGGGACGCGGACCCGGTAGTCGCCGGCGGCCACGGCGCGGGCGGCCGAGCCGATCTCGGCCAGGGGCCGGGCCAGCCGCCGCCCGAGAATGATCGCGAGAACCACGCCGGCGCCGATTGCCGCCGCGATCGCCGCCAGCAGGACCACGGTGATCGACTGGTCGAACATGGCGTGGGCCGTCGCGGCCGTCGCACCGTGCTTCATCATCAGTTCGGCGAAGACGGCCCCGCCGACGACGACGACGCCGAACGACACGACACCGACCGCCAGGAGCGTCGTGACCACCGCCGCGAGAGCGATCCGGGCGCCCACGCCGCGGGTCCAGCCGGGCCGGCGAGCGCGGCCTGGCCGCCCCGCCCGTTCGCCGGTCATCGGGCGCCCTCGACGGCCGGCCGGGCCATCGCCCGATAGCCGACGCCGCGGACCGTCGCAACGAAGCGCGGCTCGGCCGCGGTGTCCCCGAGCTTGTCCCGGAGGCGGCCCACGTGGACATCGATCGTCCGCTCGAGGACCGCGTCGCCGTCCAGCCCGTAGACGGCGTCGAGGAGCTGGTCCCGGGTGAGGACCCGGCCGTCCGCCTCGAGCAGGGCGACGAGGAGCCGGAACTCGATCGCCGTGAGCTCGATCGGCTGGCCTGCGAGCGTCACTGCGTAGCGCTCGCGGTCGACGACGAGATCGCCATGGCTGAGCGGCGGCAGGCCGGTCGACCGGCCGGCAGCGTCACGAGCCGTTCGCGCCGTTCGCGCGAGCACCCGACGCACGCGCACGACCAGCTCGGCCGGCGAGAACGGCTTGGCGAGGTAGTCGTCGGCGCCCGTGTCGAGGCCCGCGATTCGATCGGCCGTCGTCCCCCGTGCCGAGAGGATGATGATCGGCGTCTCCGATGACCGGCGGATCGCCCGGACGACGTCGAGGCCGTCGATCTCGGGCAGCATCAGGTCGAGGACGATGAGCGCCGGTCGCCAGGCATCGACCGCCGCCAGCGCCGCGCGACCGTCGGCAGCTTCGATGACCTCGTAGCCATCACGCTCGAGGTACGCTCGAACGAGGCGGACGATCTTGGCATCGTCGTCGACGACGAGGATCGGACGAATCGCCCCAGCTCCGGTTGCGGTTGCCATGGCAGGCCATCGTACTGACCGGCTCGTGACAGCGTCGTGACGGGCAGCCCCCGATCCTCGGCGCCCGACATGCGCTTGTCACACGGGCGCGCTACGGTGACCGGCATGAGCACGTCCGCCGCCCGTCCCGACATATCGACCGACCCCGCGCTCGAGCCCGGTGGCGCCGCCGCCGTCGGAGCGCGCCCGTCGGGACGCTGGCGGACCACCTGGCCGGCCGCCCTCGCCGGGCTCGTCGCGGGATCCGCCGCGATCGCTGTCGGCGAGCTCGTCGCCGGCGTCGTCCGGGATGCGCCGTCGCTCGTCACCGTCGTGGGCTCACTGGTCATCGCCCTCCAGCCGGCTGGTGCCAAGGAGCTGATGGTCACCCTGTTCGGGACGAACGACAAGCTGGTCCTGAACCTGGGTGTCCTCCTCGGCGCGCTCGTCATCGCCCTGATCAGTGGCGTCGTGGCGGGCCGGCGGTTCGCGAACGGCGCCTGGATCTTCGTCGGGTTCGGCGTCCTCGCGGCATTTGCGGCCTACGAGGAGCCGCTCACTTCGCGCCTGTTCGCGATCATCGTCCCGATCCTGGCCGTGGCCGTCGGCCTCGGCGTCCTGTACGGACTGCTGGCGCTCGTGCCCGGCTCATCAGTCGAGACAGGCCGGCGGGCGGGCCGGACCGCTAACGGGGTCCGCAGCGTGTCCCGCGGTGGAGCCGGCCCCGAGCCGGACGAGCGTCCGGTCTGGCGCCCGACGGATACGGCCGCCGCGCGCCGAGCCGCCGTCGTCCGGAGCGCGTCCACGGGCTCGGCTCCGCGGCGCAAGGTTCGCCGAGCTGGCGGGACCGCTCGGGACGCGGCCACCTCCACGAGCCCCGAATGGACGCGCCGGCGGTTCCTCATCGCCAGCGCGAGCACGCTCGGCGCTGCCGTCGTCGTCGGAGCGACCGGGCGTTCGCTGGTGAACGGCCAGCACCCGACCGGTGCCGTCAGCACGTCGCGCCTGCCGGCGGTCCCCAACCCGCTGCCGCCACTGACCGCAGCCGAGTCGTTCACGGTCCCCGGGATCACCCCGATCGTCATGCCCAACAACCAGTTCTACAAGATCGACACGACCCTCCTGACGCCGCAGGTCGACGCCAATGCCTGGCAGCTCGACGTCAAGGGGATGGTCAACCACCCGCTCTCGTTCACCTACGACGAGCTGCTTGCCATGCCCCTCTTCGAGCAGTACGTCACGATCGCCTGCGTCAGCAACGACGTCGCCCAGGACAACCAGCCCGGCCTGAACCTGGTCGGCAACGCGCTCTGGACGGGGGTCAAGCTCAAGGATGTCCTGAACAGCGCCGGGATCCAAACCGGGGCGAGCCAGGTCGTCGGCCGGTCCGTCGACGACTTCACGGTGGGCTTCCCGACCGACTGGGCGATGGCCGAAGGGCGCGAGCCCATGATCGCCGTCGGGATGAACGGGGTGCCGCTGCCCGCCGATCACGGCTTCCCGGCTCGCCTGATCGTGCCCGGCCTCTTCGGCTACGTCTCCGCGACCAAATGGCTGGCCTCGATCGAGCTCACCACCCGCGACGCGGTCGACGGCTACTGGATCCCGCTCGGCTGGGCCAAGGACGGGCCGATCCTGACCCAGTCGCGGATCGACGTCCCCCAGGGCGGGGCCAACCTGGCCGAGGGCCGGGTCAACCTTGCCGGCGTCGCCTGGGCGCCGGATCGGGGGATCGAGGGCGTCGAGGTCAGCATCGACGCCGGGTCATGGCAGCCGGCCCAGATCAGCCAGCCGATCTCGAAGGCCACCTGGGTCCAGTGGCTCCTGCCCTGGAACGCGACCAAGGGGCTGCACTCCATCGAGGTTCGGGCGACCGATGGGGCCGGCGAGATCCAGACCGCCGAGATCAGCGACCCGGCGCCGGACGGAGCCCGCGGCCACCACCGGATCACCGTGACGGTGGGCTGAGCCGCTCCTGGCCGATGGTCCGGAGCGCGTCTTCCGGGCGAACGACGGGAAGGTCGCTTCTGCGACGGAGGTGGAACGAGACGCCATACGCCTGGCCGGTCTCGAAATCCAGCCGGGGCATCGCCGTCATCCGCCACTCCTCGAGCCCGAGCGCGATCCAGCGCGCCAGCGGCCGGCTCTCCGCGAGGACGGCGTCGAGCAGGTCGAACGCCTCGGCCGGCAGGCCGAGCATCGTCTCGCGGGCGGGCATCCCGACGCAGCCCCGGCCGAACATCGCCACGAATGCCGGATTGCCGTAGACGACGAGATGCCCCTGGCCGAGGCACATCCCGGCGGGTCGCTGGACGTTGGCGGATTCGGACACGCGACCTCCTGTCGTGGCGCTCCGGCTAAGGATGACAGCCACTCGCGGCGCGTCAAATCCCCGGGCGCGGCGCGGAAGGTCGCCATTGCCGATCCACAAGGCGCACATAGTTGGCCGTCAGGCTGGACAGGCAGCAGTCCTCGATTGGAGGAGACCTGAGCTTGTCCTCGATCGCAACCCCGATTTCGCATCGTGAACGTCCACTTGTCGAATCATCAAGGCCCGGCTATATTGTCAATGTGACATTGACTATCAGCGCGAAGCAAAACGCCTCCGACGCGGCGAGCCGCCGGCGGGAGCTGGCCGACGAGCTGATCGACGAGCTGATGTCGACGCCCCGCGAGAAGATGAACGCCTACCGGGCCTGGCATCGGGGCGCGCTCAGCCTCGTCCACCTGAATGTCCTCAGCGTCCTCGAAGCCGAGGGGCCGATCTCCATGGGCCGCCTCGCCGAAGCGCTCGATGTCTCGGTCGCCAGCGCAACCGGGATCGTCAGCCGGATGACCGCCCGCGGGGTCGTCGAGCGGCGCCACGATGCGGCCGACCGGCGCGTCGTCCTCGTCCACCTCACCGAAGCCGGGTCGAAGGTCAACCAGTCGCTCGATCAGAACCACCGCGAGCGCCTGGGGGAGCTCCTCGAGCAGCTCAGCGCCGCGGAGATGGCCGGCTTCCTGCTCGGCCTGCGGGCCATGCATGCTGCCCGCGCCCGGATGCTGGCGGCCGCCGGAAATGCGGCCGTGGCAGCGGCCGAAGCGCCCGTTCCAGGCACCACCGAGGCCGCCCGATGATCGCCCTGCTGCGCACGTACCTGCGCCCGTACCGCGGCTCGCTGGCCCTGGTCGTCGTCCTCCTGCTGATCCAGGCCGTCGGGACCCTGTACCTGCCGGACCTCAATGCCGACATCATCAACAAGGGGATCGTCGCCGGGAACAACGACTACATCATCAGCACCGGCGCCCTGATGCTCGCGGTGACGCTGCTGCTGGGGATCGCCTCGATCCTGGCCGTCTACTGGGGCGCCAAGGCGTCGATGGGCTTCGGCCGGGACGTGCGCTCGGCGATCTTCCGGAAGGTCGAGAGCTTCGCCCAGGTCGAGGTCAACCAGTTCGGCCCGGCGTCCCTGATCACCCGCAACACGAACGACGTCCAGCAGGTCCAGACCGTCGTCTTCCTGGCCCTGACGGTGCTCATCTCGGCGCCGATCCTGGGGATCGGCGGGATCATCATGGCGATCCGCCAGGACGTGCCCCTGTCGGGCCTGCTGATCGTGATCCTGCCGATCATGGGCCTGGTCATCGGGATCGTGATGTCGCGAGCCATCCCGCTCTTCCGGGCGATGCAGGTCAAGCTTGACCGGATCAACCAGGTGATGCGCGAGACGCTCTCGGGCGTTCGGGTCATCCGGGCATTCGTCCGGACGGACGTCGAGGAAGCCCGTTTCGACGTCGCCAACAAGGACCTGTTCAGCACCGCGATCCGGGTCAACCGGCTCTTCGCCCTGATGATCCCGGTGATGACCGGCATCGTGAACCTGTCGCTCGTCGCAGTGATGTGGTTCGGTGCCGCCCGGGTGAACAGTGGCGAGATGCCCATCGGCAACCTGACCGCGTTCCTCCAGTACCTCATGCAGATCCTGTTCGCCGTCCTGATGGCCGTGATCATGTTCGTCTTCGTGCCTCGTGCCGCGGTCTCGGCGGGCCGGATCCAGGAGGTCCTCCAGCAGGAGCTCTCGGTCCGCGATCCCGAGAACCCCGTGACGCCGGCACCGTCGGACCACCCGGGCCTCGTCGAGTTCCGGAACGTCGAGTTTGGCTACCCCGGCGCCGAGCACCCGGTGCTGTTCGGAATCACCTTCGAGGCGCGCCCGGGCCAGACGACCGCGATCGTCGGCAGCACCGGCAGCGGCAAGTCGACCCTCGTGAACCTCATCCCGCGGTTCTACGACGCCACCCAGGGCACCGTGCTCATCGATGGCGTCGACGTCCGCCAGATGCGCCAGGCCGACGTCTGGAGCAGGCTCGGGGTCATCTCCCAGAAGGCCTTCCTGTTCAGCGGGACGGTCGCCAGCAACCTCCGCTACGGCGACGAATCGGCCACCGACGAGGAACTCTGGCATGCCCTCGAGATCGCCCAGGGCAAGGACTTCGTCGAGGCCATGGAAGGTGGCCTCGAGGCGCCCGTCACCCAGGGTGGATCGAACCTCTCGGGTGGCCAGCGCCAGCGTCTCGCGATTGCCCGGGCACTCGTCAGGCGGGCCGAGATCTACGTCTTCGACGACAGCTTCTCGGCGCTTGACTTCAGCACCGATGCGCGCCTCCGGGCGGCGCTGACCAAGGATCTCGGTGAGGCCACCGTGATCATCGTCGCCCAGCGGGTGGGCACGATCATGAAGGCCGACCGGATCATCGTCCTCGATGCCGGCCGGATCGTCGGCAGCGGGACCCACACCGAGCTCCTCGAGACCAATGAGACCTACCGCGAGATCGTCTACTCGCAGCTCTCCGAAGCCGAGGCGGTGGCATGAGCGGGCGGCCGGGCGGCGGCGCCCCGAGCGGACCGGCGATGGGCCCGGGCGGCCGCCCGCCGATGCGCCGGGGGATGGGCCCCGGCGGAATGATGGGCGGAATGCCCGCCGAGAAGTCGAAGAACTTCAGGGTCGCCTTCGGGCGGCTGCTCGCCCGCCTGCGGCCTGAGGCGCCCCTGATCGCCCTCGTCTTCGTGCTGGCGATCATCAGCGTCACCTTCGCGGTCGTGGGCCCGAAGATCCTGGGCAACGCCACGAACGTCATCTTCCAGGGCGCGATCAGCAAGGAGCTGCCGATCGGCGTGACCCAGGCGCAGGCCGTCGCCGGACTGCGCGCCGCCGGGAAGGGCCAGCTCGCCGACATGCTCGCCAGCCTGACGCTGACGCCGGGCACCGGAATCGACTTCGGCGCCCTCGGTGGAATCCTTCTGCTCCTGACGGGCGTCTACGTGCTCAGCTCGGCGTTCAGCTGGATGCAGGCCTGGATCATGGCCGGCGTCACCCAGCGAACCGTCTACCGCCTGCGCCGGGACGTCGACGAGAAGCTCGGCCGGCTGCCGCTCAAGTACTTCGACGGCCACTCCCGGGGCGACATCCTGAGCCGGGTGACGAACGACATCGACAATATCGGCCAGACCCTCCAGCAGAGCCTGACCCAGCTCATCACGGCGCTGCTGACCGTCGTCGGGGTCCTCATCATGATGGTCCTGATCAGCCCCCTGCTGGCATTCGTGTCACTGCTTGCCGTGCCGGTCTCGATCGTCGTGACGATCCTGATCGCCGGCCGCTCGCAGAAGCAGTTCGCCCGCCAGTGGGCCTCGACTGGCGCCCTCAACGGGCAGGTCGAGGAGATGCACACGGGCCACGCGATCGTGAAGGTCTTCGGCCGCCAGGAGGAGGCGATCGCCCGCTTCGACGAGGAGAACGCCAAGCTCTACGACGCCAGCTACCGGGCCCAGTTCATCTCGGGGATTATCCAGCCGTCGATGAACTTCATCGCCAACATCAACTACGTCGCGATCGCCGTGATCGGCGGCCTGCAGGTCGCCTCCGGGCAGATGTCACTGGGCGATGTCGTCGCGTTCATCCAGTACTCGCGCCAGTTCACGTTCCCGATCGTCCAGACCGCGAGCATCGCCAACGTGCTCCAGTCCGCGGCCGCCTCTGCCGAGCGGATCTTCGAGTTGCTCGACGAGCCCGAGGAGATCCCCGACCCGGTCGCTCCGGACCTGATCGAGGACGCCGCCGGCGCCGTCACGTTCGACGATGTCTCGTTCCGCTACGAGCCCGACAAGCCGCTCATCGACGACCTGAACCTCGACGTCAAGGCAGGCCAGACGATCGCGATCGTCGGACCCACGGGCGCCGGCAAGACGACCCTGGTCAACCTGCTGATGCGCTTCTACGAGATCGACCACGGCCGGATCACGGTCGAGGGCATCGACACCCGGGCGACGACCCGCGACAACCTCCGGAGGACGTTCGGGATGGTCCTCCAGGACACCTGGCTCTTCCACGGCACGATCAGCGAGAACATCGGCTACGGCAAGGAAGATGCGACCGAGGCCGAGATCGAGGCTGCCGCCGAGGCCGCCCACGTCGACCACTTCGTGCGCACCCTGCCCCACGGTTACGAGACCGTCATCGACGATGACGCAACCAACGTGTCGGCCGGCGAGAAGCAGCTCCTCACGATCGCCCGGGCATTCCTGGCTGATCCGCCGATCCTGATCCTCGACGAGGCCACGAGCTCGGTCGACACGCGCACCGAGGTCCTGATCCAGCGGGCGATGGCCCGCCTCATGAAGGGCCGGACCACGTTCGTCATCGCCCACCGGCTCTCGACGATCCGCGACGCGGACACGATCCTGGTGATGGACCACGGCCACATCATCGAGCAGGGCACCCACGAGGCCCTCCTCGCCGCTCGCGGCTTCTACTACGACCTGTACAACAGCCAGTTCGTCGAGGCTATCGCCAGCTAGCCGCGGGGCTCTTCGCGGCCCGAGCACCGCCTGGTGTTCGTGGAACCACAAATCGCTCTCTTCTACTCGCAGCAAGCTGCCGATCAGGCCAGCTACCAGGCCGTCAGTTTGTTCCAGGAACAGCAACCGGCCGCCGACCGCGGCGTCCAGGCCCGCGCGGGTACTCCATGCCTCAAAACGGCGATTTCGATGGGGGAGCCGGCCCATCGCATCGCCTGGCTCGCGCCAGTTGTCCCGCGCTGAACGCGGCTCGGGATGATTCCGTTGGGACGGCACCAGCGGACGATCCGGAAGCCCGTGGCGGTCCTTGAAATTGCCCTTTTGATGTATCCGGTACCCGCGGCGACGCCAAGGGCGCGGGCCGGGGCCCCGGACCCGGGCCGAGACGCAGAGCGTGGCCGATGTTGATCGTGGTGCGACAGACAGCCGGCGCATGGCCGAAATGGCGGGCGGACGTACCATCGGACCCAATGACCCGGATCCTCCTGTACACCGGCAAGGGCGGCGTCGGCAAGACGAGCATCGCGGCCGCCAGCGCCCTGCTCAGCGCGGATCGCGGCAATCGGACCATCGTCCTGTCGACGGACATTGCCCACAGCCTCGGGGATGCCTTCGACACGAAGCTGGGTCCGGAGCCGGCCGAGATCGCCCCCAACCTGTGGGCCCAGGAGCCGGACGTCTACTTCAACATCGGGCGCTACTGGAAGACGATCCAGGCGTACATGACCGACCTCTTCAGCTGGCGCGGCCTCGATGCCGTGATGGCCGAGGAGATGACGGTCTTGCCGGGCATGGACGAGCTGGGCAACCTGCTGTGGATCGCCGATCACGTCGAGTCCGGCAAGTACGACCTGATCGTCGTCGACGCGGCGCCGACGGGAGAGACCCTCCGACTCCTGTCGCTGCCCGAGGCGAGCCGCTGGTGGGTCGACCGGATCGCCCCGATCGGCCGGCGGGTCAGCCGGCTCGGGCGGCCGGTCATCGAGCGGATGATCGGCGTCCCGGTGCCCCGCGACGAGGTCTTCGTCGCCGCTGAACGGCTGCTCGACCGGCTCGATCTCGTCCATCGCCTCCTTGCCGACCCCGAGCAGTCGTCGATCCGCCTCGTCCTGGCCCTCGAGCAGCTGGCGATCGTGGAAGCTCGCCGGTCGTTCACCTATTTCCACCTGTTCGGCTATCCCAGCGACCTCGTCATCTGCAACCGGGTGATGCCGGACACCGTTGACGGCTACTTCGCCGGCCTGCGCGACACGCAGCAGGCGTACCTGCCGCGGGTCCGCGACGACTTCGCCCCGGTCCCGGTTCGTACGGTGCCGTTCTTCGATCGCGAGGTGATCGGGGCAGCCGGCCTGCGCGAGATCGGCCAGGCATTGTTCGGGAAGGACGATCCGGCCGACTTCTTCTATCGCGGTCGCCCGTACCGGATCCGGACCGAGGGCGCCCGGCACGTCCTCGAGGTTGCCTTGCCGTTCACGAGCCGGGAAGAGGTCAGCCTGGCCCGCGAGGGCGATGAGCTGGTGATCTCGGTCGGCACCTGGCGGCGGACGCTCGTCCTGCCGCGGGCGCTTGTTGATTCTCCGACGACCGGTGCGAAGATGGACGACGGAATCCTGCGCATCGAATTCTCAACCCGGGCGACCGCCCGCAAGAAGGAGGCCGATCATGGCTGACGCACGCCGCGCCGCGCTGGGACCAGGCAGATCCGCGAGCGGCCGCCGATCGGCGACGGCACCGTCGGCGGGCATCCCGAGGATCGAGGCCGGGTCGGCCGACGGGCGGATCGCCGAGCTCGAAGCTCGGCTCGAGCGCCTCGAGACATCGGCCGGCCTGCGTGAACGCGGCCGCGACCTCATGGGCAAGGTGGCCCCGCCTGAGGCCGGTCAGCACTTCCGCAATGCCGGCCGGGAGCAGCTCCTCGGCATCCGCGCGATCGTCGATTTCTGGATCCGCCGGATCGAGCTGGCCGACGAGAACGCCGACGCTGGCCCGGCGAGCCGCGAGACGATCCACATCGACTGAGCCCCCGGCCGATGGCCTGGAGATCCTCGTCGGGATCATGGCGATGAAGGCCATAGGAACGCTGGAGGTGGTTGATGAACGAAGGTCGAGCGCGGGAGCTCGTGGCGGCCGAGCGGGCCCGAATCGAGACAGCCCTGGCCGACTTGACCGGCGACATCCGGGCGAGCGGCCCGCTCGAACGTCAACAGACAGGCGAGCAGGAGGAAGTCGGCACCGACCTCCAGATGGAGGGCGTGGACATGGCCCTCGTCGCGAATCTGCGCGAGCAACTTGCAGCGGTCCGTCGAGCCGAGGAGCGGATCGCTGCCGGTACCTACGGTCGCTCGGTCGAGAGCGGCACGCTCATCCCCGCGGCGCGACTCGAGGCGGCGCCGCTCGCCGAGCGAACAGTCGATGAACAATCACGATTCGAGCGCGAGGCTCCTCCCAGCTAGGCCGGGCTCCTCAGCTCAGGTGATCCTCCCAGTCGCGCGGAACGCGGCCGGGCGCGGCCGGACAAGCTCCAGTCAGCCGGGGCCGGACTTCGGCCGAATCCGAATGATCAGCATCGCGGCGTCGCCGTCCGTCCCCACGACCTCGGCGTCGTGGGGGATCGTCCCGTCCCAGCGGACGTAGTCACCCGGGCCCACCTCCACCACGTGGTCGCCCTGGGTCATCCGGAATCGCCCGCGCAGGACAACGTGATGCTCCTCGCCGGCGTGGGCATGGGCACCGACCCGCTGGCCGAGCTCCGTGCATTGGATCTCGAGGATCGAGACGTCGCGGGAGCTGCGGCCGTCGACGTCCTCGATCCGCCCGAGGTCCGTCTCGGCCACCGGCCGGGCGGCCCGCCGGATGACGACGGGCGCCGGCACGTCCTCGATCAGGAACCAGGCCGCCGGCACTTCGAGCGCTGCCGCGATCGAGGACAGGCAGTTGAGCGACGGCGAGGCCTTGTCGTTCTCGATCTGCGACAGGTAGCCAACGTTGAGCCCACTCCGCTCGGCGACGCCGGCGAGCGTCAGTCCACGCTCGGTTCGCCATTTCTTGATCTGGACCCCGACGGCCGGCCGGCGGCGCTCCTCCGTTGCCATATTGGTCTCCACAATATGTATTTGACATGGGCATGATTGCATCGTATGGTTATGCCGATAACAAATATTGCTTGGCGTAGACAAAGACGTCAAGTCCTGGAGGATCGAGGCGACATGAAGATCGCGATCATCGGAGCGGGCAACGTGGGCACCGCGCTGGCAGGCTCGTTCAAGCGCGCGGGCCACGACGTCATCGTCGCCTCGCGCGACCCCGAGGACGCCGGTGGCGTTGCCACGGCGACCGGCGCCCGGGTCGGGGCATCGAACTGGGCCGCCGCGGACGAGGCCGAGGTCGTCGTCCTGGCAATCCCGTTCTCCAGCGTCGCCGACGTGGCCCAGGAGATCGCAACCGCGGTCGCCGGCAAGCCCGTGGTCGACGCCACGAACCGGATGTCCTTCGGGGCCGCCGGCCCGGAGATGGACACCTCGACGTCGAATGCCGAAGAGCTCGCGGGCTTCCTGCCGCGAGCGCACGTCATCAAGGCGTTCAACACCCTGCTCGCGTCGCGCCAGGTCGATCCGACCAGCGCCGGTGTCCAGCTCGACGGCTTCGTCGCGGGGGATGACGCCGCGGCCAAGGCGACCGTGCTCGAGCTGGCCGGCTCGATCGGCCTGCACCCCGTCGACGTCGGGCCGCTCAGCCGAGCCCGGCAGCTCGAAGGGCTTGCCTTCCTCAACATCGTCCTGAACGTCGCCAACGGCGGCAAATGGCAGTCCGGCTGGAAGCTCGTGGACGCACCCGAGGCGGCCCCGCTGGCGGCCTGATCGAGGGCGCCTCCGCGCAGGCCGCGCCGACGGTCGCCGACCAGGCCGAAGCGGGCTGACCCACGCGTTCCCTAGTTCAGGTGGTCTTCCCAATCGGCCGGGACGCGCCCCGCGGGTCCGGGCACCGGCTGTTCGAGCGGGTGATGCTCGGGCGGGGTGAGCTCCGGTCCATACGCATAGCGCTCGGTCGCATAGTTCCAGAACCAGGGCTCATCGGGCTCGAAGCTGCGGATGATCGGATGATGAGCGTCGGCCGCGTGATGGCTGGCGTGCTGGGACGGCGACGAATCGCAGCAGCCGACGTGGCCGCACTTCGCGCACCGGCGCAGGTGGAACCACCAGCCGCCTGACGCGAGGCACTCCACGCAGCCGGTGCCGCTCGGCGGGACGGTTGGATCGAAATTGTCTTCCGGCCCTGCCATTGGTCTCCCTTCTGAGGCAACGTGCGTGGCTATCATGGAGACGCTGGATGAACGACGCAGTCGCGCCGGCCGGCGTACCCGGGAGGGGACGATTCGATGAGTGGCTTCCGCGAATTCCTTCTCAAGACGAATGCGATGGCCTTGGCCGTCGGCGTGATCATCGGCATCGCCCTCGGCAATGTCGTCAACTCGTTGGTCAACGACATCATCATGCCGCCGATCGGGCTCGTCCTGGGTGGGATCGACTTCAGCCAGATCAAATGGGTCCTGAAGGCTGCCGTGAACGGTGATCCGACGACGGAGGTGGCAGTCCGCTTCGGCAACTTCATCAACCTCGTGATCGCCTTCGTGGTCATCGCCGCGGTCGTCTACTGGATCAGCAAGATGTTCATCAAGGAAGAGGTCGCCGGCCCATCCAAGACCTGCCCGGCGTGCAAAGAGGCGAACGCCGTCGACGCGACCCGCTGCCGCGCCTGCACCAGCGCCATCTAGCTCCGGGACCTTCGTCCGCCGGGACCCGACGACAGGCCGATCGGCCCTCCCGGCGGACCCGCTTCATCGCCAGCCGGGTGGGGCTCCGAGTCGGGATGGCCGGAGGTCTCGCGCCGGCCCGGGATCATGATCGGAATTGGGCCTGTCGGTCGCGATTCCCCAGGGCTGGCTGAAAGGCAGAACAGCTGTTGGCCATGATCACCGGCGTCGACGTCATCGACGTCCGCTTCCCGACCTCGCGCGACCTCGATGGCTCGGACGCGATGAACCTCGATCCGGACTACTCGGCCGCGTACGTGATCCTGAGCACGGATGCCGATGACGGTCTCGAGGGCCACGGTCTCACCTTCACCTGCGGCCGAGGGACCGAGGTCGTCGTGGCCGCCGTCCACGCCCTCGAACCGCTTTTCGTCGGACACTCGGTCGAGGCGATCGAGGCGGATCTCGGCGGGTTCTGGCGGACGCTCGTCGGCGACAGCCAGCTGCGCTGGATCGGCCCCGAGAAGGGCGTGATCCACCTCGCCACGGCGGCCGTCGTCAACGCCGTCTGGGACCTTGTCGCGAAGCGCGCGGGCAAGCCGCTCTGGCAGCTCCTCTCCGACATGAGCCCCGAACAGCTCGTGGCCCTGGTCGATTTCCGGTACCTGACGGACGCGCTCACACCCGAGGAAGCCCTGGCGATCCTGCGCGCCGCCCAGCCGGGCCGCGCCGAACGGCGCGCCGAGCTCCTGCGCGATGGCTATCCGGCCTACACGACCTCGATCGGCTGGCTGGGCTACGACGACGCGAAGATCCGGCGGCTCTGCCGCGAAGCCCTGGCCGCAGGCTGGACCCGGTTCAAGATGAAGGTCGGTGGCGACGTCGAGGACGACGTCCGGCGGATGCGCATCGTGCGTGCCGAGATCGGACCCGACCGGATGCTGGCTGTCGATGCCAACCAGGTCTGGGATGTCGGCGAGGCGATCAACTGGATGGCTCGCCTCGCGGAGTTCGATCCGTACTGGATCGAGGAGCCGACCAGTCCCGACGACATCCTCGGCCACGCCGCGATCGCCCGGGCCGTCGCCCCGATCCGGGTCGCGACCGGCGAGGCGGTCCACAACCGGGTGATGTTCAAGCAGCTTCTGCAGGCCGAGGCGATCGCGGTCTGCCAGGTCGACTCGTGCCGCCTGGGCGGGGTCAACGAGGTCGTCGCCGTCCTCCTTCTGGCCGCGAAGTTCGGCGTCCCCGTCTGCCCGCACGCCGGTGGCGTGGGCCTGTGCGAGTACGTCCAGCACCTGTCGGCCCTCGACTACATCGCTGTCAGCGGCCGACTCGACGGCCGGGTGATCGAGTATGTCGACCATCTCCACGAGCACTTCAAGGATCCGGTCACGGTCGAGCGTGGCGCGTACCGGCTGCCAAGCGCGCCCGGCTACAGCATCGAGATGCACCCGGCGTCGCTGGCCGAGTTCGCATTCCCGGGCGGCACGAGATGGCGGGCGGGCTGAGGGCTGGGGTCGCCCGGCAAGCGTCGGGTTGACGGAATCGCGCCGCGGCCCGATGGTGGAGACCTCGTCGCAGGCGCCGGGCTCCTATTTTGTCGGTCCGAAGCGCGCGCCGGAACGGATTTCCCCATGGCTCGAACCTCCTTCTCCTCGCCTGAGGCGAACATCGTCGTGTGCAGCGACGGCTACTTCGACGTCTACTCGACGGCGACCCGTTCGAACGGTGACAAGCCCGCCTACCGTGGCCGGCTCGCCGAGCTGGGCCCCGGCATCCGCGGCGCCGACGATCGCCTCGCGGTCCGCCCGGGCTCCGTGGCCCTGGCTGAGGCGATCAGCACCTGGTCGACCGCCCACGGCGCCGCCGCGGTACGCGGTGAGCTCGGTGGCGGCCGCGACGGCAACGAGGCCGAGGTCGAGGGCGCGGCCTGACCCGAGCTGCCTCTAGGCGCTCCCGTCCGTCCCGGCCAGCCGGCTCCGGGCCAGCGATAACCGGATGGTGACCCGCCGCTGGCGCTCGAACTTGTCGCGAATCAGCGCGTCGGCGAACGCCGGGTCGTCGGCGTGATAGAGCCGGGCGCCCTCCGCCGCATCGGCCTGGGCGATCCGCTGGTCGTCGATGAGCTCGACCGAGCCCTCGACCGACGCCCAGCGCTCGCCGTCCTGGACGAGGACGCTCGCCCGCGGATCCCGGCGCAGGTTCGCCGGCCAGATCCGGTGCTCGGCGGCGTTGATGACCAGCATGTCGCCCTCGACGACGTACCAGACGACGACCTGGTAGGGGCTGCCGTCGGCGCCGATCGTGGCGATCGTCGCGAACCGGAGCCCGGACCCCAGGAAGTCGCGGACCGCGTCGCCGTCAGGAGGGGCTAGAAGATCGCGATCGGGTTCCACGGCGAGCCCGTCCCGCCCGGCAGGCGCAGGGGCAGCCCAACGACCATGAACTCGTAGCGGCCCTCCTCGGCACAGGCCGCCGAGAGGTCCTCGAGGGCCAGGCTGTCCGCGGTGAGCATGCCCATCGCCACGATCTGGAGCGGATGGATCGGGTAGGTCATCCCGTCGACGCAGCTCGGGATCGCCTCACCGTCGCCGTCGGGCAGGAAGGCCGCGATGCCCCGCTCGTGCATCCACGGGATCGTGTCCACGTGGAGGCCGGCCTTGCCTTCGCCCTCGAGGCCGTTGTCCCAGGCGCCGAGCTTGAGGCGGCGGGCGTGATGGCCCGTCCGGTAGACGAAGATGTCGCCCTCGCCGACGTGGACCCCCTGGGCCTTCTCGCACGCTTCGAGCTCGGCCCGGGTCACCGCCTCGCCCGGCTCGAGCCACTCGACGCCCCGGAAGCGGGGCACGTCGAGGAGGACGCCCCGGCCGACGACGCCACCCTGTTCGGCGATCCGCTCGATCCCGAGGGTCGTCGCGCCCATCGTGGTGAGGACCTCGAGGGCCGGCCTACCGTTGTAGGTCTGGCCGTTGTACGAGATGTGGCACAGCGCGTCGACGTGGCTGTGGCAGTCGCCGTGGCAGGCCATCCCCAGGAAGTCGAGCCCGAAGCGCAGGCCGCCCGAGCCGATGTCGATGTCGTGACCCTGGGTCACGAAGTGGATGGCCTGATTCGGGTTGTCCGGGCCGGCAACCGTATTGATCGGGATCTGCATCGAGACCCGGCGTCCCGAGCGGACGAGGCCGGCCGCCGCCCGGACGCGCTCGGGGGTAATCAGGTTGATCGTCCCGAGCTGGTCGTCGGGGCCCCAGCGACCCCAGTTCTTCACCGACTCGAAGATCCGCTCGAACTCCGCGAGGCTGACCCGCTCACCGGTCGGTTTCGACGTCGCCATTCGCTCTCTCCTTGGATCAGCTGCCGGCCGGCTCGAGGGCCGGCCATTGTTCGAGCGCAACTGCCAGCTCCGGGCTGGCGGCCCCGGCCTCCGCCAGCGATTCTCCCCGAGCTGCCGCATCGAGCGCCCGGCGGATGGCCCGAGCGCCGGCCGCCGCTCCCTGGCGGTGGCCATGGATCGCCCCGCCGGCGCCGAGGGCAAAGTCGATGCCCAGGTCGTCGACGAGGCGGGGGACCATCCCGGCGTGCAGGCCGCCGCCCGGCGCCGGCACGGTCCGCCGGATCGCGTAGAACGGGTCGGTCATCGCGCCGGCCAGCCGAAGGTGCTTCGAGCGGGCGAAGCTGAGCGTCCCGTAGGGGCTGGGGTAGACGATGATGTCGGCGCCGGCCAGCCGGGGCAGCTTGCCCAGGACCAGGTGCGAGCTGACCCCCGTCCGCGGCGAGGCATAGATCGCCCCGCTGAACGCCAGGTGGCCCATGATCGGGACGGCGATTGCCGGATCGTCGGCGAGCATCGCCAGGGCGGACGTCCCGACCGTCACGAAGTCGACCATCAAGGCCGACGCTCCCGCCTCGATCGCCCGATAGGCGTTCTGGACGAGGCGATCCGGGCGGTCGGTGATATTCACGAAGTAGAGCGTCCGGTGGCCGGTCTCCTCGAAGGCCGCCTGGGCCGCGCGTTCGTGCTCCCGGACCCGGTCGATGAAGTGGCTCCACGGCTGCGAGACGAGCAGCTCGTCGTCCTTCACCCCGTCCGAGCCGCCGATCGCCGCCTGGTAGAAGACCTCCGCGCTCTCCTTGGGGGTCAGGCCGATCGCCGGCTTGAGCATGGTGATCAGGAGCGGCCGGTCCGCGGCGCCGACCAGCTCGCGGATCCCGTCGAGGCCGAACTTGGGCCCCTTGAAGGCGCCGACGAAGGCCTCCGGGAGGTGGAGGTCGAGGAGCTTGATCTCGCCGGCCGAGGCGCACTCGCCGTAGACCGTCGCGAGGAGCAGCGGGATCTGCCCACCGATGTTGTGGTTCGGGTAGGCGATCTGGAGGACCCAGTGGCGGCTGCCGTGATCCGCCGGCAGCTCCGTCTCGTGATCGGGCACCTCCCAGATCGCCACGACCCGGGCCGAGTGGCGCTCCTGGATCGTCCGCGTCTCACGCTCGAGGGCCACCCAGGTCCCGGTCGACTGCATCTCCGCGATGGCCCGGGCCGCTGCGTGGATATCGACCCCCGGCGCGGTCCGGTAGAGGTAGGTCGCGACCACGAACTCGCGCTGGTCGATGCTCTCGGGCAGCGTGAACGTGATCGGCCGGCTCATCGCCCCGCCTCGATCATTGCCAGCAGGCCGCCGTCGAGCGGACCGCGGGGCATGATCGGCCAGACGTCGCTGACGGTCTCGCCCTCGACGACGAAGTAGGCATCGAAGTAGTTCACGGCGAACGGCGTGTAGCCGAGGTGGAAGTCGACGACGTCACCGACCCTGAGCTCGCACGAGGGGTCGGCCTCGTAGGTGGCGTGCTCCTCGTCGAAGCGGTACGGCTTGAGGCCCTCATGGCCGACGATCCGGGGATAGGCCGGGATCGCGCCGACGTCGGCAGCTCCGAACGTCTTCTTGCCCAGGTTCAGGACCAGCCGATCCTTGCGCCGGCTGATCACGGTCACGACGGCGGCGCTGGCCTTCCGGAAGCGCGGCTCCATCAGGAAGTGGTAGTCGTCCATCGTCGCGTACGATCCGAGCTGGAGCTCGGTGATCCGGGGGTCGGCCCCGGTCCAGAACGCGGTCGCGGTGCCCGCCGCGGACAGGGTGGGGCAGAGGATCCCGTTCGCCTCGAGCAGGTCGGCGACCTCGACGAAGTAGCCCATTGCGGCGGCCTGGAGCTCATGGCGCCGGTCGTGGTCCATCTCGAGCGAGCAATGGCCCTCATAGCCCGACAGGCCCTCCATCCGCAGGCCGGGCAGCTCCTGCACCCGGCGGGCGACGGCCAATGCCTCGGCAGGCGCATCGACGCCCGCCCGGTGCATCCCGGTGTCGACCTCGACGAGGACGCCGAGCGTGCTGCCCGCGGCCACGGCCGCGGCCGACAGCGCCTCGGCATCGCCGGCGTCATCGACATTGACCGTGATCTTCGCCTCGCGGGCGAGGAGCGCCGCGGCCCGGCGCTTGTGGGGATCGACCAGCTGGTTGGCGATCAGGACGTCGTCCGCGCCGGCGCGGACCATGACGATCGCCTCCCAGATCGTTGCCGCGCACAGGCCGAAGGCACCGTGCTCGAGCTGGAGCCGGGCGATGTGCGGGCTCTTGTGGTTCTTGACGTGGCCGCGCAGCCGGGCGTGGAGCGCCGGCAGCTGTGATTCCATGAACTCGAGGTTTGCGAGGAGGATGTCGCGATCGAGGACGAGGGCCGGGGTCACGAGCTCGTACTTGCTCCGGCCGATCGCCGAGCCGTACAGCTCGCGCACCCGATCGTGCGCCGCGTCGATCATCGGCGCTGCCGCGCGGATCATTGCGAGCTCCCGCGGGCGGTGATCGGCCAGCTGTCGATGAGCCGCCCGGCGCGGCTCACCCAGACGTGGTCGTGGAGGTTGAACGTGGTCCGGATCTGGCCGGGCGCCAGGTCCACCTCGCTGCCCAGGGCCGGCACAGGGTCGGCCATCTCGATCGTCGCATGCTCGTCGCCCATGGCAATCCGGCTGGCCGCGAACCCGATCGGGACCGGCGGTCCGTACTCCATGCCCACGACCCGCCGGCCGACGTCGAGGACGATCCGGCCCGGGTGGCGGCTGATCACCGTGCCCCGGATCGCCACCGCACACTGGAACGGCAGGCTCGAGTCGAGGAGCTCGGGCTCCATCAAGGCGTAGACGCCGGCCTGGATCTCGGTGATCTCGGGATTGGCCAGGGCCTCGAGCAGCGTGGAGGTGCCGGCCGCCGAGACGACCTCGACGGGAAAGCCCGCCGCAACGAGCGCGTCGCGAGCGTCGGCCAGCCGGGCATAGGCCTGGGCAAGCTTGGCCGCCCGGTCATCGTCGGTCAGCCGGAGCCGGCCCTCGTAACCCATGATTCCGCGCAGCCGGAGTCCCCCCGATCGCTCGATCACCCGGGCCAGGGCCACGGCATCGGCGGGCGTCGCCACGCCGCAGCGATGGAGGAGGACGTCGACATCGATCAGGACATCGACCTCGACGCCCGCCCTGGCCGCCGCGCGGGACAGGGTCGCGACCGGCTCGGGATCGTCGACGGCGACCGCGATCCTGGCGCGTCCGGCCAGGGCCACCAGGCGGGCGACCTTGCGTGGATCGACGACCTCGTTGGCGACGAAGATGTCGTCGATGCCGGCCTCGGCCATCGCCTCGGCTTCGCCGACCGTGGCGCAGGTGATCCCGACCGCGGACCCGCCCAGCTGGCGGCGGGCGAGCTCCGGGGTCCGGTGGGTCTTGACGTGCGGCCGGACGGTCTTGCCCGTGCCGGCCAGGAGGCGCTCGAGCGCTGCGACGTTGGCCTCGAACGTGTCGATGTCGAGGACGAGCGCCGGCGTGGACAGCTCGAGCACCGGCGCGCGCCGGCCGGCGGGAGCGGTCGTGGCCATCAGCGCGCCGTCCCGGCGGCCGCAAGCCGGCGGCAGACGTCGGCGTAGCGCGCCCCGCGCTCGAGGTCCGGCTCGTAGCGGCGTGAGACGCTCACGAGCTCGGCGACCGCACTCGACACGGATTCGTAGACACCGGCGCCAACGCCGGCCAGGATCGCGGCCCCGAAGGCGCCGGGCTCGTCCTGGGCCACGACCTCGACGGGGATGCCGGTCACGTCGGCCATCAGCTGCGCAAACCAGGCATTCTTCGAGCCGCCCCCGGTGGCCCGGATCAGGCGCGCTTCGATGCCCCGCCGGCGGAGCTGCTGCAGGCTGAGCGAGAGCTCACAGGCGATTCCCTCGAGGAGTGCCCGGACAATGTCGACGCCGGTCGCGGCCAGGGTCACCCCGCTCAGGCTCGCCCCGAAGCCAGCCGCTGCCGAGACGTGGGGTTGGGGCGTGAAGGCAGGGTTGGCGAAGATGTGGCCGGGACCCGGCCCCGCCTTGGCCAGGCCCGCTTCCAGGTCCGGGATCGAGAGGTTGCACAGGCTCCGGGCCCAGTCGATCACGGCCATCCCGTTCGGATTTGTGACGAGCAGGCCAAAGCCCGTAGGTCCGGGATGGGGATAGACGCCGATCCCGTCGTGGACCAGCTCGGCCGGCCAGCCCAGGTTGACCGGCATGTTGAACGAGTTCCAGGTCCCGCACGCCAATGACACGATGCCCGGGTCGACCGCGGCCGAGCCGACCGACGCGGCGTAGGTGTCGAACGCGCCGGTCACGATCAGGGTCTCGGGCGGCAGGCCCAGGTCGGCGGCCACCGCGGGCAGGATCGGCCCGATCGGGGTCCCGTTCGGCTGGATCTCGGGCAGCCACTTCGGATCGATGCCGGTCTCCGTGACCCGCTCGGCCGACCAGCCGCCGGTCGACACGTCGTAGGTTGCCCAGGTCCCGGCATCGCTCCAGTCGACGACCGGCCGGCCGCTCATGAGCAGGGCGTAGTACTCGTGCCAGTTCATGAACCAGCGCGCCCGGGCGGCGGTCTCTGGATGCGTGGCCCGCCACCACAGGGCCCGGTTGACCGGGTCCATCCGGCGCGGCACGTGGCCCGCCAGGCGCTGCCAATCCTCGGGTGAGCGCCGCGCCGCCGTCCGGGCCGCGACCTCGTCGCCCCGCGTGTCGGAGGTCATCAGGCAGCGTCCCAGCGGGGTGCCATCCTCGGCCACCGGGAAGACCTCCCGGCCCGACGAGCTGAACGAGATCGCGACCGGCCGATCGGCCTGGAGGCTCGGGTCGGCTGCAACCTCGCGCAGGGCGCTCAGGAATGCCTCGCGCGATTCGAAGACGTCGACCTCGCTGTGGCCCGGCGCGGGCCGATACGCCGGTACCACCCGCTTGGTGCTCGCCAGGGCGCGGCCGTCGTGGGCGTATGCCCCGACCTTGATTGCGCTGGATCCGAGATCGCTCCCGATCAGGCTCATCCGATCCGCTCCTTCGGCCCGCCGGGCGTCGCCGGCGAGAGGCTCACTCGAGCCCCGAGATGTCCTCGCCGGGCTGGCCGATGATCGCGATCGTCGAGAAGATGGCCGTCTCGGTGTCGTCGGGCACGACGATCCGCAGGAGCACGCCCGCGGCGGGTGCCTCGACATCGAGATTGACCTTCTCGGTCTCGATCTGGACGATCGGCTCGCCCTTGGCGACCTGGTCGCCCTCGGCCTTGTGCCAGTGGCGCACGATACCGGTCTCGAGATCCTGTCCGGCCTGGGGCATGATCACCTTGACGGCCACGTTCCCGACTCCTTGCCCCGTCCGGGCTACAGCTCCGCGTTGACGATGAAGCCCGCGTCCACGAGCAGCGTGGCCGACGTCACGTAGCTGGCATCGTCGCTCAACAGGAAGGAGATCGCTCCGGCCATCTCCTCGGGCTGCCCGGGGCGACCGAGCGCAATCCGCTCCTCGTAGTACTTCACCGCCGGCGGGTCGTCGAACATCGGGATCGACATGTTGGTGACGATCCAGCCCGGCTCGACCGCGTTGACCCGGATCCCGTGCTTGCCCACGACGGCCCCGAAGGCCTTGGCCCACATCGAGATGCCGCCCTTCGTGGCGCAGTAGGCCGACTGGAACGGCGACCCGACATGCGCCGAGATCGAGCTCGTGCAGACGATCGCGCCGCCGTGGCCCTCCTTGATCATCTGCTTGGCACCCTCGGTGGTGACGACCCACGTGCCGCGCAGGTTGGTCTCCGAGAGGTTGTTCCAGTCCTCGATCGTCGTCTCATCCCACTTCATGAACGGGTTGATCCCGGCGTTCGAGACGACGTAGTCGAGCCGGCCGCCGCGCCGGGCGGTCTCCTGGACCATCTCGAGGACCTGGGCCGGGTCGCGCATGTCGGCCACGACCGCAAAGCCCTCGCCGCCGGCTTCCTTGATCTTGCCGAGGGTGACCGAGGCGTCGCCCGTCGGCTTCTGGTTCACGCCGACGATCGCACCCTCGGCTGCCAGGCGCACGGCCGTCGCCTGGCCAATTCCGTTCGTCGCGCCTGTTACCAGGGCGACCTTGCCAACGAAGCGCTTCTCCACGGCATCGACTCCTTGAACATCTGCACCGAGCGCAGTCCGCGGCCCCAGAGTTGCCACCGGGGCCGCGGGCAGGTGAGCTGGATTCGCCGCCGGGCTACGCCTCGGCGATCGATTCGCCGGCCTTGGCCAGCCAGTCCTCATGACCACGGGCACGGAGGACGACGAGGATGAGGATTCCGAGCAGGAACCACAGGCCGTCGACGGGCGGGGCGAGGTCAAAGGGCGAGGCCAGCGGGAACGACTTGTAGATCGCGTACAGCAGGACCAGCGTCGAGACGACCGGGAAGATCACGTGGAGGATCACGTTGAACTCGCTCCGGTATTCCGTCCAGTACAGCCGGAAGACCGCGACGTTCGCGAAGATGTAGGCGAAGGAGACCGCCAGCACGAGGATCAGGCCGGTCATCAGGAAGAAGCCGGTATCCGGGCCGAAGACGAAACCTACGTAGAGGGCAACGACGGCGTTGACGACCATCTCGAGGAGGATCGCGTTGGTCGGGGTCTTGTGGACCGGGTCGACCTTGGCGAGCTGCCTGGGGAACGAGCCGCTGCGGGCCATGCCGTACCACATCCGGGTGCCGACATTGGCGCAGGCGATCTGGACCGCCAGCGCGCTGTTCAGGAAGGCAATGAGGATGATGATCCAGCCGGCGCCCCTCACCCGATGGGCGAGGACCAGTGCCGGCAGC
>JANWLH010000056.1 GCA_025450915.1 Candidatus Limnocylindrales bacterium | reverse complement strand
GTCACGCTCAGCTCGGGATGAATCGCAGGTTTCGTGGTTCAAGCGGATACCCGGCGCCGCCCCGAATCGGCCGTTTGCTGTTCGGCACGCAGCGCTCGAGGCCCGCGATGCTCGGGCACGTCGGAGTGGGTACCTGGTACCGCAGAACCTCGATATCGCCGGCGAGTCGAGCCGGGATGGCGGCTCGAGACGGCGCCCGTGTCCTGGCTTGAGCGCGGCTCGGGATACGATCCGCCCTTCCGAGCGGCGGGCGGGCTGCAGCGTACCGCCGATCGACCTCGAAATCGGCCTTTTGAGGTACCACGTACCCACGGCGCGGCCCGACCGCGATCCGCGAGCCGACGCCGAGGTCCTCGCGGCTTGCCGTGATGATCAGGCTGTAGAAGCTGACGACCGCGACGGCGAGCTGGACGCACAGCGCCAACGGGTACACGGTCAGCGAGCCGAACAGCACGGCATTCCGTCCGAAAACATGACGATCGAACCGATCGTGGCGGCCAGGATGAAGCGGGTCGATCTTGCCCGGATTGCCCGGGCTCGGCTGCCGCGCGGGCCCGGATCGCGACGATCACGACCAGGCACAGCACGACGAGGGCGCTGGCCGGGACGATGGCCGTTCGCTGGTCGCCGAGGGCGGGAGTGCCACGACCGGGAGCAGGCTCTCTGGCCAGCTGGGCGATTCCGATCACGAGAACGTCGCCCGGCGTTGCCGTGCGTCGCAGAGTCCGGTGCCTCGGTGCCGCTCATGGTGTCCGTAGAACAACAAATCGCCTGTTTCGGGTCTTCTCGCCCCTTCGGGCCTGGGCCTGAGGCGCCGTGAGTCCCGAGCCACGCTCAGCTCGGGATGGTTCTCGGGCTTCCGTGCCCGATGCCTCCTGAGCAGGCCCCGAATCGGCCGTTTGCTGTTCCAGGAACACCAACCTGCTGCGCGCACCGCCGCGTGGCGCACCGCCGCGTGGCACACCGCCGCGTGGCACACCGCCGCGTGGCACACCGCCGCGTGGCACACCGCCGCGTGGCGTGGCGGGTACGCCCTACCTCAAAACGGCGATTTCGGAGAGGTGGCGTGCCGACTCGAGCCGCAGCAGCACGGAATTCATCCCGCGCCGATCGTGGGCCGGAATGAGTTCGCGCCCCGGAGCCGGCTCGAGGCCGCGAAATCGGCCACTTGAGGTACCAGGTACCCGCAAGCGCGGACGGCGGCCGCAGGTCCGCGCCACTGAGCGGGGGAACGCCACTCAGCGCCGCGGGCGCTCCTGGAGGCGGGGGATCAGCTCGGTGAGCTCGGAGCTGACGTCGACCGGCCGCGCCCCCAGGTCCGAAAGCAGCGCGAAGACCGCGTCGCGCTGCTCGTGGCACATCAGGACGACGATCCGGGCCGCATCCGGCCGGCCACGGGTCCGGGCAGCCTCGGCGGCCGCGGCGCCGTTCAGCTCGGCACGCAGCGCCTCGGTCTCGGTCTCGTAGACGGGCACGGCCGCCTCGCCCGCCGCGGTCCGCGCCGAGCGTACCCCGGCCAGGAGCTCGCCGACGATCGACTCCCGCGTCCGACCGCGCAGGTAGTTGACGGTCTCCTTGATCGCCACCCGCTGGGCGCGCTCGCCGGCGATCCGGCCGATCCCGCGGAGCGTGTCGTCGGGCCGGTCGCCGGCCGTGCCGATGATCACCGTGATCGGCGTGGCCCGGCCGGCGGCGCCCCCGGCGATCCCCTCGGCGACATCGAGGATCGCCGAGATGCCGGCCTCGTTGTGGGCAAAGTCGACGATCACGATCCGGTTGCCCAGCCGGTAGATGTTGAGCCGCCCGGGCGAGCGCTCGGACGAGGGCCGGAAGTCGATCAGCCCATGGCGAACCTGTTCGATTGTCGCGCCGAGCGCCCGGGCGCCCGCAGCAGCCGCGAGCGCGTTGGCGACGTTGTGCCGGGCGAGGCCGCCGATCGTGATCGGCAGCTCGGCGGCGGTCGCAATCTCGGTGGACCGGCCGCGGTCGAGCTCGACGAGTCGATTGCGCTGGAGGAGGTACGCCCGTCCGCCCGCGGCGACGTGCCGGGCGACGCCTGCCGGCACCTCGGGGGCAATCGAGAAGAAGGCAACCTGTGCCCGGACTCGTCGAGCAACCGCTGCGACGAACGGGTCGTCGCCATTGAGGATCACCCAGCCGTCGGGGCGAGTGATCCGGCAGATCGTGGCCTTGACCTCGGCCAGCTCGGGCAAGGTGTGGATGCCCTGGAGGTCGAGGTGGTCCGAGCTGACGTTGGTCAGGATGCTCGCGTCATTCGACTCGTAGCCGACGCCCTTGAGGACGATACCGCCGCGCGCCGTCTCGAGGACCGCCACCTCGACGTCCGAGCGGCCCAGGATCTGGGCGGCGCCGGCCGGCCCGGTCCAGTCGCCCTCCTCGACCATCCGCTCGTCGACGAGGACGCCGTCCGAGGTCGTCGTGCCGGTCCGCCGGCCGGCCACGATGAGGATGTGGCTGATCAGCCGGGTCGTCGTGCTCTTGCCGTTCGTGCCGCTGATCGACACGATCGGGATCTTCCGGTCCGCATCGCGGATCCAGCTCGGCGGCGAGGTGTCGCCGAGCTGGATCCGGCTCGCCCAGCGGGCCAGGAGCCGCGACTGGCCGCCGGTCAGCCGGGCCGTCCGGGCCGGCGAGACGTTGCGCTCGACGAGCCCGACCGCCGCTTCCGCCAGCGCTCGCGCCCGGCCGGCGGCCGACCACGGATACGTCACGATCCAGTGGCCGGGATCCGAGGAGCGGTGGACGGCGAGACCCGAGCGGCCCTGGCCGTGGTCGGCGCGCAGTCGCCGGAGCCAGGCGACCAGCGCTGCGACGTCGTCCGGCCAGTCGCCGGCCGGGACGGGGCGGCCCAGCCAGACCAGGGCGTGCCTGGCGGGGGCCCGCTGGCCGTACCAGGTCCGCCGTCGGCCGATGGCGACCTCGACCTTGACCACCGGCTCGAGCCGATAGACGTTGGGACCCTCGAGCAGGCGAATCTCGATCAAGCGCACGGTGCCGGGGAGTCTAACAACGCGGGTAGACTGCCGGAATGGAGACGCTGCACCCCGCCGGCGCCGCGGTCACGCCCGACGAGCTCGAGGAGCTCGAGGAGATCGTCCAGGACGAGCTGCCGGCGTACCTCGAGGACCTGGCCACGCTCGTGAACATCGACTGCGGCAGCTACACGAAGGCCGGCGTCGACAAGGTCGGGAGCTGGACCGCCGGGTTCATGGAGCGGCTCGGCGCGCAGGTCGAGATTCATGCTCACGCGACGCTGGGCGACACCGTGGTGGGCACCTTCAGCGGCCGGCGGGGTGCGCCCCGGGCGCTCCTCATCGGCCATCTCGACACCGTCTTTCCCGAGGGCACGGCCGCCGAACGCCCGCTCCGGATCGACGCGGGAATCGCTCGCGGACCCGGCGTCACCGACATGAAGAGCGGTCTCCTCGCCGGCCTCTATGCGATCCTCGCCCTGATCTCGCTGGGCGAGACCGATGACGACACGACCGGGCCGGCGTCCGGCGCCGCCCGTGAGCCGCGTGGTGAGCTGCCGTTCGAGCGGCTCGTCTTCGTCGCCAACCCCGACGAGGAGATCGGGTCGATCTCGAGCACGCCTGTCATCCGTGAGCTGGCCCTCGCCTCGGACGTCTGCTTCGTCCTCGAGTGCGCCCGGGCCAACGGCGACATCGTCTCGGCGCGCAAGGGTACGGTCGACCTGCGCCTGACCGTCCACGGCCGGGCCGCCCACGCCGGGGTCGAGCCCGAGAAGGGCCGCAATGCGATCCTCGCCGCCGCCCACCAGGTGATCGAGCTCCAGGCGCTCAATGGCCGCTGGCCGGGGGTCACGTTGAACGTGGGCGTGGTCAGGGGCGGGACACGCCCGAACGTCGTGGCCGAGGAGACGGTCCTCGAGGTCGACCTGCGGGCGACGAGCGCCGCCTCGCTCGCGGAAGCGGAGGCGGCCGTCCGGCAGATCGCCGCGACGACCGCCGTGGCTGACACCCACGTCACGATCGAGGAGACCGCCCGCCACCAGCCGATGGAACGGCTCGAGCGCAGCGTTCGGCTGATCGAGCACGCCCAGGCGATCGCCGGCAGGCTCGGCTTCGAGCTCGCCGATGCGTCCACGGGAGGCGCGTCGGACGCCAACACGACAGCCGGCCTCGGCGTGCCGACGCTCGACGGCCTCGGTCCGATCGGTGGCA
This sequence comes from Candidatus Limnocylindrales bacterium, assembly GCA_025450915.1. Classification (GTDB taxonomy): domain Bacteria; phylum Chloroflexota; class Limnocylindria; order Limnocylindrales; family CSP1-4; genus Palsa-1033. Next base: position 16,279 of record JANWLH010000056.1, on the reverse strand, counting down.
ACGACCATTCGCCGAGCGAGTACCTCGAGGTCGACTCGATCGTCCCCCGGACCACCCTCCTCGCCGGCCTGCTCCTGGCCGTCGGCCGCGATCCGCTCGTCGGGTCGTGGCGGCCCCACCGCGCCTGACGATGCCTCGCGCCGAGCGCCGGCGGATCTCGTCGGGCGGACCCTACGAAGGCCGCTACGGCTACAGCCGGGCGATCGTCGCCGGCAACGCTTGCTGGGTCTCGGGGACGACCGATGCCGGACCCGACGGTCGGTCGCTCCACCCCGGCGACGCGGGCGCCCAGGCCCGGGCGGTCCTCGAGATCATCGAGGCCTCGCTGCGCGAAGCCGGTTTCTCCCGCCACGATGTCGTCCGGGTGCGGATCTTCATCACGGACATGGGCCGCAGCCGGGGCGTGCTCGAGGCGCTCGGCAGCCGCTTCGCCGGGATCGGCCCGGCCGCCACGATCGTCGAGGTCAAGGGGTTGATCGAGCCGTCGCTCCTCGTCGAGATCGAAGCCGACGCCGTCCGGGACTCCTGACCGGCGTCAGGCCGCGGCCAATCCCAGCGCTCTCGCCCCCGCGACGATCAGCACCGCGAGGATGATCCCGAGCAGCAGGTTGCGCCGCCAGGCGACGCTCACCACGCAGACCGCCACGGCCAGCCACTCGACCCCGACGTGGAACGACGGGCCGCGGCCGTCCGCGGCCTGATTGACGAAGATCTGCGCCGCCGCGATCGAGGCGAGGACGGCCGGCCCGACGAGCCGGAGATACTCGAGCGCCCGCGGCGGCAGCCGGTCGAAGCCCGGCGCGAGGAGCGGGATCGCCCGGCTCGGATAGGTCACCAGGCCCATGAGGATCGCCAGGCCGATCAGTCCGGTCGTCATGACGGCAGGCCGTCCTCGGTCTCGGCGGCGATCGCCCCGAGCGCGTTCGTCGACGCTGGTCCGGCGGGCACGGCCAGGCCGACGAACGGCCCGACGATCCCCCCGATCACGACCCCCAACCGGGGATCCCAGAGGAGGCCGATCAGGACGGCACAGGCGACCCCGGCCATCGCCGCCACGACCTCCCGGCGACCGTGGGACAGGCCGACGGCGAGGCCGGCCATCGCCGCCGGAAAGACGATATCGAGGCCCAGGACCCGCGGATCGGGGATGAACTGGCCGCCGAGGACGCCGATGATCGTGGCCACGTTCCAGGGGATGAACGTGGAGCCGATCGCGGCGATCCAGTAGCCGTTCGGGTCGACGCGGCCGAGGCGCTGGAAGTGGACGCTCGAGAGCGCGAAGGACTCGTCGGTGAGCACGTGGGCCATCAGCAGCCGCTTGACGAGCGACTGGCCGCGGAGCCACGGCGCGAGGGCCGCCGAGTAGAGCAGATGGCGGGCGTTGACCAGCGCCGTCAGCACCACGACCGCCGGCCAGGCAAAGCCCGACGCGACCATCCCGGCCGCCGCGAACTGGCTGGCGCCGGCGAAGACGATCAACGAGAAGGCGATCGCCTCGATCGGGCTGAAGCCGGCGGAGCGCGCGGTCAGGCCGAAGACGAGCCCGAAGCCGAACGACGACGCAACGAGCCCGCTGGCGTCGACGACGAGCTGGCGGCGCGCCGCCCGCAGGTCGCCCGGATCGATCGGGATCAGCGCAGGAAGGTCTTGCCGCAGGTCCCGTCGCAGACGACGTAGACGGCGTGCAGGTCGTGGGCGAAGCCGGCCACGTGGAGGAGCCCGGCGCAACCCGCGGTCGGGCACTTGTAGACCCACCAGCGATCGCTCGGATCGACCGGGGTCGTCTCGGCGGCCAGCTTCGCGGCGAGCCCCTCGCGCTCGGCCGACAGTCGCGTGATCGTCGCGTCGCGGACCGCCTCCGTCTCGCTCGAATATGGATAGTTCTGGCCGATGTTGGACGTCACGGAGTCCTCCCAGGGCTGCTCTGATCGCGAGTATAGGTGAGGGTGGGGCCCGGTCGGGCCCTGGTCGGGGGCCGCCGCTACCAGGTCGCGGGCAAGCCCTGGCTGCGCGGATCGGTCGCGGCGGCGAGCGTGCCGCCGGCCGCGGGCCCGCCGGCCACCAGCTCGATCGCGTGGCAATGCCCGAGCGCCCCGTCGAACGGCTCGGTCGCCACGACCGGATGGCCCATGGCGGCCAGTCCGTCGAGGACCTCGGACCCGAAACGCGGCTCGATCCGGACCGTGTCCGGCGGGGCGTAGTGCTCGGCCGGCTCGACGAACCAGCGCGGCTCGGCGACCGCCGTAGCCACGTCCGCGGCGGCGTCGACGAGCGCGGAGACGACCTGGGCATGGACCTGGGGCTGGGCATCGCCGCCCATCGAGCCGACGATCACCCAGGGCCGCCCAGCGCGGAAGAGCATCGCCGGCATCAGCGTGTGGAGGGTCCGCTTCGACGGCCCGAGGACGTTCGGATGGTCCTCGTCGAGGCCGAAGTACGAGCCCCGATTCTGGTAGGCGATCCCCGTCGCCGGGTCGACGATGCCGGACCCGAAGCCGGCGTAGTTGCTCTGGATCAGGCTCACGGCGTTGCCCTGGCCATCGACGACACCGAGCCAGATCGTTCCGCCGCCGCGAGGCACCCGGGCGGCGATTGGCGCGGTCGCCTGGTCCGGGTCGATCCGCCAGGCGAGCAGCCGGGCGTAGTCCTTGTCAAGCAGCCGCTCGAGGGGCGTCCGGTGGTGCTCCGGGTCGGTCAGGTGGGCGTCCCTGTCGGCCATCACGAGCTTCGACGCCTCGATCCCCAGGTGCGCCCAGCGGATCGCGGCGTCGACGGTCGCGGCCGCGCCGCCGGCGGCCGACGGCGGCTCGAACGTTTCGAGGATGTTCAGGAGCTCGAGGGCGACGAACCCCGAGCTGTTGGGTGGGTGGCCGGTGACCCGGACACCCCGGTAGTCGGTGAAGATCGGCTCGGTCCACGTCGAGGCGTGCGAGCGCAGGTCGTCGAGCCCGATCGCCGAGCCGGCCGCGGCGAGCGCCGTCGCCTGGAGGTGGGCAGTCTCGCCCTCGTACGGCTCCGCCCAGCCCGCGACCGCGATTCGCTCGAGGGTCTTCGCCAGGGCCGGCAGGCGGACCCGCTCGCCGGGCTGCCACGGCCGATCCGCGGGCCGGTAGACCGCGCTCCAACCAGCGGCGCCCGCGCCCAGCTCGCGTTCGAACAGCGGGGCGCTGACCTCGACCGCCCGGCAGAACGCGTCGTCGGCGGGGAAGCCGTCGCGGGCAAGCTCGATCGCCGGAGCGAGGAGATCGGCCCGGGGCAGCCGGCCGAATCGATCATGGGCGTCGCCCCACGAGCGGATTGCGCCGGGGACGGTGATCGACAGCCCGCCGCGATGGGGGACGGTCAGGAGGCCGCGCGATCGCAGGTCGGCGGCGCTGGCCCGCGACGACGAGCGGCCGCTCCCGTTGAGGCCCGCCTGGGCCTTCGCGGCCTCGTCCCAGATCAGCCAGAACGCGTCACCGCCAAGCCCGCAGGCCTCGTTGTCGACGACGGCGAGCACGGCGTTCGTGGCAATTGCCGCATCGACGGCCGTGCCGCCGGCACGCAGGATCCCGAGCCCGGCCGCGGTCGCAAGGTGGTGCGGCGCAACCACGGCGCCATGGCTGCCACGGGCCAGGAACGCGGGGACGAGCGGGCGGCTGACCGGGCGGCTCATCGCAGGTCCGAGGCCGGAAGGCCACGGACGGCCCTCGTTGCCCTGTAGGCTTGGCGGGCATGGACCCAGCCGACGCCCAGGCCAGCCACGCGCCGAGCGCGCCCGACCACTCGGGCCGTTCGCTGACCGCGGTCCTGTTCGGAACCTTCACGCTCCGCCTGAGCACCGGGCTGACCGGCGCGCTGCTCACCTATCACCTTGCCCATTTTGAGCGTGTCGGCGGGGTTCGCGTCGAGCCGGGCATGATCGGCATCCTGGCGGCCCTCTTCTATGTCTCCGAGCTCGTGATGTCGCCCGTCTTCGGCGTCCTCTCGGACCGCTTCGGCCACCACCGGCTCATGCAGCTCGGGCCGCTCTTCGGGTTCATCGCCGTGATCATCACCGGCATCACTGTCGCCCTGCCGGTGGTTGCCGGAACGCGCGTCCTGGCCGGCCTGTCGACGGCCGCCTCGGTGCCCTCGATCCTGGGCTTCATCGCGATGGCGACCGCCGGCGACGAGCTCGCAAGGGGCCGGGCCTCGGCCCGTTTCGAGGGCGCGACGCTGGCCGGCCTCGGCTTCGGCATCGTCCTCGCCGGACTGCTGATCGATCGCTTCGGCGTCAACGCGTTCTTCATCAACGCCGGGATCTACGCGATCTCGTTCCTGATCTACCGCTACGGCGTCAAGTTCCGCGAGAACGTCAGGGCGATGCGCCGGGTCGATCACGGCGGCCTGAAGCGCTACCTCGAGATCCTGGGCAGCAGCCACGTGTGGCTGCTCGCGCCGACCTGGATCGCGATCAACGCCGCCCTCGGCCTGTGGACGAACCAGTCCCTCTTCCAGCTTACCCAGAAGCCGTCACCCGAGTTTGCCGACCAGTACCTGATGGGCCACTTCCAGCCGACGGAGATCAGCATCGGGCTGGCGATCGGGCTGGTCGTCTTCTTCGGCGGCCTGGTCTTCTGGGGCAACCGGTTCCGGCGCTTCCGGCGGACCTCGATCATCTTCTTCGGGATCCTCGGCGGCCTGGCCGTCATTGCCGCGGCGGGCGTGATCAACCACAGCGAGGGCTTGCCGGGGATCACCCGGGCGCTGCCCGGCGCGGTCGTGATCGGCGGGCTGTTCGTCCTGGCCGGGGCCACGCCGGCCGCACTGGGCCTGCTCGCGGACGTCTCCGAGGCCTACCCGGAGGACCGTGGCGCGATCATGGGCCTCTATTCGGTCTTCCTGGCCGTCGGCCAGATCGGCGGCAGCCTGGTCGGCGCGGAGGCGGCCCGGATCGGCGGGATCGACGGCCTGCTGGTCGGGACCCTGGCGCTCCTGTTCATTGCCCTGATCCCACTCGTCCGGCTCCGGGAAGTGGAGCACCTGATCGGCCAGCCGGCCGCCCATCCGTCCTGAGGGAGGGTCCATGAGCCCAGCCGCGATCGTCACGGATTCTGCGAGCGACCTCGCTCCGGCTCGCGCTGCCGAGCTCGGGATCACCGTCGTGCCCCTCCTCGTCTCGTTCGGCGACCAGGAGTTCCAGGCCGGGGTCCAGCTGAGCGCCGAGGAGTTCTGGGGCCGGATGACGGCTCCCGACGCGCCGTTCCCCAAGACGGCGGCGGCCAGCCCGGTGGCATTCCGGGACGCCTACGAGGGCGCGTTCGCCGGCGGCGCGGATTCGGTCGTGTGCATCACCGTCGCCGCCAGCCTGTCGGGCACGTTCAAGTCGGCCACGCTCGGGCGGGAGATGCTTCCGGAGCGCGAGATCCACGTCGTCGACTCGGATACCGCGGCCTTCGGCGAGGCGCTCCTGGCGATCCTCGCCCGGGACCTCGCGGAGGCGGGCAGGTCGGGCGCCGAGATCGCGGCCGAGGTCAAGGACCGTGCGCCCGACGTCGAGGCGATCGTCTGCCTGGATACCCTCGAGTACCTCCGCCGCGGCGGCCGGATCAGCGGCGCCCAGGCCGTCATCGGGACGCTCCTCAGCGTCAAGCCGATCATCGCGATCCACAACGGCAAGGTCGACAAGATCGACCAGGTCCGGACCCGGGGCAAGGCCCGCGAGCGGGCGATCGAGTTCGTCACCTCGCGCCCGATCGAGCGCCTGGCGATCTTCCACAGCATGAGCCCGGATCTCGCCGAGTTCCGCGACGAGGTCATTGCCCGGGCCGGGACCGTGGCGGCCGGCGCTGTCGAGACCGCGATCATCGGACCGTCGATCGGCCCCCACCTGGGCCCCGGCGCCCTCGGCGCGGCGATGCTCTACCGCAAGGCCTGAGACACCCGCCGTTGTCCGACTGCGCCACTGGTTGCGGTCAGGTTGCGAGCGGGTTGCTGGTCGGTGGCCGCGCCCGGCTATACTCGGGTTGATTGTCGCTGCGGCGAAGACCCGACATTGATGGATCGGGTGCTTTGCCGCGACCGTGGGGTCGCCCGGGAGACGACCCGCAACCTCGAGGCACAGGCACTCCATGACGACTGAACGAGCCACCCGCGGCACGATCAACCCGTGGGAGGTGGCGCAGCAGCAGTTCGATCTCGCGGCCGACCGGCTCAATCTCGACGCCGGCCTCCGGCGGGTCCTCCGGGAGCCCCGCCGCGAGCTCATCGTCCACTTCCCGGTGAAGATGGACGACGGCAGCGTGCAGGTCTTCACCGGCTATCGCGTCCAGCACAACCTCGGCCGCGGACCGGCCAAGGGCGGCATCCGCTACCACCAGGGCGTGACCCTCGACGAGGTCAAGGCGCTGGCGATGTGGATGACCTGGAAGTGCGCGGTCGTCGGGATCCCCTACGGCGGCGGCAAGGGCGGCGTGATCGTCGACCCGAAGCAGCTCTCGCAGCGCGAGCTCGAAGGCCTGACCCGGCGCTACGCCACCGAGATCAGCATCATCATCGGCCCCGAGCGGGACATCCCGGCCCCCGACGTCAATACGAACAGCCAGACGATGGCCTGGATCATGGACACGTACTCGATGCACGTCGGGTACACCGTTCCGGGCGTGGTCACCGGCAAGCCGATCGCCCTCGGCGGCTCCGAGGGACGCAACGAGGCGACGGCCCGCGGGACCGTCTACTGCATCGTCGAGGCTGCCCGCCACCTCAACCTTGACCTGAGCAAGGCGACCGTCGCCGTCCAGGGCTTCGGCAACGCCGGCTCGATCGCGGCCCGGCTGATCGGCGAGGAGGGCTCGACCGTCGTCGCCGTGAGTGACTCGACCGGCGGGATCCACGACCCGAGTGGCCTGGACATCGCCAAGGTCGTTGCCTGGAAGGCCGAGCACGGAACGGTCCAGGGCTTCCCGGGGGCCACCGACGTGAGCAACGCAACTGTCCTCGAGGTCGACTGCGACATCCTCATCCCGGCCGCCCTCGAGAACCAGATCACCGAGCGCAACGCCGGCAAGATCAAGGCGAAGATCGTGGCCGAGGCGGCCAATGGACCGACCACCCCCGAAGCCGACGCGATCCTGTTCGCCAACGGCGTGTTCCAGATCCCGGACATCCTGTGCAACGCGGGCGGCGTCACCGTCAGCTACTTCGAGTGGGTCCAGGACCTCAACCGCGACTTCTGGGACGAGGCCGAGGTCAACAGCAAGCTCAAGGGGATCATGGTCAAGGCATTCAAGGACTGCCTGGCGATGAGCCTCCGCGAGAACGTCAACATGCGCACGGCGGCCTACCTGCTGGCCGTCCAGCGCGTCGCCGACGCCACCGCCATGCGCGGCCTGTACCCGTAGGACCGGTCCGTCGCCATCCGGCACCGGAACCTGCGCGGCTCCACGCACGGACCGCCCGGAACCGGTGCCGCCCGGTGCTACCATCGGCGCCATGCTCGACCACGAAGAGAAGTTCCTGTTCAAGGAGGAGATCCTCCACCTGGCGAACTCCGTCGCGGAGCCCGGGATCCTCGATAACGTCGAGGACCTGCTCACCGACGTGATCACCAGCCCGCGCTTCGACTCGGAGGTCTTCACCCTCGAGCGGAGCCTCCAGGTGATGCTCGGCCCGCGCGCCGGCACGACCCTGGTCGGGCTGCTGACGGTCGCCCCGGAAGTCTTCGAGGAAGTCGCCGACGTCCACATCCCGTCGGAGGTCCACGAGCGCCTCGTCGCCTGGCGGGCGCGCTTCGGCCTGGCGATCGACAACGCCCTCAACTTCCTGAACAACCCCGACGGGATCCAGGGCCACAACTTCGCCACCCAGATCGCCCACGTCGAGGATCGCCGCGTCCTCCAGGGCCGCCTCACGATGGTCCGCTACAACAACGAGCCGCAGTTCTTCGTCGCCGACGCGAGCGTGTTCATCGGCCTGATCGCCGACATCATGGAACGCCTCGGGCCGTATCTCGAGGCGGATGCCGTCGACGCGGAGACGATCACCCGGCTCAAGGACGCGGTCGCGATGGTGGATCGCCGGACGACGACCCGCAGCTAGGCCGGGCGTGCGCCAGGTCTACCTCGCCGCCACCGGCCAGAACCGGGGCAAGACCACCACCAGCATCGGTCTCCTTGACGGATTCCTGCGCCGCGGGCTCGACACCCGGTTCATGAAGCCGGTCGGCCAGCGCACGATCATCGAGGCTGGGGTGCCGGCCGACGAGGACGCCGTCCTCGTCCGGAACGTCTTCGGGCTGCTCGATCCGATGACGGTGATGAGCCCGGTCCATATCCCGCGCGGCTTCACCAAGGCGTACATCAACGGCGAGATCGTCGAGGACCTCGGGGCCCGGATCCGGGCCGCGCACGCCGCGGTCACCCGGGCCGGCGACATCCTGCTGATCGAGGGGACCGGCCACGCCGGCGTCGGGGCGGTCATCGGACTCTCGAACGCCACGGTCGCCGCGCTCCTGGGCGCGCCGGCGATCATCGTCTCCGAGGGCGGCGTCGGCCGGCCGATCGACGAGATCGTGCTGAACGCGTCGCACTTCGCGAGCCAGGGCGTCCGGGTAGCCGGCGCGATCGTCAACAAGGTCGACCTCGACGTCCAGCCCGGCATCGTCCAGACGCTCGAACGGGGCCTGGCGCTCCACGGCATCCCGCTCCTGGGCGTCCTGCCGTACCGCCCGATCCTGTCGAACCCGACCCTGGCGATGATCCTCGAGGGCGTCCACGGTGAGACCGTCCATCCCGGCCCGGACCTCGACCGGGTGATCGGCGGCGTGGCGATCGGGGCGATGGAGCCGGCCCACATGCTCGAACGGATCCAGCCCGACACCCTGGTCATCGTGCCGGGCGACCGCGAGGACGTGATCCTGACCCTGACGACGGCGCACCTGACCGGCGGCCTCGACGGGGGCGGATATCCGCGCGGGGCGGCCCTCGGCCTGGTCCTGACCGGCGGCTACCGGCCCCGCCAGGCCGTCCTCGAGGCGATCAAGCGGGCGAACCTGTTCGCGACGATCGTGCCCGACGACACCTACGTCGTCGCGTCCGAGGTCCACGACCTGCTGGTCAAGACCCACTCGGCCGACGCCGGCAAGATCGAGATGATCAAGGCGCTGGTCTGGGAGCACCTGAAGATCGACCGGGTCCTCGAAGCGGCGGGTCCGGTCCCGGCCTGAGCGTTTCGTGCCTGGGCCGCCGTCCTGCGGCGCCCGCCCGAGCCGATCTGCGGCGCCGGCGTGGGTACGTGGTACATCAAAAGGCCGATTTGGAGGCTCGCCGGGGCCCCGGAAGACTTACCGTGGCGCAAATTCATCCCGATCCGAGCGTGGCGCGGGACGAATCACGCGGCTCGGCGCCGGGGCACGGCCCGAACAGCCCATTTGAGGTATGGAGTACCCGCGCCGCCGCGCCAGCTGGGGCCGGTTCCGGCTGAGGGCCCGGCTTGTGGCTGGACTGCTTGCTTCACCCCGAAATCCGCCGTCTGTTGTTCTGGAAACACCAGGTGTCCCGGAAGACCGAACCACTCGGTGCCGGGCCGGCCCGGGCGGTACCGACGACGCTCAGCCCGGGGCTTCCAGGAGCTCGTTGTCGATCAGGCGGGTCGATCCGAAGCGAACGGCCAGCGAGAGGAGTGCCGAGGCGTCGATCCTGTCCAGCTCGGCGAGCGTGAGCGCATCGGCGACCGAGACGTATTCGGGCACGGCCAGCGGCTCGGCGGCCAGCACGGAGCGCATCGTTTGCCGCAGGACCTCGCCGGAACGCTCGCCGGAGCGCCACAGGCCCGAGGCCTCGAGCAGTGCCCGGTGGAGGACCGGCGCCGCGGCCCGCTCGGCCGGCGCCAGGTGGACGTTGCGCGACGAGAGGGCCAGGCCATCTGGCTCGCGGACGGTGGGGCAGGCGATCACCTCGGTCGGCAGGGCCAGGTCGCGGGCCATCCGCCGGATCACCATCACCTGCTGGGCATCTTTCTGCCCGAAGTAGGCCCGCTCGGCCCCGACCAGCCCGAAGAGGATCGCGACCACGGTCGCAACGCCGTCGAAGTGCCCAGGGCGGGCCGCCCCCTCCAGGGGCCGCGAGATCGCCCCGACCGTCACGGTCGTGTCGAAGCCCGGCACGTAGACCTCGTCGACCGGCGGTGCCCAGACGATGTCGACCCCTTCGGCGGCGCAGATCGAGACGTCCCGTGCCTCGTTGCGGGGGTACTTCGTGAAGTCGGCGGCCACGTTGAACTGGCGGGGGTTGACGAAGATCGAGGCCACGACCGACGGGTTCTGTGCCCGGGCGCGCTTGAAGAGCGAGCGGTGGCCCTCGTGGAGCCAGCCCATCGTCGGGACGAGCCCGAGGGGCCGGGGAGCGTCGGCCAGTGCGGCCCGCAGCTCGGCCCGGCTGCGCAGGACCCGGGTCACGCTCCCTAGAGGTCGCGATCGAGGGGGATGCCGCCGGCCGGGATCGAGCGGCCAGGGCGGTCGAGGACGGAGTGGCCGAGGACTTCGTCGATCACGTCGTCATCCATCCGGACCGTCTCGGCCGGACCCGGGAACGAACCTGCCTCGACGTCGGCACGGTAGGCCCGCGCGGCGCCGAGGATCACTTCGCGCAGGTTCGCGTACGGCCGGGCGTGGCGCGGATGCCAGTCCTCGTAGCCCAGCAGGTCGGTCAGGACCTGGACCTGGCCGCTGCAGCCGGCGCCGGCGCCGATGCCGATCGTCGGGATCCGCAGCCGCTCGGTGATCGCGGTCGCCAGCTGCTCGGGCACGAGCTCGAGGACGATCGAGAAGGCACCGGCCTCCTGGACCGCGAGAGCGTCGGAGAGCAGCTCGCGGGCCGCCTCGCGGGTCTTGCCCTGGACCCGGAGCTTGCCGATCTGGTTGATCGACTGGGGCGTCAGGCCGATGTGGCCCATGACCGGGATGCCCGCCTTGGTGAGTGCCTCGATCGTTCGTGAGCTGCGCCGCCCGCCTTCGACCTTGACGGCCTGTACGCCGGCCTCGGCGAGGAAGCGGCCGGCGTTGTGGATCGCCTGCTCTGGCGTGGCGTAGGACAGGAACGGCATGTCGCCGATGACGAGCGCAGCGCGAGCGCCGCGAACCACGGCCTTCGCGTGGTGGAGCATGTCGTCCATCGAGACCGGGATCTCGTTCTCGTAGCCGAGCGCCGCCCGGCCGAGGGAATCGCCAACCAGCACCAGCGGCAGGCCGGCCTCGTCGAGGAGGCGGGCGGTGGGGAAGTCGTAGGCCGTGACCATCGCGATCCGGGTGCCGTCGGCGTACAGCCGGGCGATGTCACTGACGTTCAGGCGGCGGACCGGGCCGGTGGGCTTGGGATCCGGGTTGGTGCTTGCGCTCACGATCGTGACTCCTGGGGGACCTCGCTGGCGCCAGTCTGCGCGGCGGCGTCGCGGCCGTCCAGCAGGCCGGCCAACCGGTCGAGGAGGCGATCGGCCACTTCGCGCTTCGTCAGCAGCGGCCAGCCTTCGGCCGGGCCGTCGGCGGCGAGCAGCGTGACCCGGTTCGTCTCGGTCCCGAACCCCGAGCCGGGCTCTGAGACGTCGTTGGCGACCAGCAGGTCGACGCCCTTGCGCTGGAGCTTCTCGACGGCCCGCGCGAGGGACCCGGTCTCGGCGGCGAATCCAACGATGACCGGGACGGGGCGGAGCTCGCGGGCGGTCGCGACCGCGCCGGCCAGGAGGTCGGGCGTCGGCTCGAGATCGAGGCTCATGGCCGAGCCGCGCGAGAGCTTGGTGGTGGCGAGGTGACGCGGCCGGAAGTCGGCGACCGCGGCCGCCATGATCAGCGCGTCGAAGCCGGCCCGCCTGCTTCCCCCGGTCCCCAGGAGGCCGGCCAGGGCGGCCTCGAGCTCGGCGGTGCTCTCGATTCGGGTGATCTCAGCCCCGGCCGGCAGGGGCACGTCCACGCTGCCGGCGATCAGGCTGACCCGGGCACCTCGATCGAGCGCCGCGGCGGCGATCGCGGCGCCCATCCGGCCGCTCGAGCGATTGCCGATGAAGCGCACGGGATCGATCGCCTCGCGCGTCCCACCGGCCGTGACCACGATGTGGCGGCCGTCGAGATCGGCCTCGCGCGGCCGTTCCGCGATCCGCGGGAGGCGAAGCTCGGGTCCCGGCGCTCGAACCGGCCGGCTGCCGATCGCGGCGACGACCGCATCCACGATCCGGCCGAGCTCGGCGAGCCGGCCGACGCCCGTCTGGCCCGAGGCCAGTGGCCCGGACTCGGGCTCGACGATCGCGTAGCCGAAGCCGTCGCGCAGCCGGGCGACGTTGGCGCGGGTCGCCGGGTGGCCATACATCTCGCCATCCATCGCCGGCGCGACGACGACGGGCGCGCTCGTCGCGAGGCAGGCGGCCGTCACGACGTCGGCGGCCAGCCCATTCGCCATCGCCCCCAGCCATTGGGCGGTGGCCGGCGCCACGACCATCACGTCGACGCTGTCGGCGACGACGATGTGGCCGATCCGGCCGTCGGCGAGGAGGGCCATCACGTCGCTCTCGACCGGCCGGCCGCTCAGCGCCTCGAGGGTCAGCGGCGCCACGAATCGGGTGGCGGTGGGCGTGAGCAGCACCTGGACCTCGGCCCCTTCAGCCTCGAGCAGGCGCAGCAGCTCGACGGACTTGTAGGCGGCGATCGAGCCCGTCACGCCCAGCGCGACGAGCCGGCCGTCGAGTCGATGTCCCACGCGATCGCCGCGATCCTGGCTCATCCGAGGCCGGCTTCGATCGGCTCGCCGCCGGTGACCTCGGCATGCAGGATCGAAAGTCCCTTGAGGGTCAGGTCGGGATCGATCGTGCTGATCCCCTCGATCCCGGCCACCCACGGCGCCCGGGCAAGGCCCCCGGTCAGGATCGCGACCACGGCCTCGGGCTCGATTCCGGTCGTGTCGGCCAGCTCCCGCCGGACGCGTCCGAGGAGCCCGGCCACGAGGGCCTGGTAGCCCAGGATCGCCCCGGCCTGGAGCGCGCCCGCGGTGTCCCGGGCGATGGCCCGGTCCGGCTGGCGGAGCTCGATCCTGGGCAGCTTCGCCGTCCGGGCTGCGAGCGCGTCGACGCCGACCTCGAGGCCCGGGGCGATCGCGCCACCCACGAATGCCCCGTCGGCCGCCACGGCATCGAATGTAGACGCCGTGCCCAGGTCGACGACCACGGCCGGCGTCCCGTAGAGGCGGGCCGCCGCCAGGGCGTTGACCAGCCGATCCGCGCCGACCTCGTCGGGCCGTTCGACCCGGATCGGCAGCGGGACCCGGCCCGCCGTCGCGAGCACGAGGGCCAGGTCGCGGCGCACGGCGACCGACTCCAGGGCCGAGGTCAGGCCGGGCACGACCGACGCGCAGGCAATCGAGGCGATCCCCCGCAGGTCGACCATGTCCAGCCCGAGGAGGCCCTCGACCAGGAGCTCGAGCTCATCCGGACTGGCCGCTCGATTCGTCGTCGCCCGGCGGGTCGCGACGAGCAGGCCGTTCTGGAAGAGGCCGGTCGTGATGTTCGAGTTGCCGATGTCGATCGCCAGGAGCATGAATCGATGATACGCGGCGCAGCTGGCCCACCGATCGGGAGCGGCAGGAGTACGATTCGGGCTCGCCGCCGCTGGGGTCTTGGACCACGGTCGTGCGGACCCGCGCAGGAGCTCGCCGTGTCGTCCGTGCCGCCAGCGAAGTTCTTCGTCAACCGCGGGATCGTCTCGAACCGGACGGACCTGTCGAACCTCCTCCGGCCGCTCCTCAAGCAGACCGTCACCTACCGGTTCCTGCGGGGCAGGGAGCTGGTCGCCCACGGCACCGGCTGGGTCGAGCGGATCGTCATGGACCAGCCCGACGTCTCGTCGTACTTCACGCCGCTGGCGATCTGCGTGAACATCGATTCGTTCGAGCATCTCGAGTTCGAGACGCGGCCCGACCAGATGATCGTCTACTCGCTCGTCCAGGGCGACGAGCGGGTGGTGATCGAGTTCGCCCCGATCGACGGTGCCGGCCCGTCGCCGTTCGCGCCGCGCCAGCTCGAGTTCGACACGAGCGGCTTCGTGCAGATGGAGCTGCTCGGGCTGGAGCGCGACGAGGGCTGACGGGCGGCCTCCCGCGAGGTCGCCGGGGCAAGCGGCGCTGGAGGCGCGATCAAGTACCATCCCCCGGATGTTCGAATGCACCGCGCTGCCCGACGGGCCGCGCGTGATCAGCGCCCGCGTCCCCGGGTCGCGCTCCGTTTCGGTCGCAGCGTACGTGCTGGCCGGCTCGCGCCACGAGGCTCCCGGCCAGGCCGGCGTCGCCCACTTCATGGAGCACATCACGTTCAAGGGCACGGCGGCCTACCCCACGACACGCCTGATCTCCGAGGCGATCGAGGGTGTCGGCGGCTCGTTCAACGCCGCGACCGAGCGCGAATCGACGGTCTACTGGGTCCGCGTGCCGGCCCGCGAGGCGGCCCGGGGCGTCGACGTGCTCGGTGAGCTGATCGTCCGGCCGAAGCTCGAGGACAGCGAGATCGACCACGAACGGACCGTGATCATCGAGGAGATCCGGTCGTACCTCGACGATCCGTCGGAGTTTGCCCAGATCCTCCTCCAGCAGGCGCTCTTCGGCCCGGGAGTGATGGGCCGCGAGATCTGCGGCGAGGAGGCCGACATCCGGACGCTGCCCGAGCAGACGATCCGCGACTTCTGGGCGTCGACGTACCGTCCGACGAACATCGTCGTCGCCGTCGCCGGCGACATGGACCACGAGCGGGCGCTCCAGCTCGTTGGCCCGGCATTCGGCCGCGGCGACGGCGCGCGCACGGAGTACACACCCTCGCCGGTCCTCCCGGCGGGCGAGCGCTACCTCCTCGGCCATCGAGACGCGTCGCAGGCCCAGCTCGCGATCGCGGTCCCCGCGTATCGCCGCGATCACCCCGACGCCTGGCCGCTGGCGGTCCTCAACGGCGTCCTCGGCGACGGCATGAGCAGCCGGCTCTTCCTGTCCGTCCGCGAGGAGCGCGGCCTGGCCTACGATGTCGGCTCGGGCGTCACCGAGTACGCCGACGCCGGCTCGCTGGCGATCTACGCGGGCGTCGATCCGAAGGGCCTCCAGGCGGCCCTGGCGGCGATCCTGGCCGAGCTCGAGCGCCTGCGCGACGAACCGGTTCCCGCCGACGAGCTGGCCCGGGCCAAGGCGTATCTCTCGGGTGGCCTCGAGCTGCGGATGGACGACTCGCGCCATGTCGCCTCGTGGATCGGCGGCCAGGAGGCGCTTCATGATCGGGTCCTGAGCCTCGAAGAAGCTCTCGCCTCGATCGACGCGGTTCGGCCCGCCGACGTCCAGCGGGTTGCCGGCGAGCTCTTCCGAGACGAGCTCCTGCGGATGGCGGTTGTCGCGCCGCCGCGCCACGGATCCCAGCTCGACCGAGCGCTGCGCCTGGGCGCCTGAACAGTGGCGACGGACGACCGGGAGAACGACGCTGCGGGCCCGCCCGAGGCGGAGCCCGATCAGCACGCGGAGCCCGATCAGCACACAGAGCCCGATCAGCAGGAGCAGCTTCTGTTCCCGGCGCCCGACGAGCCCGTGGCTGAGCCTCTGCCCGCGCCGTTGCCGGCCCCCGCGGAGCGGCCGCTGGAGCTGCGTCTCGCGACTCTCCATCTCCGGACCGGCCTCCTGGCCCTCGCCCGGGCCGAGCTCGAGACCAGCGCCGGGCGGGGCGAGCTCGACGACCCGGCGCTCCTCGACCTGGCCGAGGTCCGCTGGCGGACCGATGACGTGACCGGCGCCGGGGAGGCGGCGGCGGCCTACTTCGCGACGGGGCGCGAGGAGACCCTTGCCCTGGTCATCGCGACCGAGGCGACCGCGTCGCTGGGTCGCTCGACGGAGGCCCGCCGGCTGGCGACGCGGGCGCTCGCCCGCGGGGACGTGCCCCTCGAGTCGATCTTCCTCGGGATTCGGCCGAGCTCCTACTGGCCGGCCGGCGGGGCGATGGCCGGCGAACCGGCGGGGACGCTCTTCGGGGGCCCGCCACCGGGGTCCACCGCCGGCACGGCCGGCGTGACCGGGGCGGCCGTGCTCAACCGCCAGGCCGCCGGCCCCGTCGAGGTGGCTACGGCCGAGGATCGCCGCAGCACTCCGACGTTGTGGTCCGACGCCGAGACACTGCCGGCCATCGCCGGCCGAACCGAGCGGGCCATCGGCCGGCTGCCTGAGCCCGCGGACGAGCTCGAGGCGGCCCGTGACGACCTTCGCGCAGGCCGCACCAGCTCGGGCGCGATCCGCCTGGCCGTCGTCCTGCGTCTTGCGCCCGC
>JANWLH010000055.1 GCA_025450915.1 Candidatus Limnocylindrales bacterium | reverse complement strand
TGCGTCTCGAGTCACCGGCCGGGCTGATCGAGGTCAACGCCGAGGTCCGTGACGGCCGGGTGATGAGCGTCACGTTCCGGAACGTGCCCGCGTTCGCGGTCCACCTCGACGCGGTCGTCGAGGTCCCCCACCTGGGATCGGTGACGGTCGACGTCGCCTGGGGTGGGATGTTCTACGTCATCGCCGACGCCGAGCGGTTCGGGCTTCGGATCACGCCCGACGAGGCACGGGACATCGTCCGGATCGGCGAGATGGTCAAGCTTGCGACCCAGGAGCAGCTCCCGGTCCAGCATCCCGAGAACCCGGAGCTCACCACCGGGGTGACGATCTCGCAGATCTCCGGCAAGGCCCATCGCGCCGGCTCGGCCCGGCGCAACGCGGTGATCGTGTCGACGGGCCAGGCCTCCTGGGACCGGCCCGAGAGCTGGACGGGCGCGATCGACCGATCGCCATGCGGCACCGGCACGAGCGCCAAGATGGCCTGCGAGCACGCCCGTGGCCGGCTGGCGCTCAACGAGGACTTCGTCCACGAGGGAATCCTCGGGACCACGTTCACCGGCCGGCTCGTCGCCGAGGCGAAGGTCGGCGATCGACCCGCGGTCGTCCCGACGATCACCGGCCGGGGCTGGATCACCGGTTTCGCCAACTACGTCGTCGCCCCCGACGACCCGTTCCCGACGGGCTACACCCTGACCGATATCTGGGCGACGGCGGACGGCACGGCCTAGAGTTCTTGCCGAATCGTGGCCGGCGTGCTGGTATTCGCCGAACCTTGGGATCGCCGATGCCCGCGACCCCGACGAAGCCGGGAAAATACGAGCATCGGGAGCGCTAATCGGCAAGAACCGACAGCCGGCCCCGGGCCAGGGGCCAAAGCCACGGGGCGGCCTAGAACTGCGGCTTGACCGCCATGAAGAAGACGATCAGCACGAGCAGGACGGTCAGGAAGATCCCGCCGTTCTGGGCGCGCTTCGCGAGGGCGAGGAAGGCCGGCGGAGGCGGCCCGGGAGGCGTGCCCGGGGCGGGCGGCGGCGCGGACTCGACCAGGTGGATCATCGACTCGACCGTGCGCGCCTGGACCGCGATGGCGAAGACGATCGCGATCACGTACAGCACGATTCCGGTCGCCAGCCAGTGGGTGGCGGTCAGGTTGAAGCCCACTGTCCAGATCAGGCCGATGCCGGTGACGGCCTGGAAGAGGCCAAGCGGGATGATCAGGCGGCGCTCGATGACGTCGGTCAGCTTCAGGCCGAAGAGCCCGCCCGAGGGCATCTTGCGCGCCTGGCTGGCGATGATCGGCAGCACGAACGACGGCCCGAATGCCGCGATCGCCCCCATGACATGCAGGAACAGGAAGATGGTCGCTAGTGGACTCAAGGCGCATCCCTCCAGGTGCTCGGCGAGTGGGCGTGCCTATTCTGCGACGCGGCACGACGCGCCGTCAGGCCGGCGTGAACGGCCCGGCCGCTGGCGTGATCCCGAGCCGGTCGAAGAGGTCATCGAGCTCCTCGACGGTCGTCGCGTCCAGGCCCGGTGCCAGGCCGCGCGTGCGATGCGTCGAGAAGACCCCGCGCCGGCGGAGGACCTCCTTGCGGATCGCCAGGCCGACGACCTGCTGCGCCTCGAACTGGATCAGGGGCAGGTAGCGATCGAAGAGCAGGGCCGCGCGGCGCGAATCGCCGGCATCGAGGCGTTCCCGGATGCCGCGCAGGATCTCCGGGTAGGCAAAGCCGGTCATCGTGCCGCAGGCACCGCGGCGGAGCTCACCGAGGGCCGACACCCCGCCGAGACCGCCGAAGAGGTCGAGCCTGGAGTCGGCGGCCAGCAGCCGGGCGATCTTGGGCGGCGTCGGCGGGTCCTCGATTTTCATCGTGCTGCTGCCGCTCGCAACCGACGCCGCGAGGAGGATGCTCACCGGCAGGAGGACACCGGTCGCGTTGGGCTCGTCCTGGATGATCAGCGGCAAGCCACCAGCGGCGGCGCCCTTCATGTACGCGGGCAGCTGGTCGACGTTCCGCAGGAGTGGCGGGGCCGCGACCATCGCGGCGCATGCCCCGAGCCCACGAGCCTGGCCGACGAGCTCGAGCGTCGCCGCGAGCGCGGCCCCGGAGCAACCGACGGCGATCGGCAAGCGTCCCGCCGCCGCATCGAAGATCGCCCGCAGGCAGGTGTTGCGTTCGTCAGGGGTGAGGGCGCCGGGCTCGGCCATCACGCCCATCACCGTCAGGCCGTCGACGCCCCAGGCGATCGCCGCCTCGACGAGCCGGCCAAGCGACGGAAGGTCGAGCTCCCCGTCCGCATCGAACGGCGTCGGCACGATGTACCAGGTCCCGCGCAACCTCACTCGCTTGCCTCGGTTGGGCCGGGCGCAGCCTCGGGCAGGTCCCAGGTGAGCATCACGTGGCTCGACTCATCGGTCGTTCCTGTCGTTCGGTACGTGGCCAGGGCGGCGTCGTTGTCGCGGTCGGTCAGAACCCACATGTCGTAGCAGCCGCGGTTCCGGGCGATGCCCAGCAGCTCGTCAACGAGCGCGGTGCCGATGCCCCGCCGCCGGAAGGTCTCGTCCACGGCCAGCTCGTAGAGGAACATCTCGGTGCCCTTGTCGGGGTGGGTCAGCTCCACGCCGCTGACGAATCCGGCCGGCAACCCGTCCTCGTAGGCCATCAGGAGGTGGTGGCCCGGCGTCACGAGGAAGCGCTCGGCCGTGGCGAGGTCGGGAGGCGCGTCGAAAAGGTGCCCGGCCGCGACGATCTCGGCTCCCTCGCCCACCTTCATCGTCCGGATCGCCATCGTCATCTTCCAAGTCTGCCATGCGCCCCGGGCGTCGCGTGGGCCAGCCGCTCGTCGCGACGCTCCTGACGGCGGGTGGCTTCGCCCTGGTATACGGGGCGCTCGCGCTCATGTTGCCGGTCCGGCCGGCGCGCCCAGCAGGTGCCCGGTAAAGGGACCATGGCCTGGGGCGCGCGGGCCGTGGTAGCGTTTCGTGCAGGCCAACCTTCGCGGGAGTAGCTCAGTTGGCAGAGCGTCAGCCTTCCAAGTCTCCATTTGTCGAGCGCTGTGCTCTGATCGTGGACTTCACGCTCGAATGACCCCGAATCTGGTTTTCTTTGACGCTCTAACCAGAACTCAAGATGTGCCTTACAGCGCAGAATTTCACGGGAGGTTTTCAAGGTACTTCAGGTCACGGTGGGGACTGTTTGGATCGATACCCCAAATATTGTTGTCGCGGCGATGAACCAATGACCGTGTGGACATTGAGTGCACCGGGGAAGCGGTACTCGACGACGGCCCGGACCGACTTCTTGCCATCGGCAGCGGTCTCGCCGTGGATCACGATCCGGCCGACCAGCAGCCGCACGATCTCCTGCCGCGCCTCGATCGGCAACCCGGCGTCCAGACGGGCCCGAACCTCTGACAGCAGGTCAGTGGCCGTGTCGGGGAGATGGTCTTCTTCTGGGCCGTCCACGGCGGTCAGGCGGGCCTCGAGGCGCGACCGCTCGGCGGCGATCCGGGCAAGTTCCGGCTGGAGGTCGGTCTCGGGCGCCAGAGCCCGGACGACGAGGCTGATGGCGGTGGCCTTCTGGTCATCGAGCGCGGCGATGGCCCGCCGGATCGTGATCGCCTCTGCCTCGGCGACTGCGGCACCGGAGTCGCGCTCCTGGGCCAGCTCGTCGAGGACATCGCCCGGGTTGCGCAGCCAGCGCTCGATGTCGCCCCAGATGACATCATCGATGGCGTCCATCTGGACCATCGGCCCGGTGCAGCGGCCCTGGAGCGGTCCTCGGTCGCGGTTCCGGCCACCGCAGCGGTACCAGCCGCGGCCTTTCCGGGCCTGCGAGCCGATGTAGGTCAGGCCGCACTCGGCGCAATGGATCACGCCCCGCAGGAGATACGACCGAGTGCTGTTGCGAACGACGCGGCGATTGCGGGCGAGCGTCTCCTGGGCGGCCGACCAGAGGGCCGGGGTGACGAGCTGGGTCGCCGACGAGTTCGAAGGTCGGGCTGAGTGGGTGCCGACCGGTCGGCTCAAGTGCCTCTGGTCAGGACTCGAGACCTTCCGGGCTCGCGAGGCGCGATGGGACGCGCTCCTTGATGCTTCCGAGACTGGCGATTCACCCGGGAGTTCGGCTGCCTCGACGGTCTTCGACAAGCTCATTGACCCGCGTCTGGCAGTGATGGGCTGGGAGGGACGATGCACGACGGTGACGATCCCGGATCCAGAAGCGCTCGCCATGTTCCTCGACGCGAGTACTGACTCGTTTGCCAGCGAACTCTCGTTCATCGAAGACGGCTGGCTGGTGGCTCCATGGGCGATCGCTCGATCGATCGCGGCTCGAGCCGCAAGTCGGGATCCCGATCCGATCCTTCGCTACGTCGAGAAGGAGGAAGCCAAGGCCCGCGACGAGGCCCTCCATGGGCGGTACGTCGAGTGGCGTGGCGAGCCGCCCCAGCTCGTGCCTCCCGAACGCTGCCAGGAGTACGACGCCGAGCATTGCAAGCCCTGCCGCGACATCCTGCGAGCCTGGTGCGGCGCTGCCGAGCTGGAGCGCTGGGACGAGGCAAAGGCGCTCCGGGAGGAGCTCGCCCACGTTACCGGGATCCTCGACAAAGCCATTGATGCCCTCCGACGAGCTGGAGAGACGCGGGCGGCGAATGCGATCGACCGGGAGCTCGGGCGGCCTGTTGGCGCAAAACGTAAGGCGTGACAGAGGCACGATCCGTTCATCGTGCATGGCGATGCCGGGGATTGTGGTCGCCCAACCTTGACGTGGGCTCGAGGGAGACTGATGGTTCGGCGGTGACTCGCTTGGTTGCCACCCGGTGGTTCCTACCGGCTTTGACGCTCGCGTTCTTGATTGTCGGCCTCGCGTTCGGTGTGGCCGGTGATCAAGGAGCCCGGGTGATCGGCTGGTTCTGCGTCCTCTTCTTCGGCGTCGGCCTCGGCTCTGTACTTGTCGCTCAGGCGCTGGCTCCGCCCCCGACCGGCCCGGTTTCTGGGACGACGGCACTCCCTGACGGCTCGCCGGCCCCGGCGGTGATTCTTGCGTACCGCAGGCTAAACCCCGTTCTGCGGGTGATCAGCGGGCTCGGCGTGACCGCGGGGGCAGTAGTGTTTGCCCTCGTGCCACGACCCGAAGCGGGCATCGACTCGCTCGGGGCTCGCGCCATCGTCGGTTTGGGGGCAGCCTATTTCGCAGCTGTGCTGGCGATCCGGATCCGCGGCAACTCGAAGGGAGCGGACAAGCTGACGTTTGCCGCGGTCGGTCTCACGTTGAGCTGGGCCGGAGCAACGACGTACATCCCTTGGGTTGCTTTCGGCTCGGTCGCCCGTTGGGACCGGTCAGGCAGCCCGCAACTCTATGTGCTCCTCTCGGATCCTGGTGCGGTCGTCCGGTCTGGCGGTGCTGGTGCTGCGTCCTTCTTGGGCTCCTTCTTCACTCCGCGTGACCGGATCCCGATCTCACTGCGCGGCTTGGGGCTGACTCCTGACGAGGTGGTTGCCCTCGCCCAGAGATTCCTGGACTTGGCTCGAACGAGGAGATCGGCTCCGGATATGCCTCTACCCGACCTTCGGAACCTCCTCGGTCCTCCGACCCTAGCATCCAGCTGACGGCCAATCGCGACCAGCGGAGCCTGCCGCCTGGGGCAGCTACGGGTGCGACGATGGGTTCATCGTGCCGGTCGCCCCGGTCGCTATGGTTAAGCCGTGGAGCAGCACCAACGCGCCGATGCTCGGGCACGGATTGACCTCCTGCCCGCGGACGACGGCGGGCTCAAAGACGAGATGCCGTCGGGGACCCGCTCCCTCTTCCGCATCTTTGGCGACGCCCCGAGGATCATCGGGCTCCTCGCCAGCCCGACTCGGCCCGCCGATGGCGACGAGGCTGGCCGATTAGATCAATGGAAACGTCGAAGCGCTCCTGAACTCAGTCTCGACTCGCTGCATACAATCGGCATCATGCGAGGCTTTGCACTCCTTCTCGCTGCGCTCGTCATCGCGGGTTGTGGGCAGTCCGCGCCGGTCGTATCACCCAGTCCGGGCGGGTCGGCGTGCAGTCCCAATGTCGTGACCGCGGTGTTGCCCGGATGGGCACGAGCTGGGTTCAGCGACCCTGCGCCGACGATGCCCTACGAGGTCGGACGCTCCGGCGAAATCGCCGCGCTCGTCTTCGGATTCCCACTCCAAGCGCCACCCTCTAAGCTCCGAAACAACAAGATCCTGTGGGTCATGCATGAGCCAACGGTGGCCGATCGACTTGATATCAGCGCCCAGCGGATGGACGGGGCGACGGCCGTTGGTGATCCCGTGAAACGGTCGGTCGCCGGTGGGCCGGGTCCGTCGATCGTGGACCTACCGGCGGCTGGCTGCTGGCGCTTCACGTTGAGCTGGGGTGATCGGACCGACAGTCTCGACCTTGAGTACGGGGCGAGCTCGACCTAGGCGTCGCGGCCGGAGAGTGGCCAGAGCCGGGATCGCGGGCATATTGCGTCCTGGGCTCCCTCCTGCCCAGCGGTTCACGAACGACTACGTGGCCGGACGATCAGTTCAGGACTGGAGCGCTCTCTCTGCGCTACCGGCCACGCACTCATGGTGCGAGGCCGCGGAGATCGTTCGCCGCTTGACACCTGGATTGACGGCCATATACTCAGTTGCACTTACTACGCGTGACTGACTAGAGGTGCAGCGTGGACAACGAGATCGGGCGGCTCTCCGACCCGGGCCTCCTGATCCTGGCCAGTCTCGCCGGCGGCGAGAAGCACGGCTATGGGATCCTCGAGGACATCACCGGCTTCAGCCATGTCCGGTTCGAGCCCGGCACCTTATACGGGGCGCTCGCCCGACTCGAGCATGAGGGCCTGATCGTCGCGCTCGAGCCCGCGGGCCGACGACGGCCCTATGCGCTCACCCCGGCAGGTCACGCCGTGCTCGAGGCACGGCTCGCAACCATGGAGCGTGTCCTCGCTATCGGGCGGGAACGAACGGACGGCGTGCTTTCGAAGGTGCGGCCATGAAGTGCAGCGGCTTTATCCGCTCGACATGCGGACTGATCCTCGCCGTGTATCCGGCGAGCTGGCGGGCACGCTACGGTGCTGAGCTCGACGATGCCCTCGATCAGCACCGGCTCACGCTATCGACGGTGGTCGATCTTGCGCTCGGTGCGTTCGATGCTCAGCGACACTCCGAACTCGCAATAAGCGAGTTGACCTCGAGTTCGGGCCACCTGCGATCCAGCTTCGTCTCGTTGCTGCTCGCGGGCGTTGCCTTTGCCCTGGCTTGGGCGGCAGTGCTCAGCGTCCGCTTGCGCTCCTCGATCGGTGACGCGAACGACCTTCTGGTTCACGTTGACATTGGTCGTGCGATCAGCTTCGTTCAGGTCGTAGGTGCCTTGAGTCTGGTGGCGATCCTGGCCGGCGCTGTCCTCGTTGCGGCGGCCACCAGGCGGCGAGGGAAGCAGCGGGGCGAGCTGGCACTCACGTTCGGTGTCGGGCTGGTCGTCGCCGCGGCCTTTGTCTGGCTGGTTCGGATGGCAGGCGCCGGGATGGAGAACCTCGCGGATGGCGGCCAGTTCCTGCTCCTAGCCGTCCTTGCCTGGGCGGTTGGCACAGGGTGTGCCGTGCGGATGATCGGGGCCCAGGCACCAGACCCGACGTTTGTCGGTCGGGGTCTGGCGCTTGGCCGGATCGGCGCCATCGGCCTGGCGGTGACCCTGACGGGTAGCGTCGTGCTCGACTTGAGCGTGTCCCTTGAGGCCCCGTCGATGCGGGCCGAGATCCTCGCCCTCCTCCCGATGGCACTAGCGGTCCTATGGGCGGCCCGCACCATCCATCGGATCCCCAGCGCGACGGCAGCTACGCCGGCAGACCCAATGGTCGCCAGGTAGCCGACTCCAACCAGGTTCCGGTTCATCCCCAGGCCGCTGTCGATCGACACCGTTCACTCATCGTGTCTCCTCAGCCCCATCAGGTGGATGGCGCTGCAGGCAACGTTCCGGACGATCGCCGCCTGCGCGACCGCGACGACGACGATGCCGAACTGCCGCCCGACGGCGACGAGGGCTCGACGCCGCCAGAGGCGCCTCCAGCAGCCGCACGCCGCGGTCCTGCCAGTCTGGTCCGATCATCATGAGATTGTGTCCCGTCAATTCTCTTCGGATTGAACAAGGTTCGATAATTATTGCGACTCAGTCTAGACAGAGGGCGGGGAAGTGCAATAGCATCGCGGGGATGACCCAGACTGATCCGATCATCGCCGTCCTCGATCTCGGCGGCTATCGCCTGACCGCCCCGCGGCGGGCCATTGCCGCGCTGATCGCCGGCTACGGCGGCCACTTCACGGCTGCCGAACTTGAGCTGGCCGCCCGCGAGCGCCGCCTGGGACTGAGTCGGGCGACGTTGTACCGCGCTCTGGACCTCTTGATCGAGCTGGGGGTCATCGAGCGACTCGATTTGCCCGGCGGCGATCATGCCTATGTCCCCTGCGCCCGCGCCCATCACCACCACGTCGTCTGCTCGCGCTGCGGGCGGACCGCCGAAGTCACCGACTCGGGCGTCGCCGAGGCCGTCGCGGAGATCGCCCACCAAACCGGCTACGAGATCAGTACCCATCGGCTCGAGCTCTTCGGGCTCTGCCGTCACTGCCAGGTGAAGACCGCGCTCGACGCCTGATTTTAAGCAAGGACGCAAGTCGTCGATCCGCCCGAGAAAACGAAATGGGGTTCGCGTGTACCGACAAGTGAGACTCTGTCGCAACTGGCTCCAGGGGCTCGCCGTGCTCCTAGGGACGACCGCCCTAATCGGCTGTCAGGCGACGACGACGCAAGGGCCGTCGGCAGGCATTCCGAGTGCATCAGCCGGCCCGACAGCAGCTGGCGCGTCCGTGGAGGGTCCAAGCCCCGTCGGCTCGGCTCCACCGCTCGTCGTGCTCGGCACCGAGAACTTCTACGCCGACCTCCTGAGCCAGATCGGCGGCGCTCGGGTCAAAGTGTCGAGCCTGCTCAATGACCCGAACGCCGACCCCCATGCCTTCGAGAGCAGCGCCGAGGATGCCGCGAACGTCGCCGATGCCCAGCTCGTGATCGTCAATGGAATCGGCTACGACGACTTCATGGAGAAGCTGCTCAACGCGTCACCGAACGCCACCCGGATCGTGATCAACGTCCAGCAGCTGCTCGGGATCGCCGACGGCGCGAACGCCCACATCTGGTATGACCCTGGGACGATGCCGAAGGTCGCGGCGGCTGCGACGACTGACCTGGCCAAGCTCGATCCAGCGAATGCCGCCTACTTCAGCGCCTGCGAACAGAAGTACCTCGCGGCCTTCGGCCCGGTCACGGCCGAGATCGCCAAGCTCAAGGCGGCCGACTCGGGGACTCCGGTGGCGTTCACCGAGCCCGTGGCGGGCTACCTGGCCGCAGCAATCGGGCTAGAAGTCCTGACGCCCGAAGGCTTTCAGAAGTCGATTGAGGACGGCACCGACCCGGCTCCCGGCGATGTCGCGGCCGAGGAGGACCTGCTCACTGGCAAGAAGGTCAGGGTCCTCTTCTACAACAGTCAGGTCGTTTCGCCGATCACGAGCTCGATCCACGATCTGGCAGTCGCGAACGGGATCCCGGTCGTCGGCGTCGCGGAGACGATCCCGGCGGCCTACTCAACGTTCCAGGCCTGGCAGCTTGCCCAGCTTGATGCCCTCGAGCAGGCGCTTGCCCATGGGTAGATCAGAACGACTGTCCTGAATGGTCGAGGTCTGAAGCGTAGCCCTCGGTGTCGAGGTTCAGATGTAACGGTTCGTGTCGTCATCGGCTGGGTACGGACCGCTGCATTTGAAGGGAGCGGACCCACAAGGCCCTCACGATGATGTCATCGTGACGGTCGCGGGCGCCTCTTTACCAACGGATCTGACTCGCGGAATGTTCGGCCCAATCAGCGATCATGCGTCTGCAATGACTTTGACCGATGTTGGCCAGCTCGAACTCGGAGACCAGCCGGCGTCGCTTGTCACCGATTACTGGTCGGTGCTCGTAAGAAACTGGATCGCGGCGTTGGAGCCGCATCTCAAGGAGCTCTTGGCACTCAAGCGGCCGTCTCGGCCGCCGTCACCGCGGGAACAGTCACACGCGATGGCGGCTGTTGTCCTGGGAGCTTTCGCGCTGGAGTCCAGCGCGGCACGGCTCAGGGCAGTCAAGAAATGGGTGCCGACAATCACGACCAGCGGTCCGAAGGACACCGTGCTGGCATTCCTAGGAGAGTTGCCCGGCTTCCCGACGGCACTTTTGACGGACATTGGCGAGGTCCTGGTTCTGCGAAATGCGCTCGCTCACAACCACATCTGGCTCATGCGTCAAACCCTGGTCGACGACCTCGCGTCCACGGCGTCGGTGGAGGTTCTCGTTGGTCGCGCGGACTTTCTGACTAAGCGACATGCGACGCCGGATCGGCGTCAGACGAAGCGCCACAGACTCAACGTGGTCCCGGATTTTGTCGGTTATAACGACGCTCGCAAAGTCCTCAAGGTGGTCATTGCAACCCTAGATACCCTCGCAAGCCTCGACGTCCCAAACATGCCGTCGCCGGCGCGGGTCATGGCCTACCGGCTCAGGAGTCACCGAGACCTCGGCAGCTTTAGTCGCATGCCCCGGCGGGCCGTGCGCAGGGTTTAGGAGGCGGCCCTTGAGTGAGCGACCGACGCTCACGTCGAGTGGCTGCAGGAACGCAAACCCGCTGGTCGGCCCACCTGCCAAGGTACCGAGGCCCCCGTGAGCTCCCACGCGCCTCAGCCTAGGCGAGACCAGCACCAGCTACGACTTGCGCTTTGGAACTCCGAGCAGGAGCTCGCCGACGTGGTCCCCTCAACCCGGTACCCACCATATGGTCATAGTGTCGGGGTCGCCGAGGGGAGCCTGCGCGATCCGACGAACATTCGGGTAGTCGGCTGGGGGGTTAGGAGGTGGGTGGCTCGCCTGCCGTGCGCTCGACGGCCGCCTGACTCTCGAAGGCCAGGATCGCCTTCTCCATCCGAATGAGCTGGTCGCCCTGGACCTTGAGGGCCTCCTCGATGGCGAGGGTCCGCTCAGCGACCTCCGTCAGGTGGGCCAGGGACTGCTTGGCGTCCGCGATCAGCTTCTCATTCTGCTTCTCCTCGACATCGGCCTGGGTCGCCGCATGCTCGAGGGTTGCCCGGTCGTGGGCCGCGGCGCGGTTGCCGGCGAGCAGGATCAGTGGTGCAGCATAAGCAGCCTGGGTACTGAAGGCGAGGTTCAGCAGGATGAACGGGAACGGGTCGAAGGGCTTGCCCAGCAGGTAGATATTGCCGGCGAGCCAGATCGCCACGATCACCGTCTGGACAATGATGAACCGCCAGCTGCCCATGAACCCGGTGACCATGTCGGCGATCCGCGCACCTGTTGGCGCGTTCTCCACGAGGGCCTTGTTGACCGGGTGCTGATATTTGGTTCGCGCCATTACGTCGGTCCTCCAGCACGTCCCTGATATCGGGATCTCGACGAATGGTAGGGTGGGACGAACCCGGCACAGCCGAGGGCAGAGACCGTGCGCCGCCAGCTTGCTTACGTCCTGTTGGCACTCGCAGCGGTCGCGCTCATCTTGGCTACGATCGGGCTCGCCATCCTCGTGGGCTCTCACGGCTAGGTCGCCCAGTCCTTCGCCTCCGCACTCGATCGGGCCCTGAGCAGGTGGCGCTCGACGTTGGCTATGGGACATGGGATCGCAATGACGCGCAACGCCGAGACGGCAACGGCTCGCGCTCAGGCCTGCGTCGAGGCCGCCTCCAACTTGAGGAGCTTGTCGAGAAGGGTGCTCATCGCGTCATCCTGTGCCTGCAGGTGGTCCTGGATCTGCTGCGCCTCGTAGAACGTGGCCTCGGCGTCCTTGTAGGTCATCTGGGCTCGCTTGTCCGATGCCTGGGACGTGATGTTCTGGCCGACGATGATGACGCTCAGCAGGACCAACTGGAGAAAGGTCTGGCTGATCCACTGGACGACCGCGAGCGGGTCGCCGCTCTTGAGCGCCGAGGGCAGGGCGACGAGGGCGAGGATCGCGAACGCGTAGGCGCACCACATCGTCCCGACGGCGCCTGTGACCAGCGTGGCGATCTTGCTGTTGATTCCGACCTGCTCCTTCGTATCTGCGGCCTTGCTCCGCTCGGCGATGTACGGATGGGCTTTACGCTCGAACGTTCCTGGCATGTTCGGTCTCCCTTCGTGACGGCTGGCCCCCGACTGTTCCCGCGGGCACGGAGCCGCCTCCCGCGTGGCTCGTGGCGGATCGAGACCTTCTAAGCGTCTCCCTCGTTAGAATCCGGTCACCCGAAGATCGTCGTCACGACCAGGCCGACCGCCGCCAAGCTCATCACGCCCGTCGTTACCCAGCCAATGGTGTTCAGGAGCCGGCCATTCGTCCGCTCACCGAGCACCCGGCGGTCGTTCGAGACGAGCATCACCAGGACCAGCAGCGGTCCGGCGAGCAGACCATTGAGGACCGCGCTCAGGACGAGCGCCGTGATCGGATTGATCCCCAGGAAGTTCAGCGCCATACCGACCAGGGTCGCGGCGACGATCACAGCGTAGAACTGCGGTGCGCGGCCGGGCTTGCTGTCGAGGCCCGACTTCCAGCCGAACGCCTCCGAGACGCCATAGGCCGCGGACCCGGTCAGGACCGGGACCGCCAGCACCCCGGCGCCGATGAGCCCGATCGCGAGCAGGATCGCAGCAGCGTCGCCGGCCAATGGCCGAAGGGCCTGCGCGGCATCGGTCGCCGAGGTGATATTGGTCTTGCCCGCGACGAACAGGGTGGCCCCGGTCGCGAGGATGATGAAGTAGGCCACGACCTCGGAGAAGACCATCCCGGCGACGGTGTCCCAGAGGGCGTACTTGAGCTCGAAGCCCGAGGCGCCCTGGCGTTGACGCAGGCGGCGTCGGCCGATGCTGATCTGCTCCTCGACCTCCTGGCTCGCCTGCCAGAAGAATAGGTACGGCGAGATCGTCGTCCCCAGGATGGCAACGAGGATCCCGATGAACGCCGGGTCCAGCCGAATCGTCGGGATCAGCGTGCCCGCCAGGACCCGGACGACGTCCGGCCGGGCGAAGAGCGCCGCCCCTAGGTACGCCAGCAGCGCGAGGGCCAGCCACTTGAAGACCCGATCGATCAGGTGATAGCCGCCGAAGACCTGGAGGGCGACGATCGCCAGACTCACCGGCACGATGAACACGATCGCGGGGATCGGCACGAGCAGGTTGATCGCCGCAGCGATCGCCCCGATGTCCGCCCCGGCGTTGAGGGTATTGGCGACGACGAGGGCCAGGACCGCAGGGTAGAGGAGTCGCGGATGATGCTCGCGCAGGACACCGGCGAGACCCTTGCCCGACACCAGGCCGATCTTGGCGCAGATGTACTGGACGCTGATCATCATCGGCAGCATCACGACCGTCGTCCAGAGCGTCGCATAGCCATATTGGGCACCGGCCTGGGCATACGTTCCGATGCCCGATGGATCGTCGTCCGAGGCGCCGGTGATCAGGCCTGGCCCGAGGACCTTCGCAAACCGCTTCAGGGGGTTCTTCTCGGCCCGTAGTTCAGCCGTCTTGGGATCGACCGGGCGATTGGGGTCCACTCGCGGTTCGGCGGCGGTCGTTGACGGCCCTGGCTCAGTCATGAGCGC
Organism: Candidatus Limnocylindrales bacterium; assembly: GCA_025450915.1. Lineage (GTDB taxonomy): Bacteria > Chloroflexota > Limnocylindria > Limnocylindrales > CSP1-4 > Palsa-1033. The sequence continues at coordinate 29,389 of JANWLH010000055.1, read as the reverse complement.
TCCCCACCTTCTCGCGCAGCCCATCGAATGTGGCTCTTCCGACTCTCGCCAGTGTGATGACGATCATCGAGGTGTTCGGTCGCTAGGCAGATGAAAGGTCGGTCGTCGCCCCGACTGGGTTCTCCTGATGCTCGGGCCGCACAGGAAGCGACCAATCGCGCCGAGAGCACTATGACGCCGGCGGTGCGAGGCTGACGTACACGAGCACCACCGACATGGCGGCGAGGATCACCGTGACCGCCCAGCCGATCACAGTTAGCAAACGCCCGCTCCGCAGCGCGCCCATCAGGGACCGGTCCCGGGCGAGCAACATCACAAACACGAGGATGAACGGCAGGAGCAGCCCATTGAGCACCTGCGAAAGCACGATCACCTGGAACAGCGGTAAGCCTGGGATCAATACGACGAGGGCCGCGAATCCGACAAAGAAGGCAAGGAGGCCATAGAACACCGGGGCGTCGCGCCAGCGCCACTGGACGCCGGCCTCCCAACCGAACGCCTCGCAGACGGTGTAGGCACTTGTCAGCGGGACGACCCCGAGGCCCAGGAGCGAGGCGGCGAGGAGGCCGCCGGCGAAGAGGAGCGTCGCCGAACTGCCGGCCAGCGGGCCAAGCGCTTTGGCCGCCTGGGCCACATCCGTGATGTTCGTTTGACCCGAGGCCCACAACGTCGCCGCGCAGGCGACGACGATGAACCCAGCGATCACGTTGGTGAGCCATGAGCCCAACGCGACATCGATCCGCTCGCCAAGGAGCGCCTTCACCCCCAGCCCCTTGTCCACGACATAGGCCTGGATGAACGCCTGGCCCCAAGGCGTAATCGTCGTCCCGACCGTGCCCACGACCGCGAGCCAATACACCGGTGCGCCGCTGAGTTTCGGGATGACCAGCCGGGTCACTGCCAACCCCCAGTCGGGTTTCGCGAGGATCGCCGAAGCGAGGTACGCAATCGAAACGGCGATCCCGACAGCCACGAACAGGAACTGGACTTTTCCGAAGCTGCCGCGCGAGACGAGGAGGACCATCGCTACCGCGGAGAGAACGGCGCTGACTGCAATCGGCACCCCAAACAGGCTCAGGGCAGCGCCGATCCCGGCGAACTCGGCTAGGGTCGTGCCGAGGTTGGCGATGAGCATCAGGACGGCGACGAACGCGGCCCAGCGCACCCCGTACCGACCACGGACGAGCCCGGTCAAGCCCTGCCCGGTCGCGAGGCCAAGCCGGGCCCCGACCTCTTGGGTGAAGAACAACACGATCTGGCTCGCCAAGATGACCCACAGCAGGTCATAGCCGAACTGGATCCCCGCGAGTGAGTAGGTCGCGATCCCGCCTGCGTCGTTGTCAGCGAAGCCAGACACAAGGCCGGGACCGAGGATCGCGAGCAACAGACCCAGCCGAACCGCCCCACCTCGCGTTCGATTCGGCAGGTGCGGATGAGGCCGGGGGCGGAGGTGCGGCCGAGGGCTGGCCGGAAATCGGGGACGTTGCGGAATGGGCGGGAGGTCGGGCATCGGCGCGGCTTCAGGGGCTACTGGTTGAGCTTGGTCATGAGGAGCCGCCGGAAACGTGCATCAGATGCGACCAGGACCGCGGCGACGGTCTCGCCACCGAGTGCCCCGAGGATCGCCATCCGATCGCCCGGCCGCAGTGGCGGCAGGATCCTTGCGATGGCCGCCGGCGCGAGGCGTCGGATGCCGGCATGAGCATCGAAGAGCTGGAAATGGTCGATCGCCGACTCGACCGGGTCGATGTCGGTCCACGCGAGTTCGTGCTGCCAGGGGGCCCTGGGCGTCAGACGGCCTAGGAGACCCCGGCTCGATCGGGGAGCCAGCTCACGAGCGAGGCCTGTGAGCCCAACGTCGACCCGGGTCACCTCGAGGCCGGCCGAAGTCTGGGTCAGGACCACATCGTTGACCCGCACGACGGCGGCCTCGACGAGATCGATTGCCTGATGATCGAGGAGCTGCGCCCGCAGACGCAGAAGATGGGTCCGGTCGGGCGGGTTCCGGCTGGCACCCGCGTCAACGCTGACCCGGTCTGGACCGATGCGGACCGCATCGAGCGGCAGCCAGCCACGGTCGCGGTCGGGAAAGCGCACCTCTACCCGCAGAACCCGAGGCACTGGCCATTGCCGGGCGTCCGCGAGCAGATCGTCGAGTTCGCCAACGACGGCTCCGCTTGGAGTCGCGATCGGGACGCCGAGCAGCGTCGTGAGGTATTGGGTCATATGGCGCCCTCGATCGCGCAGACCAGGAGGAACCGAGTCTTGTAGAAGCGTGAACGCCAATTCATACGTTCACAGCATCACCTGTTAGGCTAGGAGCGATGAGCCACCGCGTCAAACGTCCAGTTCCGGCCCCACCTGTAGTCGATGACGAGCTTGCCGAATCGGTAGCAGAGCTGAGCCAGGCGTTCGCGACGCCGAGCCGCGTACGGATCCTGGCCCGGCTCTGGCGGGCGGCGGGATCGGTCTCGGTCATCGCCGACGAGATCGGCATGGAGCAGTCCGCCGTCTCTCATCAGCTCCGCCTGCTTCGGCATCTCGACCTGGTCCGGGCGAAGCGAGAGGGTCGTACGATCGTGTACTCCCTCCGTGACGACCACGTGGCGATCATGCTCAACGAAGCGATCTACCACGTCGAGCACCTCCGCGAGGAAGGGCAGGCACCTCGGGGTTCCTGAGGGTGCACGATCCGTTCATCGTCTCACCCTGTGCTCAGTGGCCTCGGAACGCGTCGCTGAGTTGCACGCGCTTGCCGATCCGCAGGACCGAGTTGGCGTACATCCGGCCGGCGACCCAGGTCAAGCCGCCGATGCTGGCGACCATGAGGACGATCGCGAGGGCCACCTGCCAGAGCTGTGCGTCGCCGGTCGCGATCCGCAGCGACATGACGACCGGTGCGAACGGCGGCAGGATCGAGACGAACGTGCTGAAGGCGCTGCTCGGATCGGGCAGGACCAGGAAGACGAGGAGGTAGCCCAAAACGAGAAAGACCGTGATCGGCGTCGTGGCGCTGGTGGCTTCCTCCTGGCGCGAGACGGTTGCCGCCAGCGCCGCGAACGCGAGGGCATAGAACAGGAAGCCCAACATGAACCAGCCCACGTCGCCCAGCACGGCGAGCGGTCCGACGGCCGGCAGGGCTACGCCATGGGTCACGGCCACGATGACCAGGGTGGCCGCCCCGACGATCGAGAGTTGGAGCAATCCAACCAAGCCGATGCCGATGACCTTACCCGCCAGCAGCTGGCTCGGGCGCATCGTCGCGAGCAGGATCTCGACCATCCGGGTTGCCTTCTCCTCGACTACCCCCTGGGACACGAAACTCCCGTACAAGCCGAGCGAGACATAGAGCAGGATCGCGACAGCGAGGGCGCTCAGCAGTTCCCCGGTACGCTGCGGATCGGCTGGCGCCGCAGGGTTGCGGCTCTGGACGACGACGTTCGTCCCGTCCACAACGCTCGCCACCGTCGTCGGGGTCAGGCCGACGGCCGCGAGCCGCGCCTCGAGCACCGCGGTAATCAGCGCCTGCTCAACGTCGGCTGGGACCGTGTCGGTCACGACGGCCACCGGAGCCGTGGGTGAGCCGCTGACCAGCACGTCGAGTGTCCCGGCATCGACTTGTGCGGTGCCGGCGGTGACATCGGCGACGTCAGTGACAACAACCGCGGTGCCCGCCGCTGCCGCCTCCGCCTTGAACACCGGCTCGAGCGCCGCTGCAGGGCCGACGAAGCCGACGCTCGAGCTCGAGGGCGAGCTGTTCGGCGCGAGTGCGTCGAAGAGCACGATGCCGATCCCGATCAGCACAATCATCGCGACCGTCCCGATCTTGAACGCTCGGGAGCGCAATCGGAGGAGGATCTCGCGCCGGGCGACGAGGTAGATGATCGGCTGGCCACCGCTCACGCGGCATCCTCCTCGAGGACGGCCCGGAAGATCTCGCCGAGCGTCGGCTCGACCCGATGGAACTCGGCCACAGGACCTGTCGCGAGCGCAGCCTGCAGGAGCTCCTGGTCACTCGCGGCCGGCTGGAGCTCGAAGAGCCGGCGTGAGCCTGCCCGTTCGATCAGCTTCGCGCCGGCGATTCCATCACCCCACCGAGCCGATGCGTTGGGCACGTCCACCCAGCGACGCTCGGGCGCTCCCACGCGCAGTTCGGCAACCGTGCCATGGGCGACCAGACGGCCCTTGTTGATGATCGCGACCCGATCGCACAACCGTTCGACGAGCTCGAGCTCGTGGCTCGAGAAGAGGACCGGCACCCCCGCGTTCGCCTGCTCTCGGAGGACGCTGCTCATGACATCGACCGCGACCGGGTCGAGTCCCGAGAACGGTTCATCGAGGATCAGCAGGTTTGGTCCGAAGACGAGCGCGGCCGCGAGCTGGACCCGCTGCTGGTTGCCCAGGCTCAAGGCCTGGACCTCATCCTTTGCCCGATCAGCGAGACCGAACCGCTCCAGCCAGGTGCCGGCGGCGACTCGCGCCGCGGAGGCGTCCATCCCATGCACTTGGGCGAGATACGTCAGCTGCTCGGCCAAGCGCATCTTCGGGTAGAGGCCACGCTCCTCGGGCATGTAGCCGAGCTGTCGCCGGGCATCGGCCATCAGCGGCGTTCCACCGAACCGGACGGCTCCGGCATCGGGCGTGAGGACGCCCACGACGATCCGCATCGCCGTCGTCTTGCCGTCCCCATTGCGGCCAACGAAGCCGGACAGCTCGCCTGCGGGCACTTCAAGGCTCAAGTCGTCGAGCGCAACGACATCGCCGTAGCGTTTGGATATCCCGTCCAACTCGAGATCCCTGCCAACGGCCACGGCCACCTCCTGCCGAGCACACGAGCGGAGCGATAGGGCGGAGCCGGCTTGCTCCGCCGGTCGCCGAGAGGTGTCGAACGGCGATTCGCTGGGTCTTGGTCACGTGCATTATGCGGCTGTGATCCAGATCATCCGCAACCACAATCGATTGAACGGCGCCCGTTTCTCGGCTCTGGAGTTCGGCGTCGGCGGGGTCCTTTGCCTGGGACTGGCCGTGCTGTTCGGGACCGACGGGGCGCCGCTTTACGCCATCGCGGCGACCGGGATCGCGGCGAACACCGTCCCGGTCGTCTGGTTCGCGGTCCGGGCCGGCGAACCCGACGTCGGGTTTCGGGCGATGCTTCGCGCTGATGTTCGCGCCCGGGTCCTTCGCGACATCCCGACCGCGCAGCGGGACACCTACATCCTGGCCGGAGTCAGCCTACTGCCGTTCGTCGTCGTGGGGGCGGTCCTGGTCGGTCTGCGTCGGCGCTAGCTCATCATGGCCGAACCCGATCAGATCACGTGGATCCGAGGTTGCAGCCACCTTTGCGATTGGCCTCAGGCCGTGCCTGACTTTCAGGCCTCGCGTTGTCAGCTGGTTTCGCGAGCTTCGATTCCGAACCTGTCCCGTCCTCCACGCCAGGAGTGTCACCCGGCGACGCGAGTCAGGCAAGGGGTGACCAGGGACGCCAGGCGGCTCGGGTGAGAACGGTCAGCTCAAGGTCGCGCGGTCATCCTGCGTCCTCAGGTCGGCGCACAGCGGCCCCGGTCCGCGGGTCGAGCCGCCACAGATGCCGATACTGCCTCCCGTTCTGGGTGGTGTAGCCGGCAGCCGCCTCGCGGGTCGTTGCACCGGTCGCAAGGATGAATGAGGCAAAGGCGACAATGCAGCCGATGCCGAAGATCACCACATCGATGACTTGGATGGCGGCCGGCAAGCCCGACACCACCGGAAACGTGAGAAGCGAGAGCACGGCCACGAGAGTGGAAATTCCGCCGCGCCACATCCATGACTGAGCAGATCGACCGGGAAGCAGCGTCGGAGGCTCATTAGGGACGGGAGTCACGCACGGACGGTATCACCCGCCCTGCCGTACTCAAATGATGAGCGGGACGCAATACCTAGCCGACCGTGACCGTCACCCGGTGACACGAGTCAAGCAAGGGGTGGGGGCGCGAGGCGTTCAAGGGGGAGCACCTATGCTGCTGCGGTGAGTGAACCGAAGCAACTGGAAGTCGCTTGGGCTGCTGAGACCCTCTCGTCCACAGTGACGCTTAGGGCGGAGGGCGGGCGCTGCCACTTAGACCTTCGACTCGAAGACGGACGCACGCTGTCGGCAGACGATCGCGACTACTTCGAATGCCTCCTGGCGATCCGACGGGTCCTCGAGCAGGACGGTGCGTTTGTCCTCTGCCAAGGCGCTCGCCGTGACGTTTGGCCATCCGGTATGTCACGGTCAACGGGGGCGGGCCTGATCGCCTACGTGCTTACTCCGGGCCGGGGGCCGACGGACGACGAACGTGTTGAGACCTTCGACCGCGCGGAAAGAGCGCAGGTCACTACGGTCGCCGAGCAGGAGCGAACGTTTGAGGAGTGGATCCAGTCCCGCGGGTTTGACCCGCCGCACCGATAGATTGCCGCCGTCCCTGGGTAGGGGCCACCACGTCGAACCTGTGAAACGACTGTCGCCCGGTGACGCGAGTCAGGCACCTGGTGACGAGTAAAGCTTGGGTCGACCTGTGCTATCTCGTTAGGCGGTGTCGGCGGGGCGCAGAATGCCGGGGATGCGAGGCGCCTAGTGATGGATCCGTTGACTTTGGGCTACCCCTTGCTGGGGGTCCCTTATTGTCCTGATGCTGGCCTGGAGCGCCAGGTATCGGGTCGCAATTTCTCGAGCAGATCGCTGCATCGAGGGTCCAACGAGCCTAAGCGACCTCCTTGCGGCCTTCATCCCGATGTCGCCGGGGCAGACCCTCGACCTTCTTCGGATTGAGGCGACGGCTCGCCCGGAGCCGCGACTGGAGCTGATGCGGCGCCAGCTTCAATCGTTGAAAGGCACAGTCGTCGGGATGTTTCTGTCCGGGGCGATCTTGATCATTCTCGCGTTCGAAAGCCTAACCGGGCTCGCGTTCCCGGCCGCCCAGGCGTCAGGGTTCGTCGGCGATGGACCACGCATCCTCGGGGCTGTTGTGGGCCTGCTCATCGAGGCCGGCCTCTGGGCGATCTGGGTCTGGCGAGCGCCACGGGGCTTCTGGGTCACATGTGCGGCGCAGATCGCTGTGTCGCTGGTCTGGTACTCGGCGGCTTCGGTCATCGGGCCGGCGAGGATTTCCGGGTAGGGACTCGGCCCTGCCCGGTCACCACGTCGAACGAGTGAAACGAGTGTCGCGGGGTGGGACACGGGTCAGGCGAGGGGTACTCTGCGGTGACGATGCAGGCCGCGAGTCGCCCAAACCCGCTGCGATCACCGTTGACGTGGCTGACGGCCCTCGGCGAGGTGCTGTTCGTTACCGGCGCTGCGACGCTGCTCCTCAATCGTGTTCCTGGGAGCCGGACGCCCATCGGCCTTGCAATGATCGTGTTCTTCTGCGGGGGCCAGATGCTTGTCTATCAGCGCTGGATTTCGCGCGGGACGTGGAAGTCGTGGGACGTTCCGACGGAGACGATCTGGACAAGGTATCGAACGGGCGGACATGCGCTCGTGATCGCGGCAGGGTTGCTCTATGCCTTCCTCGGGGCGGTCGGTCCGGCGGATACCAGCGAGGTGCTGCTCGCCGGCATCGTGGTACTCGCCGTTTCTTGGGTGGCGGGTCTGGCTCGAGATAGGCGCGTCCGTCATCGCTAGCAACGAGCCCGGGCTTCAGAGGCGACCCGGTGAAACGAGTGTCGCGGGGTGGTGGGGCACGCGACTTGCATCACCTGGGCGAAGTGAGGAGGCCGGAACGCCAGTCGACGCGGTATGGCTGCTATTGGACGGCCACGTGGAAGTCGCTAGGTTGGTCGTCACTGGTCTCGATTGGCCGTGGCAGGAAGCGCGACTGGAGCCGGGGACGAGGCCCTTGCATTTGTGCGGGACGAGTTCAATTCCCTCGATGCGCTCGACCTTGTTCTGTTAAAGGGAGAGCCAGGAGGCGCATTCGTCCAGGTCATGGAGGGCCTTGAGGTGCTGGCACGTCTGCCCGAGACGGCGACAGCCCTCACTGTCCAGCAATTCGAGCCGGAACCGCTCTCTCTAGGGCTCGCTGTCAAGTCGATCGTCGCGAGACTGCTGCCGCAGCGCGAAACGATCTGGGCGACGGCCAACGCCGGAACACTGGCGACCACCACCACCATGGCCCACATCTCGGTCCGCACGGGCCCAGCGTGAGGGTCATCGGGGCATTCCTCGCCGACTTCGCGACCGCTTCGGGCGGTCTGTTGAACGTTGTCGACGGCGGTATCAACGTGGTGCTCGCCTCAACCTTTCCAGCCGTCCCACGACTCTCGGCAGCGCTGCTCATCGAGCTCGATGAGGCCGAACTGGACAAGCTCCAAGTTCTGAGGCTCAACGTCGTAGGACCGGACGGCGATGATCTAGGGAGCACCGGCGTCGCGTTCAATTCAACGCGGAAGCCCGACTTCGGATCGACCCCGACCACGGTCATGCCGATCGCCCTTGATATCGGTGCCGCCGTGACTCAAGTCGGTCCATCGCATCGTAGTCATGCTGGACGACGAGGAAATGGAGCCCGGCATGAACTTCAACGTAGCAATGTCCGACAGGGCGAAGGCTCTGGCCGAACTCGCCGGGTCGCATGTCCCGTGGGGAGCCGCTCCGGGCAGTCCGCCCAAGAAGCGGCCTGCCAGCGCGGCCCGCTCCAAGAAGGCGACCTCGTCGCAAGGCTAGTCCCGCGGCTGCGCCGCGATCCAATCCCACGCAGGAGCCCACCAATCGCCTGTGCGCCTGTCCAGGCCACGCTGGCGGGCCTCTGACTCCCAGGCGACGATCCACGCTTCCGCGCTCGCCTCGCCGATCCTCGCCTCACGGACGAGCCGCTGGAAGAGGCCGGCGCGATGGGCCGCGTACAGCTTCAGGGGATCAGGACGGCGGGACATGGCCGCAGGGTAGCGCGGTCCACGTGTCACCTCAGACGGCGCGGCCACGTGCAAGGCGCCTGATACGGGCCTTGGTCTTTTGTGATCGGAAGGAACGACTCAGCCACCGATCATATGCGCCATCCGGACCGGCTCCTCGCAAACCGGTCGGTCCGGGTTCCTCCTTGCGGTAGCGCCGGCGCCTCGGACCCTCCACTCCCGAGGTTGCCGGCGTTACTGCGTCTACTCAGCCGGCCTCGCGTCCGCTCCTCGTCTGCGGGGCCATCGGCAGTAAACACGCCGAGAGCCCTGGACGCCCCCAGGCGTCGGGCTCTCGGGTGAAGGGATATGCGGGAGATAGACCTCCGGCCGACTGGGAATGTGACGACCCGGGCCGACCGGTGGTGGAGACGACTGTACCGAGCTCACCCGCCAGTAGAGGTTGTCACGGAGCCCATCGGTATTGCAGTCGTATCCCGGTCCGGCCTATGGCGGCCGCCGCTCAATCGGCCGAGGATCTTGCGGGGGCCCGGCGCCTAGCCCTCGGACTCGGGCGGTCGGACGGCGCCGTGGCGGGGCGCCTTGCCGAGTGCCTCCTCGTACGCCGCCCAGAGTGCGTTGACACCGGCAAGGGCTTCGGCGGCCTCGGGCGAGCCCGGCGGGAGCTCCCGGTAGCGCCGCTCGGCCTGCTGCCAGGCGCGGTGCAGTGACTCCAGGGTCACGACCGGGTCGAAGGGGTCCATTGTTTGTTCGGTCTCCCGAATGGCTCGGCGTTACGGGCCCCCGAGTCTCGCAGAGATCGCGCTTTTGGATCATGAGAACGCCCGGAGCAGGGTGGGGCTACTCCGGGCGTCTCGTGGCGCGCCCGCCGCGAGCAGGAGGCGGGCAGAAGATGAGTGTGGCGGGCGCGTCAAGAGAGGTGTATTGAGAACGCCAAGGCGCCCGTCTGCGGCGGTGGACGGCTAGATCAGCTAGCCGCGCGCTGTTTCTCGATCCATCCCCATGCCCCGTCCCAGAACGACACGGACCAGCCGCTCCGGCCACGGAGCTCGGCCTCGTCCTCCCAGGCGATAACCCACATCTCGGCGCTCTCCGGGCTGAGTCCGGCCTGGTTGATGAGCCGCGCGGTCAGGGTGGCCCGGCGAGCCTGGTAGAGACGCTCGGCGTCGGGTCGTCGGGCCATAACCGAAAGGGTAGGCCAGAGACCTGACAGGTCGTCTGTCGCCGATCGTTGACAACCTCCCGGTCCGATAGTGGGCAACGTTCCGATGGATGAACTACGGGCTGAGGACCAGCTCCTCTCGAACGCCGACCAGGCCTCGAGCACGGCGGACCAGGGCCGCTCGGAGACGGACCAGTCGCTTTCGAACACGGACCTAGGCCTATTCGAACCAGGACCAGATTGCGGCCGATGGCGACCAGGCGGCTGCGGACCGCGAGCACCTGAGCCCCGAGGCGGAGTCTGCCTACGAGGACGCCCGCGCCGCCCGAGACTCCCGGACGGCCGCACGCAAGGTGACCCGGCGCACCCGCCAACGGACGGCAATCGAGCGCGATGGCTCCGCGGACCAACGGGATCGAGTGTCCGACCGTCGCGACGAGATCGCTGGCGGACGGGACGCCAACGCAGCGCGAGACGCTCGACTCGCGCAGTTGTCGGCGGGTGCCCCGCACAGCCCTCGCAGGCGCTGAGCCAGCGAGATACCGCGGCAACCGCGAGCGACGCGGCTGGCCCGCACCTGGGCATCCTCGATGCCCTATCAGCGCCGGGCGCAGATCGTCTTGTCTAGCGGCGGCGGCGCTGTTCGGTCATCCAGTCCCAACGCCGGAACGCACCGCTCGCCCTTTGCGGGCGTCCTGCCAGATCGACTGTCATCAGCGGTCGGACGAGACCGAAGCCCCTTCATCTGCCGCGATCCGGGCAGGCGGCCACACCTGACGGCTCTGGCCCAGCGGGTGCAGGTCGGCCCTTGCGGGCGTCAGGTCACCGGGCAGATGGAGCTCGTGGCTGGCGATCACCAACGTCAGTCCGACCATTCCGATGGCCAGCCAGGCCGAGTTGAGCCCGAACGGGACCGCGCCCCGAGTGCCCAGGCCGAGGAAGAACCACAGCAACTCCGGCCCCAGAACCAGGGCACCCGCGAGGAGCGGCGAAAGCCCGTGAAGATAGAGGGTCGGCGACCCGACGACCGACGCGAGCCCGAAGCGCGCCAAGCTATTCCGGCCGCGTCCGACCCAGGCGAAGACGACGAGCCCAGCGGTGATCGCCAGCGCCACGATCGGTCCCTGCCAGCGATCGAGCGCCGGACCCGTGAAGCTCGGGAGATTGACGAGGCTCGCCGCGAACGCCTGCAGCCCAGTGGGCCAGGCGAACCACGTGTGGACGCCGACGATCGGCAGGCTGAGGACTGCCAGCCCGACCACGATCGCCAAGCCGATACCGAGCTCGCGCCAGCGCCGTTGTTGGACCAGCCAGAGCGTGGGAATCATCGACTGGACCTTGAAGACGCCGCTCAGGAGGAGCGCGGCGCCGAAGCGAAAGCCGGCGGCGTACAGCAGGAACGTGAAGGAGGCAACGTTGCCGACGGCGATCCCGAGGGCGAGCGGTGGCCAGGCGAGCAGGACGACCAGCCATCGGCCGCGGACGCCAAGCAGCCACAGCCCCACGATGACCGCGACCACGGAGCTGATCTCCCAGAGGCCATCGGCGATCGGGCCGGGCAGGCTCGCGAGGACCTCGAACAGCGGGATCGTGAGGGGCGGGTAGACGAACGGCAGCTCGACGAGCGCCGGGGCCACGGTGAGGGGCTGGGTCAAGTACGGGGATGCCCCGCTGAGCACGCTCGTACCGGCCTCAAGGTAGAGGTGGAAGTCCCGGATCGGCTGAAAGGCGAGGTTGGGGATGTCATACGCCAGCCAGGCACTTGCGGCGGCGAGCGCGACGAGCGTGGCCATGCTGCGGCGATCGTCGGTCACGCCCCGGATCAGGCCACCCAAGGCAGCGCCCAGCGCGAGGCTGGAGCCCGCCGCCTGCTCGCCCCCGTGGAAGGCGCGATCCGCGATGATCCAGCCGGCGATCGCGACCGTCGTGGCGACGATGGCAATCACTTCGGGTGCGAGGGCCAATGCCGCAAGTCGATCGAGCACCACCCACCCGATCGCGAGACCCGCGACCACGACGATCATCAGGGTCGTGAACGTCAACCCGTGGTAGCCGCCCCCTCGACCCGTAAAGAGAAGGCCGATGAGGAGCAGGGCGAGGACGATTGAGCTCGCGGCCATCCCAGGAACGGGCGATAGGCGAACGATCGGGGCGTGCAGGGAGCGGCGGAACCTCAGACTCACGTACCGTGACCTCGGGCGGTTATCGAAACATCCTGTTGCCGGTCAGATCAACGACAAATGCGCCAGGTAGGCGATCACGAGCACGATCGCTAACACGAGCAAGAGGCTCGGCAGGCTCGTCTTGAGACGGTCCGTCGCGGAACCGCCCTTCTGCCGTCTAGTAGTCAACGGGACTGCGGCGCGGTGAGCAACGATCTGGCCCGTGCCGAGGTTGGGTAGTCCTGCCGCCATCGACGGAGTGCGCCAGGACCGACGCGGACAGTCCTCGGGCCGAGTTGATACCGCCGACCATCGGCGACGCCTCGCGCATACGCACACAGGGCGTCAAGCGTTCGCGGATGCAGCCTCGTGCTCTGCTTTGCCCAACGTCGAACCTCGGCGGGGTCCCAGCGATAGCCAGACGCCCTCAGGACCTCGAATGTCGAGACCGTTCTCGTCGTGTCCGCTGGATGCACGAGCCCGTATTCGGGGTTGACGGCCGACGTGAGTTCTTGGAGTGCGCACAGGACAACGGGGTCCATGTCGTCGGCCCTCGCCTAAATTGCCGGTTCGTCTAGCGGAAGCTGAGTAAACGCCCGGGATAGTGGAGCCGTCCCGGGCGTTGACACGTCCAGCCGACAAACTGTGGAGGCCGTCGGCCGGACGGGTCCATGGTCGCGGACGAACCTGAGACGAACATGAGAAGCGCCCGGGAGGCTGGGGACGGGCAATCCTCGACTTAATCGGTGCGCCAGGTGGCAACCTCCGACCGTTCACTGAAGTCAGGTTCGAGGACGACGACCAGAAGCTGGCCGTCCCTGACGGCGCGTGACTGCTGCCTAACGAGAGGTGATGTACGGAAGGGATTTCCACGCAATTTGACGAAAGCTCCCCTCCAGGAGGGATTCCGCCGTACACAATCTCGTACACGGATGGCCTTGCTGCTCGCCAATCCTCCGCTCTAGCATGGAGCCTCGGCGGCTGACGCCTCGGTCGGTCGCCCGTGCCGTCTCGGTCGGCTGAGCAGCATGCGCTGCGGTCTGCCGCGTCGACCGTCCAGGAGTCACGCTCCGGCGGTCGCTGACGGTTCTCGGGTCGAGCTCCGAAGCGTCCGCGTCGCGACTGCTCCGCTGGAGCGTCGAGCTCAAGGCTGGTCGTCCCAGGCGTGACGGCTCCCGAGATCGAGCGCCCCAACGGGTTGAACGTGGCCAGTCGTCGAAAAACCGGTACGCAAGGTCCTAGCTTGAGGTCGCCCTCCAGATGGTTCAGCACTCTCTCCATCCGTATCAGATCGACATCTCCTCATCCAGCCACCGCCCGTCGGCGGGAATGGGGCCCGCGATCGGGGTTTCGGGACCCGGTTTGCTGCCCCCGGTTCCGTGCGGGGGAATGCACGATCCGCGCCGAGACCCTACAGGCCCATGATCGGCGCGTTCAGCTCCGCACCCGCACCAGCTCGTCGGGTCATCGTCGATCCAGGCTTCCTACCCTACCGTGATCGCGCTGCGCTACGGATCCTCTATCGCGCCGACGTCGCCACCACCGCCCAACTCATGACCCTCGCCTACGCTCGTCGTCAAACCGCCCAAGAACGGCTCAGCCGCCTCTATCATGCGGGCTACCTCGAACGAGCGATCCTGCCGCCGTCCTCTCGCGGTGGTGCTCCCCACGCCTTCCGCATCTCGCCCCGCGGACGTCGACGTCTGGGCTATGACCCACTCACCCGCTCGCGCGCCGGCACCCAGCTCCGCCACAGCCTCAACGGGGTCGAGACGGTCTGTGCGCTCGTGGCAGCCTCTGGGGGCGGGCCGGCCGAGCCGCTCGTGCAGGCATGGCTGACCGAGATGATGGCCCACGATCTCCTGCCCAAGGTCTACCCCGATGCGGTCGTCGTCCTCCAGGCGGCGACGGGCTCGGCGGTCCTGTGCCTCGAGATCGACCAAAACACTGAGCGCTGTCCGGTCATCCGGGACAAGCTCGGCCGGTACGAGACCGCGCTCCGCTCCAAGACCGGCTGGCACCTCTTGTTCGTCGTCCCGTCGGCCGAGCGGGCGGCCTCCCTCGCGAGGCACGCAAGTCACAGGGGCGGCTACCCGGGACTCGCCGGTCAAGCTTGGGCGCTCGACCTGCCGGAGTTGCGGACCCGCGGCCTCGACGCGCGCGTCGTCGCCCTCAACGCGAATTTGGCGTCGACGACCCTCGGGGCCCTCCTCGCCGATCCGACGTCCCGGCGCTGCCCGACCCCAGTCGGGACCCACGCTTGGCTCCAGGTCCTCGGCCTCGGCGGCAACGAAGATCTCACCGAGGCGTTGCGGTGAGACGCGAATCACTCACGCCCTCGGAGCGCGTCATGCGCGCCCGGATGGCCGCCTACATGCTCCACGCCCGCTACGACCCGCGCGAGACCACGAAGGCCGCCCGGCGCGCGTTCAACCAGCGCTTCCTCGATCAGGTCGACCCTGAGGGCCGCCTGCCCGAAGCCGAGCGCCACCGTCGTGCCGGAGCTGCCCGCCGCGCCTACTTCACGCGACTCGCATACCTGTCGGCTCGGAAGCGTCGCGAGAATAGATGAAGGCCGACTGAGCCTGTGCCCGGACCGCCCGATTCTCGAACACATGCCTCGGGAAGGCCACCGATTCGACCACGCGACGAGCGCGAACGGCCACGCCCGCCGGGGAGTGAGTGTTGAGGGTCACGACAGTGTCGCGCCACGCAACGCACTCCGTAACGCGCTCCGTAACACCATAGGTGACAGCAGGGTGACGACGAGCACGACACCCGATCGTGCGCAGACGCAGGCTGGCCCGAAACCCGACTCACTACGCTCCACGCGGGCCGGTGCCATCTGGACCGCCCTGCCGGCTCGTGACCAGCAGCTCATCCTCTGCCTGCTCGCCGACTACATCGTGCGGACCTTCGGCGATCTGATGTCTACGGTCGACTCCGGTGCGGTCGCGTCCCGATCGACTGCTCCTGGGCCGTTGGACCAAGTCGTAGCGCGGCCAGGACGGCTCGCGCGGTCTGGGGTATGCGCGCGACCACGGTTCGGCCTCTGAGACATACGAAATCGGGGCGACTATCGTGGTCCCCGCACCGCATGATCGGTGACCCAGCCCGCGGTCGCAACACTCCAGGTGCCAGTCTCAATCTCGCCGGAGAGTATCGGGTCCAGTAGCCGGGACGCGAGCTCATGCCCCCGCCCGAGGTCCACCTTCATCCCGATCTCTGCAGCCAGGCGTCGGAACGGCACCTCCCAGTCACTTGGCGGAGCAGCAAGCAAGACGGGGAGATCGCGGTCGCCGCGCTGCCCGAACGTATCACGCAGAGCGCGATGGATTCGCTCGGCGTCCAGGCTGACCGTCGACGCGATCAGAGCGAGATCCACGATGTCCTTGACTCGCGTACTGCGGATGCCTTTTGGGCCGTAGGCACGGGTGTAGGCATGGACCTTCTCGGCAACCTGCAGCTCCAGCGCGAGCGACGGCGCCTCTACTGCGTCGATCCCGGCGAACGCGAGGAGATCCGTGCCCTTCAGCATCTCCGCGTCCCAACCGGGCGCCAGATCGAAGCCGACGTCGACGACGAAGTCCTCGAAGCGACGGCCGCCCAGGTCCGCTCGAACGTGGTACCTGACCGCCGATCCCTCGACAAGGTCATCGAGCCGGGCTGTGCGTTCGATCGTGAATCCGAGGTAGTCGCCAAGGCCGAGATCTTGGGCGGCGAGTAGGTCGGCTGTCGCTGTGTCCTCGTCTGCGGAGCCCGCAAGATCCATGTCTCTGGTCGATCGGGCGCGGGTACCGAACCGATACTCGAGAGCGAGTCCGCCCTTAAGCACCCACCGGCCCGGCGCGGCAACGAGAAGCCTGGCCAGCAGTCGATCGAACGCGACCTGCTTTCGGAGCCTGACGATGGAGACGCCGTCTTCGCGGCTTAGGGTCTGCAGCCGCGTCTCGAGTGCCTGGCGAAAGACCGACGCAGAGGTGTACCTCACCTCCCAGCCTCGGCCAGTGCGGTCTCGATCAGATCCCGGACTCGACGGCTTCGAAACCGTGCTGCAGCCCGAACTCGGGATGGGGTCGTCAGTCCGCGCTCCACCGCCTGGCGCGTGGCAAGCACCACCTGCTCGGGGGCTGTGCCAGCCTCGGCGACGTCCACGATCGTCCGAGCTGGCGCAGTGAGTCGAACCCCGTCACGTTTGAGGACGTCGGTGAGCTCCAGGGGTCGGATGGTGGTGTGGATCGATACGCCGGGCGTTCGACTCAGCTTTCGGCGCGCGCGCGGGACCGTCAGATGGATCGAGTCCGGGATGACATCGGAGAGGCCAAGAGCCTCGAGTGCCGACTCGTGCGAGACCGCGGCGTCAGGTGCCAGCCGTAGCCAAGCGGCGATGAGCTCCTCACGCGGGGAGGAGGGATAGTCTCGGAAGCGATACAGCCCCCTGGCGACGCGCGTGAAGCGGCCGTGTCTCGCGTGATACGAGAGCAGCGTCCAGCTGTAGCCTGCCGTGCTCGCCTGAGCGGCCGTGAAGTAGCCCGCCTGCTCGCTGGCCGTCCCAAAGAGGGCCTCCGAGTTGGGCCGCCTTGGCGCGGTTGTGTCGTTCATTCCTCCGATAATACTAGAGGTCTGCACGACACACTTGGCAACCTGGTAGTAGTGCACTCAATCTCACGTCAGATTCGGTCTCCTGGGCTCCGGCGTCGGTATGCATCACGCGCTCGCTCGTCCGCCGCTGAGGCGCCGTAGCGGCTGAGCATCTGGCGGCTCTTCCAGCCGGCGAGGCGCATCAGGTCTCCCTCGTTCCCGCCATCGGCGAGCCATAGGTGGGCGTATGTGTGGCGGAACTGGTGCGGGTGGAGCTTGGGAAGTCCGGCTGTGGCCCCGCGACGCCGCAGCACCTGCAGCACGCCGCTGTCGGTGAGGACGCCCTTGCGGGCCAGCCAAAGCTCCGGTCGGTCGGCGAACGGGTGGGCCAACCGCAGCCGCAGGTAGCGGTCGATCGCCTGGGCGGTCTTGTTGCCGAATGGGCAGGCCCGCGGTCGGCGGCCCTTGCCCAAGACGATCCCGACCTGCTGGTCCATGTCGATGTCGTCGACCTTGAGCCCGGCCAGCTCGGCCCGGCGCATCCCGGTGTCGAGCAAGAGCCGGATGATGGCGGTGTCGCGGCGAGCATCGAAGTCCGAGCCAGCGCAGGCGTTGAGGACTGCTTTGAGCTCCTCGTCGCGCAGGATCGCTGGCGGTTCCTCAGGCACGATCGGCGGGGTCATTCGCTCCATCGGGGAGCCCGCGATCTCGTCCTCGCCCAGGGCCCACTTGAAGAACGGCTGGAGGCTCCGGTAGGCGATCGACACGGTTGCGGGGCGTTGGCCCGCATCTTGTAGCGCGACGATGAACGCCTCGACGTGCTCGCGCCGGATCGCCCGGAGGGTCGGGGGCATGCCCTGTTCGGTCAGGAACCGGCTGAAGCGGGCCAGCGCCGCGAGGTAGGTCTTGATCGTCGCTGGGCTCTTGTTGCCGGCTCGGAGGCTGAGCCGGTACGAATCGATCGCCGAGTCGATCGTGGGGCCCGTTGCCGGAAGGCCTCCTTGGGCTACGATACGGGGCGTGCGAGACGTTCTGGCCATCGAAAAGTCTGCCTCTCTGCCCGAACTCAGCGGGGGAGCGGACAGCGCATACTTTGACGCTGTCTCACGCTCAGAGCCGAACGAATCTGGCGTGATTATCCGCTGTTCAAGCAGTATGGTCAACTGGTGAGGGCCAGAATCGACGATTATCCGCTGTAGTTGAGCACGAATCCCGGCGGGAGTAGCTCAGTTGGCAGAGCGTCAGCCTTCCAAGCTGAATGTCGCGAGTTCGAACCTCGTCTCCCGCTCCATTTACGCTCAATTGGACAGTCAGCCCGCAGGTGACCCGGCTGCGCAGAGTGCCGAAATCGCCTCCGGACACTCAGCCTGTTCTAATGCGTGTCGCGTTTGTCGGGGATCTGGCCGCGCGGTTTAGGCACTTTTGCAGCCACCTGATCATGAATCGGACGTGCTTCTGAGGTCCTCGAGCCGGGCGATTGTCGCGGCGTCCGGGCTGGTCTTGAACTTCCACCATCCCTGTCCCAACGGTGTGCTTAGGGACCACAGCGTCAGTGGACTGCCCGTGCGCCGAGCAGTAACGAGTGGCAGCGTATCGGTCAAGCCCCATGGGGTCTTGCCTAGGCCGATCGAGGCGATGTCCTTCCAGTAGAACGTCGCGAACCGAACCGGCTCACCTCGGAGGAGTGATCTCAACCGCCACAACTGAATGCCCGACGGCGCTGCCACCAGCGCGATGAGCATCTCACCGCCCGAGGAGACCCCTGGCATCCGATCGGCGTCGATCGTGGTCGGTCGATCAGCGGCCTGATCGGCCCTCGCCTCACGTAGGAGGCCATCGCTCAAGATCGCCGCTTCCAGGTAAACAGTGCCCGGCTCGCGGGCCTTCATCCGCTCGGCAAACTCGTGGTAGTTGCGGCGCCACTTGGGCCGCTCGAGTGCAACCCCGACCGCCGCAATCCCGGTGATCAGGGCAAGAGCAACGAAAGTCGGTGGGGACTCAAGGTATGCGCGAACGAGTCCGAGGGCACCGATCGCAATGATCGCGAGCAGAGCAACGCCTCGGCCCGGGTATCGTCGGATCCACGCGAACATCTGAGCAGTCTGCACGAAGTCTGCGGCTCGAAGGCGAGGTTCGGAGCGATAGAAAGCCCGAGACAACAACAGTCAGCGTAGGATCACCACTGAAACGGCCGCCAAGAGCAGAGAGACAGTCAGCCTTACTGTCCAATGGGTCACCGTAAGTGCCTACTTCCAAGCTGAATGTCGCGAGTTCGAACCTCGTCTCCCGCTCCAACACTCGTCAGCCACGCACAACGGGCCACGGCTGAGTGTGCGGCCGGGGGTGACGACGGTGCGAAGCCTGATCCTGTTTCTCGCAGCGGTGGTGGTGCTAGTGGTAGTCATGTACGTGTCCACCCTGGGGGTCACCGGCCTCGCGAATTGCAGCCCTCCAGTGGGTGTCGACGTGAATCCGTGTGAGCAGCACTGAGGATCGACTCATCACGACGCCGCCAGAGATGCAGGCTGCCCTCGAGTTCGCGGTGGAGGATCCCGGCTCGCACGATGCTCAGTGGTGCGTCCGGCAGTACTTCGCCGAGCTGAACGGGCGGTTCAGCACCGGCTTCGACCCAGCGCTCAGCATCTCGGCCGATACCGCCGAGCTCACGCCGCCGGCCGGCCTCTTCCTGGTCGCCAGGGCGGACGGCCGGCCTGTCGGCTGCGGTGCCCTCAAGTTCCACCCCGGTGCCCCGGCCGAGCTGAAGCGGAGGTGGGTCGCGCCGGACGCCCGGGGGGTGGGGCTTGGCCGGAGGCTCCTGGCGGAGCTCGAGGCGCAGGCTCGAGCCGCGGGAGTCGAAACGCTCCACCTCGAGACGAACGAGTCGCTGACCGAGGCGATCGCCCTGTATCGAGCCAGCGGCTTCGTCGAGGTTCCGGCGTTCAACGACGAGCCGTACGCCCACCACTGGTTCGAGAAGCGCCTGGATTAGCCCCTCCTACCCTCCCCAGGGCGGCACGGAAGGGTTACGGATGGGCAGGCCCCGGCGATCGAACGCTGGCGGACCGTCCACGAAGCGCAACAGCCGCGCTGCTCGACGCGTTGCCGCTGGCCGACTTCGGCAGGCTGATCCACAGGATCCCGTCCCCGGCCAGGGGAGCGACACGTCCCGGAGCGCGGCCTCGATGGCGGTCGAGCCAGCGGGGAACGCGGCGGCGATCGTTCTCGGGTGCGTCTTCACGATCGATTCGTGATGCCGGGTCCGCGGCAGGCCGAGGACCACGTGGATCGGCGGACTGTCGCCCGAATCGGCTCGCGCGACAGCTTCGCGCTTCGAATGGAGCTCCCGAACGATCTCCTCGAGGCTGCCGACGCGACTTTCCACCTCGATCAGGACGATGGCGCCGGGCGCGGTGAGTCGGAGGTCGACAGACCGACTGCCGGGTCCTGGAACGGCCGCTTCGACTGTTTGTGGCCAGCGAGCATCCGCCTTGGCGAGGATCGTTTCGATGATCCCGGCCTGGGCTGCGTCACGGATCAGCGGCCCGGACCCGGCGTAGACGTTCAAGCGGAGTTCTGCGCCGAGCGCCGTTGCGATCCGAAATCGTGTCCGGAGCGTGATCCCCGGGTCGCCGGCCTCGAGCCTGGTGACGACCGAGCGCGCGACCCCGATCTCGCGAGCGACCGCCGCCTGGCTCAGGCCGGCGCGAAGGCGCAGCGAGCGGAGCTCATCGGCGGCCCTGGTCGACTGACGCCGGAGGCTGCGCTCCGCTTCCCCGAGTGCCTTGCGATTGACCGGCATCGCCGTATCAAAGCAGCCGGCTCTGCGCTGCGACGTATCTGCGGACGGTGCGTTGGGCAGGGGGCCCTGGGCTGTCGGTCTTTCTCACGCAACAAACGGCGACAAACCGGGTCGAAATCGCCGAAATCGGGCACGGTCCTGCCATTCACGGCCGGCGCCGGTGTGGCGCGTTGGGGATTGATCCCAGGCTGAGCGTGGCCCGGGATGGATTCTGGAGCCGCGGGCCAGAATGCCTCGGTCGCTGGGACCAAGACACGCGATTTGTTGCGTGAGAAAGACCAAGCGCCAAGACGCGGCCGAAACGCGAAACGGCCCAAAACGCGAAACGGCCCGAAACGCGGCCGGAACGCGGCCAGAACGCGGCCGGAACGCGGCCAGAACGCGGCCAGAACGGGACGGACCGCGACCCTAGGAAGCCTGGCGGCGCCTGATCTCGGCGCTGATCGCCGGGACGACCGTGTGCAGGTCGCCGATGACCGCGTAGGCGGCCCGCGACATGATCGGCGCCTCGCGGTCGGTGTTGATCACCAGGATTGCCTTGGCGGCCTTGCAGCCGACGATGTGCTGGATGGCGCCGCTGATCCCGCAGGCGATGTAGATGTCGGGCGCGATCCGCGTGCCGGTCTGGCCGACTTGCTGGCTGTGCGGGCGCCAGCCGGCGCTGGTCACGACGCGCGACACGCCGACCGCCCCGTGGAGCAGGGCCGCCAGCTCCTCGAGCTCGCCGAAGGCCTCCGAGCCGCCGACGCCGCGTCCGCCGCCCACCACGACCCGGGCATCGGCCAGCGAGACCTTGCCCGCCTCGGGCGCGACGCGGGCCACGACGCGCACGCGCAGATCGGCGTCCGAGAGCGTGGGCGTGAACGGAGCAACCGCGACGACAGATGGGGCGGCCGCCTCTTCGAGCTGCGTGGCGTGCTCGGCGATCGTGAGCAGCCGAACCGGGCCGTCAAGCCGGGCCTCTTCGAGCAGGCTGCCGCCCCAGCGCTGGCGGACCACTTCGAACAGCTCGCCGGGCCGGACCTCGACGCAGTTGGCGGCCATCGGCGCATCGAGCATCGCCGCGGCGTACGCCAGGACCTCCTGGCCGCGGTCGCTGCCGACGGCAACGACGATCGACGGCGACCCTGCCTTCACGAGCTCGGCGACGCTCCGGCCCCACGCCGCCGGCGCATAGGCATCGAGGCGGGCGTGCTCGACGACATGGGCGGACGAGACCCCGTACGCGCCAAGCGCAGCCGCCGCCCCCGAAGCGCCTGCCCCGAACAGCACGGCCTCGAGCGGCACGCCGGCGGCAACCGCCAGGCGGCGCGCAGCGGTCACGGCTTCGAGCGACGAGCGGCTCGGCTGGCCGCCGTCCTGCTCGACGAGCACGAGGATCATGCCGACAGGATCCCGATCCGCACGAGGACGTCGACGACGGCCGGCGCGGCCTCTGCCCCCGTCCCGAGGACCTCGACCCGGCCCTCGGTCTCGGCCGGCAGGCGGAGCCGGATCTTCGCCGGGCCGGTCAGCCCGGCGGCAGGAGCCGTCGGGACGATCCGCTCGATCTCCTTCTTCTTGGCCCGCAGGCGACCCGGGACCGAGGGATAGCGCGGCAGGTTGATCCCTTCGCGGACGGCGACAACCGCCGGCAGGGGCACCTCGAACACGTCCCATCCGCCGCCGGCCTCGCGGCGAGCCGTGGCCACGCCGTCGTTGATCTCGAGCGACTTCACGCCGCTGATGCAGGGCAGGCCGAGGGCCAGGGCAACCCGGATCCCGACCTGGAAATCGCCGGAGTCCGCGGCCTCGTTGCCGAACAGCAGGAGGTCGTATGAGACGCCTGCCGCGGCCTCCGCCTGGATCGCAGCGACGATCGCCGCGGCCGTCGCGACGGGATCCCAGTCCTGGCCGTCGGTCTCGAGCAGGATCGCCCGGTCGATGCCGATCGCCATCGCTGCCCGAAGCTGATCCGAGGCGGCCTCGGGTCCGAGGGTCAGGACCGTCGAGCTACCGCCGTTCGCCTCGATCAGGCGGACGGCCTCCTCGGCGGCGCACTCCTCGTGAGGGCTGACCGTGAAGCCGAGATAGCGCGTGTCGATGTCCCGGGCGTCGGCGGTCAGGGTCACCCGGCCGCCGGTCTCGGGGACCCGCTTGACGCAGACCAGGACATTCATTCGACGCTCATCCGATGGTCACGCCCGGATCCGGGCGTTCTCCGGGTCGAAGATCGGCGTGCTGCCAACGACGGCGACCGTGACGGGGTAGCGCTCGCCGAAGAACTCCACCGCCAGCTTCGTGCCCTCGACGGCGTACTCGGGTGGCAGGTAGGCCATCAGGACGTGCTTGCCGATCGAAGGCGCAGAACCAGCGCTCGTGACGTACGAGCGCCGTCCGCGGGCATCGACGAGGAACGTGCCGTCGGGGGTGGTGATCGGCTCCCGTCCGAGCATGTAGCGGCGAATGCCGGTCGAGGAGGTCGGGTCGTCGACGGTCAGGGTGCACAGGATCGCGGCGGGCGGCGTGGCCCGCTGGGCGAGGTAGGCCGCCTTGCCCACGAACTCGGCGTCCTTGACGGTCGGCCGGGTCATCCCCGCCTCGACGAGGTTGAAGTCGAGCTCGAGCTCGTTGCCGTGGGCGCGGTAACCCTTCTCGAGCCTTCCGGTCGTGGCGTAGACGCCGATCCCGACCGGCACGACGCCGAACGGCTGGCCGGCGGCCCACAGCGTGTCCCACAGCCGCAGGCCCTGCTCCATCGGCGCGTAGATCTCCCAGCCGAGCTCGCCGACGTACGAGATCCGGGACATCAGGGTGCGCACGCCGCCGATCTCGACGGTCTGGGCCGTTCCGAACGGGAACGCCGCGTTCGAGAGGTCCGTGCTCGTCACCGACTGGACCAGGTCTCGGGCTCGTGGCCCCCACACGCCGACCGTGTACAGGGACGAGGTCAGGTCGTGGACCTGGACCGCGCCGTCGGGCGGCAGGTGGTCGGTGAACCACTTCTTGTCGCGCATCCCCAGCCCGCCGCCGGTCACCACCCGGAAGTGATCGCGGCCGAGCCGGATGATCGTGAGGTCGGCGACGATCCCGCCGGCCGTGTTCAGCAGGGGGGTGTAGATCACCCGGCCGTTCTTCACGTCGACCTGGTTGACCACCAGGCCCTGGAGGTAGTCCATCGCGCCCGGTCCGAGGACGTCGAAGATCGCGAATGCGGCGAGGTCGACCATGCCCACCCGGTCGCGCATCGCGAGGTGCTCGGCGTTGACGATCGGCGACCACCAGCGCGATTCCCATTCGGCGGCCCGGGGCATCACCCGTTCGCCGTATTCGGCGAGGAGGTGCTCATTCGAGCCATACCAGAACGGCCGCTCCCAGCCGGCCGCCTCGAAGAAGACGGCGCCGAGCTCGCGCTGGCGGATGTTGGCCGGGCTGAGCCGGACGTCGCGGTTCGAGGCCCACTGCTCCATGGGGTGGACGATGCCGTAGGTCTTGTTGAAGCCCTCGGCGCTCCGGGCGTCGATATGCGCAGCAACCCGGTGGTGGTCGTAGAAGCGGGCGATGTCCGACGAATGCGGGTCGATCTCCGGCGTGCCGTGGGTCATCCACTCGGCGACGGCCTTGGCGATCCCGGGTGCCTCCTTGATCCAGACCGCCGCCACCGACCACAGGCCGTGGACCTCGGTCGTCTCGCCCAGGATCGGCATGCCGTCCGGGGTGAGTGACAGCAAGCCGTTGATCGCGTAGCGGACGCCGACCCGCTCGTCGCGCAGGATCTCCGGGACGAGCTCGAGCGCCTGCTCCATCTGGAGGTCGAAGTCGTCGTCGGTGAACGGCAGCTCGCTGGGCGACTGGGCCGACTCGGCGATCGACGGGATCTCGTCGGGTGACATGAGGATCGGCCGGTGGGCATACGAGCCGACTTCGAGGTCGCCGCCGTGCTGGCGTTCGTACATGTTCGTGTCCATGTCCCGGACGATCGGGAAGGTGATCTCGCCGACGGTGTCGGCGAAGGCCGGCACGGGGCCGACGCTGATCATCTGGTGGACGGCCGGGGTCAGGGGAATCGTGGCTCCGGCCATCCGGGCGATCCGCGGGCTCCAGATGCCGCAGGCGATGACCACCGTGCCGGTCTCGATCGTGCCCTTGTCGGTCCGCACGGCCGTCACGTGGCCGTCGGCGACGTCGATCCCGGTGACCTCGGTCTGGGCCGAGATCGTCAGGGCGCCCATCGCCGTCGCGGCCTCGCGCATGAGCGTCCCGGCCCGGAGCGAGTCGACAACGCCCACGCCGGGCGTGTAGAAGCCGCCGAGGAGGATCGACGCCTCGATGTACGGGACGAGCTCCTTGATCCGGGCCGGGTCGATGAGCTCGGCGTCGATGCCCCACGAGTGAGCGGACGCGAGGCGGCGCTTGAACTCCTCCATGCGCTCGGGCGTTCGGGCGACCTCGATCCCGCCGCTCTGGGTGAAGACGCCGAGCTCCTTGTACTGGCGCACGCTGTCGAGCGTGAACGCCGTCATCTCCTTGGAGTGATCGGTGGTGAAGATGAAGTTCGACGCATGACCGGTCGAACCGCCGGGGTTGGGGAGGGCGCCCTTGTCGATCAGCACGATCTCCCGCCAGCCCAGCCTGGCCAGGTGGTAGGCCATGCTGTTGCCGACGATGCCGGCACCGATCACGACGACCCTTGCCCGGTCAGGTAGCCCGCTCATGCGTCTTTTCGATCCTCCTCTGTCCGATCCTGGCCGGTCTCAGGCCGAGACTGCTGGCGCCTTCGGCTTCTTCGGCTTCGGTGGTCGCTTTGGCGTCTTGTCACCCACGATGGACCTCCGTTTCTCGCGTTGATGCGACGCCGAACGGCGCGCGCAAGCAGGACGACACGATACCGCGGCGGGCACCGGTCGCGACGGAAGGTCGCGGGCCGCGACGACGCATCGCGGCGATTCTCTCAGGCGCTTCTCAGAATGCGGGCGTACAACAGGGTCATGCACCTCCTCGTCGTCGAAGATGACCAGCGCCTGCGGCGCCTCCTCAAGCGGCTGCTCGAGGAAGACCGCCATGTTGTCGAAGTCGCCGGCGACGGCGCGACGGCGGTAGCGATCGCCACGGGAACACCCGGAATCGACGCGATCATCCTCGACGTCGGCCTGCCCGACTTCAGTGGCCTCGAGGTGGCCCGCCGGATCAGGGCGACCGCGATCGACCTGTCGATCCTGATGCTGACCGCCCGCGACACCGTTGGTGACCGGGTGGGCGGCCTCGATGCCGGGGCCGACGACTACCTGGTCAAGCCGTTCGCCTTCGAGGAGCTCTCGGCCCGGCTGCGGGCGCTCTCGAGGCGGAGCAGCGCCGGAGCCCGGCGGGCCGAATCGAAGCTCGTCGCCGGCGCGATCGAGCTCGACGAGACCGCCCGCCAGGTCACGATCGGCGGCAGCCCGGTCGACTTGAGCCCGCGCGAGTTCTCCCTGCTTGAGTGCCTCCTGCGCCACGTCGGCCAGACGCTGAGCAGGGACCAGCTGCTCGACCAGGCCTGGCCGTTCAGCGTCGCGGTGACGCCGAATGCGGTCGACGCCTACGTCCACTACCTCCGCTCGAAGCTCGGCTCGGCGAGCGGCCAGCTCGAGACGGTCCGCGGGATCGGCTACCGGTTGGCCGGTGATTGAGCCGGGGGACGAGTACGAGGGCCCGTCGGCCGACGATCGAGTCGACCGGCAGGCGCTCGAGGGCGACGCCCGGCTCGTTCGCGGCGTCGGCTGGCGACTGGTCCTGTTCAGCGGCGGGACGACGCTCCTGATCCTGCTGGCCCTCGGGGCGCTCCTCTACCTCCGGGTCGAGAGCTCGCTCCAGATGGCCGGGGTGACGCAGCTCGACGCCCGGGCGAGCTCACTCAAGGACTTCCTCAGCGGCAGCGACGACCCGGCCACGGGGACGCCCACCGGCCTGGTCTTCGGCGGCGGATCGTCGGGGACGTTCGCGATCCTCGTCACCGCGGACGGCCAGCGGATCGGCGACCTCGACGACGGCGTCCCGCCGGGCCTGCCGAACCAGGCGTCGGTCAACGCGGCCTTCCAGTCGGGGCGCGACGTCCGGGATTCGACCCTGGCCGATGTCCCCGTACGGATCCTGAGCGAGACCGCGCCCAGCCGGCTCGGCACGATCGTCATCCAGGTCGTCCAGGACCGGACCGACGAGCAGAAGACGCTCGACGTGATCTCCGATGTCCTGATCTTCGGCGGGATCCTGGCGGTCCTGGTCGCGAGCGGCTTCGGGGCCCTCTACGCGCGCCGGGCGCTGGCGCCGATCCGCAGCTCGCTCGCGACCCAGCGGATCGCCCTCCGCCGGCAGCGCGAGTTTGCCGCGGACGCCAGCCATGAGCTGCGGACCCCGCTGACCGTCATCCGCAGCTCGGTCGAGTATCTCGGCCGCCATCGCAACGAGCCCGTCGCGTCGGTGGGCGACGCGCTCGAGGACATCGACGCCGAGGTGGACCAGCTCTCGACGCTCGTCGAGGACCTGCTCCTCCTCGCCCGATCGGAGTCCGGGGCGATCGAGCTCGATCGCCTGCCCCTCGACCTCGGCGACCTTGCCGGCGAGGCGGCCTCATCCCTCGTCCAGCCCGCTGCCGACCGCAACGTCCGGATCGTCGTCGATCCCCAGCCCGCGGCCGTCACCGGCGACCCGATCCGGCTGCGCCAGCTGGTCGCGATCCTCGTCGACAACGCGATTCGCCACAGCCCGTCCGGCGGCGAGGTCCGGGTGGCCGTCCGAGCCAACGGCCGGTCGACCGACCTGTCGGTGGAGGACGAGGGCGCCGGGATCCGGCCGGAGGACCTGCCGCGGGTCTTCGACCGGTTCTGGCGCGCCCCTGGGGCACCCCCCGGCGGCACCGGGCTCGGCCTCGCGATCGCCCAGTGGATCGTCGAGCGCCACGGTGGCCGGATCGCGGTGACCAATCGCACGACTGGCGGTGCCCGGTTCGACGTCCACCTGCCGGCGACCGCGACGTCCGGGGCGCACGGCTGAGGTGGTCGCCCTCCGACCGGCGCCCCGACCTGGGTGTCAGACTCATCTCAGGACGCCCTCCCAGACTCGGGGGCGATGACTGCAATGACCGGAGCCCGCCGTGCCGTGCCGCTGCCCCGCGGCTGGTCGTTGCGTACCCGCGAGATCGTGGCGGTCCTCGTCGCGAACGGCCTGTTGATCGGGGCCATGTGGCTGCGCCACGGGGGCCTCGACCTGCTCGATTCGCCGAGCGGCTGGTTCATCGCGGCCGGCGAGCTGACCGCGCTCCTCGGCGGCTACCTCGCCCTGATCCAGCTGATCCTGATGTCCCGAAGCCCGTGGCTGGAGCAGGTCGTCGGCCAGGACGCCCTGACCGCGGCGCACCGCTGGGTCGGCTTCACCTGCGTCTGGTTCATCGTCGGCCACGTCGTGTTCACGACGGTTGGCTTCGCCCTTGCCGACGGGTCCAACGTCATCGTCGAGCTGTGGACGCTCCTGACCACCTACGAGTTCATGTTGATGGCCGGCGTCTCGCTGGTCCTGTTCGTGGCGGTGGCGATCAGCTCGGTCAAGCTCGCCCGGCGTCACCTGTCGTATGAGACCTGGCACGGGATCCACTTCTACGCTTACCTGGCGATCGCCCTGGGGCTCGGCCACCAGCTCGTGACCGGCAACGATTTCGCCCACGACCCGATCGCCTGGGCCTACTGGGTCGCCCTCTACGTCCTTGCCGGGGCGACGATCCTCGTCTTCCGGTTCATCCATCCGCTGGTGGTCTCGCTGCGCCACCAGTTCCGGGTGGTCAATGTCGAGCGGGAGGGCCCCGGCGTCGTCTCGATCTACCTTGGCGGGCGCGACCTCGATCGGTTCGCGATCCGGGCCGGCCAGTTCGTGATCGTCCGGTTCCTCGTCCGCGACGGCTGGTGGCGTGGCCATCCCTTCTCGATCTCGGCCGCCCCGAATGGGCGCTGGCTGCGTCTCACGGTCAAGGACCTCGGTGACGACACGACCTCGATGGCCAACCTGGCCGTCGGCACGCGGGTCTACCTGGAAGGCCCGTACGGCCTCCTCACCGGCGCCCGCCGCAAGCGCCGGCGGGTCCTGCTGATCGCCGGCGGGATCGGGATCGCGCCGCTGCGAGCGCTCTTCGAGGAGATGCCCGCCGGTCCGGGCGACCTGACCCTCCTCTACCGGGCCAGCCGGCCGAAGGACATCGTCTTCCGCGAGGAGCTCGACCATCTGGCCGCGGCCCGGGGCGCCGTCGTCCATTACCTGATCGGCGCCCGCGGTTCGCGAGCGATGCCCGCGGATCCCCTCGCTCCGCCGGCCCTCAAGCAGCTCGTGCCGGATGTGCGCGAGCGCGAGGTCTACCTGTGCGGGCCGACTCCGATGATGGAGGCCGTTCGCGATGGCCTCCAGCTCCTGGGGATTCCCCGCCGCCATATCCATTTCGAGCGCTTCGAGTTCTGATCCGGAGTCATCCCATGCCAAAACGCGCCGTCGCCGCGATTGCCATCACGGCAATCGCCCTTGCCCTGCTGTTCAGCTTCAAGACGCCTTCCGACACTGCCGCAGCACTTGGAGGCACGGGCCTCGTCTCGCTCGCGCCCCAGGCGTCGAGCGATCCGGGCACGCTGGGTGACGGGAGCAGTCCGACACCGGCTCCGGTGGCGTCCGCGCGTCCCGGGGTGACGCCGGCACCCACCAAGGCGCCGACCAAGGCTCCCTCCAAGGGCAGCGGCACGTTCACGGGGTCCGTGGTCTCCGAGCCGTTCGGCCTGGTCCAGGTCCAGATCACCATGGCGGCGGGCAAGATCACCGCCGTCACGGCGC
>JANWLH010000054.1 GCA_025450915.1 Candidatus Limnocylindrales bacterium | reverse complement strand
GCGACGAGCTGGCCGCCGAAGGCCTGACCCGGATGATCGTCCTGGCCACCCCGGCCGGGATCGAAGGACTGAGCGTGGGGCTGACGAAGCCCGGCGGGGCGGCTACGCTGACGCCATCGGCGTTGCCCCGCCGCAGCAGGAGACGCCACCCGTGAATGATCGCTGGCGGACCATCACCATCATCTTCGCCGTGATCCTTGCCCTGCTGGGCGGGATCACCGCCGCCGTCGTCATCACCGGCGGCCCGAGCCCGGTCGTCCTGCCCAGCCCGACGACGGCGGCGGGCGCGTCGACCCAGCCCTCGGCCGTTGCGTCGGCTGTTGCGTCGGCGCTGGCGTCGGCCGGAGCTCCGTCGGTCGGTCCCAGCGCCGGCGAGTCCCTCGCGCCATCGTCGCCGACGCCCGTGCCCACGCCGACGCCCCAGGCGAACCTGACGACGATCGAATTCACGTCGATGCGCCTGGATCCCCAGAGCCATGCGGCGACCGGTGCGGCACCCCGGACGTTCGCGTTCACGACCGAGGGCCCGGGCACGGTGACCGCGGTCTTCAAGCAGTCGATCGCGGGCGGCAAGACGATCGCCTGCCTCAACCAGGTGGGCGGGACGAGCATCTGCCGGACCGGCACGGCCGAGACCCTTACCAGCCGCACCACCAGGGCCAAGGCGAGCTGGACCGCGACCGCGATCGGCTCCGGCTCGAGCGCGCCGACCCTCAACATCACCCTGACGTTCGGGAGCTCGAAGCCGTCGGTCAAGCTCACGAACGGGCGCTTCGACGGGACGACCTTCCCGTACGACGGGGTGACGTACCTGCTCACCGACTCGAAGGCAGGCTCGGTCGTGGTCAAGGCCGACTGGGGCGGGCATCCCTTCAACTACTCCCTGATCCTCGAGCCGGCTTCGACGCCGCCCCACGCCCTGGGGATCACCGGCAACTCGACGACCGCGACCGGCACGTTCCCGATCGTGGCTGCAACCGCCTACAAGGGGACGCTCGCGAACCTGGATGACGGGATGGGCTTCACCCCGCTGACGATGACGATCACCTGGCCCTGACGGCCCGAGCCGGCTAGCCGGACCCGATCAGGACGATCGCCGCGAAGGCCAGGAGCACGCCGACGAGGTGGCTCCGGGCGAACCGCTCGCGCAGGATCAGCGTCGCCAGGATCACCGTCGTGACTGGGTAGAGCGACGACAGGATCGTCGCCACGTCGAGCCGGCCGGCCTGGGTCGCGAGGATGTACAGGGCGTTGCCGGCCATGTCCAGGGCGCCGACGAGGAGCACCAGGGGCAGGATCGATCGCCCGAGCCGCCACGGCCGCCGGCCGAGGGCCACGATCAGCACGAAGAGGAGCCCTTCGGACGCGCGCACGATCGTCAGCGGGGCAAAGACCTGGCCCGGCTCGAAGCGTGAGACGGCGATGTTGAAGACGCCGATCCCGAAGCCCGCCAGGAGGCCCAGGCCGACGTCCCGGCGGCTGCCACCGCCGTTGGCCCGCGAGACGAGGACGACCGCGACCAGGGCGATCAGCATCCCGGCCAGGCGGACCGGTCCGGGCGAGCCCTGGAGGGCGATCCCGAGGGTCACCGGGATCGCTGCCGCGACGACCCCGCTGATCGGCGCCACCACCCCCATCCGGCCCGACGCGAGGCCCTGGTAGAGGGACATGATCCCGATGCCGCCGAAGACGCCGCCGACGAGCGCCCAGCCCACCTCCCAGGCCGGCGGCACGCCTTCTGCCCGGATGAGCGCCGCGATCAGCGTCAGCGCGGCCCCGGTGAACTGGGTGACGATGACGATCCCGAGAAGCGGCCAGCGCCGGGCGGCGATGCCGCCGCCGAAGTCGCCTGCGCCCCAGCTCAGGGCGGCGAGGAGCCCGAGGAGAACGACGCTCAGGGTGGCCCGCCGGCTCCGTCGAGGGCGGTCGGCCCAGCGAGGCTGACGACGCTGTCGCCGGCCGCATCGAACCGGCTCGACGCCGTGAGATAGACGATCTGCTGGCCCGCCGCGAGCTGCCGGAGCAGGTCGAACGACTGGGCGGCCCGCGCGTCGTCATAGGCCGCGAACGGATCGTCGAGCAGGAGTGGCGGCAGCTGGCCGCCGGTCACGTAGCCAAGCAGGCCGATGCGGGCCGCGAGCAGGACCTGCTCGGCCGTGCCATCGGAGACCGACTCGATCGGCACCCAGTCGTTGCGGTCCACCGAGAACACCCGCACCGCCAGCGAGCCGTCGTCGATCGCCACCCGCCGGTAGCGGCCGCCGGTCATCTGGGCGATCGTCGCGTTGACCCGCCGTTCGACGTACCGGGTGGTCAGGGCCAGCGTCGCCGCCTCGGCACGCTCGATGCCCTTGAGCGCCGCCTCGTGGATCCGGGCTCGCCGCTGGAGCCGGGCAAGCTGGCCCTGCCAGACGGCCAGGCGCTCGGCTTCGCCCGTGGCCTGGTCGGAGTCGACCGGGTTGGCCTCGACCGCGGCGCGAGCGGTCGCCGCCGCCTGGCGGGCCGACTCGAGGCTGGCCTCGGCTTCGGACACCTCGGCCTCCAGGCGCGGCCGGGCGCCGTCCGCCCGGGCCTCGTCGGGCAGCTTGGCCAGGTCCGCCGAGCGGTTGGCCGCGGCGGCGAGGGCCGAGTCACGGCTTGTCGGGAAGGTCTCGGGGGCGTCGCGGCCGACGAGGCTCTCGAGCCGGTCGGTCAGCTCGTCGATCCGGGCAACGTGGGCCTCTTCCTGGGCGAGCTCGGCCTGGGCAGTCGCCAGGTCAGGATGGCCGATACCGGCCAGCTGCCGGCCGAAGTCGCCCTCGCATTCCTTGAGCTCGTTCTCCATCTGCGAGCGGCCCCGCAGGCGGCGGTCGATCTGGACGTCGGCCAGCTGTTTCGAGCGGTCCACGACGATTGCCGAGCTGCGCCGGCGCCGGGCGAAGACGAGCAAGCCGAGCCCGATCAGGCCGACCCCGATGCCCACCCCGACGAGCACCGTCAGGCCCCTGAGGACGGCACCAGCGATGACCAGGGCGATCCCCAGCAGCAGCCCGAGGGCTCCGACCATCGTCGGGGCGCGCCACGTCGGCTCGGGAGCCGTCGCCTCGAAGTCGACCTGGACCTCGTCTTCGAGAAGGCGCTTCAGCTCGTTGATCCGGGCGTCGAGGGTGGTCAGCCGGCCGACGGTCTGGCGGAGGATGCCCAACGGCTCCTTCGACGGATGGCTCGTGGCCAGCGTCGCGAGGTCGCGGGCAATCGAGATCGCCTCGGCGTAGCGATGCGCACGGTCGGTTGCCGCGTCGCGCTCGGCGGTCAGCTTCTCCGCCTGGCGAGCCTGCTCGAGCATCGCCTTCCGCTCGGCAAGGTGGCCGGCCGCGGTTGCCTGGGCGGCCTCGGCGTCGACCGCGGCAGCACGGTCGGTGGCCAGCCGGGCGAGCGCCGCGTCGCCGGCCTGGACGAGCGTCGCCGACCGGCCGACCGCCGCCTCGGCGACTCCGATCCGGCCGGGATTGCCCTCGCCGCGATCCTGGAGGTCGGCCAGGGCGGCGGCGAGGGTCGACTTGGCCGTCGCGGTCCGCCGGTCCGCGGCCGTGATCGACGCGGCGAGGCGCTGGCGAATCGTGGAGTCGCTGGAGATGCCGGTCAGCTCGGCGTGGTTGACCAGGGCCGTCCCCCGGAAGAACGCCGCGCTGGGCAGTCCGGTCAGCTCGACGAGCCGGGCGTCGATCGCGGCCGGGTCGCTGATCGATGTGCCGTCGAGGGTCAGCGGCGTGGCGACACCGCCCGAGCCCCACGTGCGGGTCACCTGGCCGGCGCGGACCCCCGGAATGGCGGGCCGGACATCGGCGATCCCGGCCTCCGGATCGACGCTGAAGTCGATCGTCACCGTCGGCGCGGCGTCGGGCGCTGCACTCCACGAGCGCAGCTCGGCGGCGGTCCGGCCGCCGACCGGTGTCAGGGCCAGCTCGATCGCCTCGGCCAGGGTGGACTTGCCGGCCTCGTTGGGGCCCTTGACAATCGTCAGGCCGGGCGCGAACGCGGCATCGAACGAGCGGTGGCGGCGCAGGTCGCGGAGCTCGATCCGGCTGATCCGAAAGGCCGACATCAGCGGTCGCTCCCGGCGATCAGGAGCTGCCGGCCCAGGCGCAGCGCCTCGCGCAGCTCGTCAACCGGCAGATCGCCCTCAACCGGGTTGGCGATCCGGGCCTCGAGATCGCGGATGTACGCACCTCCGACGGTCTCGGCCGGTGGGATGGCGCCGCCGGTCAGCGCCGGGCTGCCGTCGCTGCGGATCCGCAGGCCAAGGAAGCGCGGCCGAAGGCGCGCCTCGAGGGCGTCGGGATCGGCCTCGAGGGCGTCCGACCAGGCGCCGCTCAGATGGACGTCGAGGATCAGGTCGGCACCGGCCCCGCCGTCGGCCCGGGCCGCGATTGCCGCCTCGAGCGCGCCGTCGTCCGCGAAGCCGCCGAGATCGAGAGCCAGCGCTTCGTACCGCGTCGAACCCACGCGATGGCGCTCGACCGACACGGAGCGCCGGTCGCCACGCTCGTCGAGCCGGACGAGGATCACCTCGCCGCTCCGGTCACGGCCCGGATCGACCGGATCGGGTGCGCCACTGGCGCCCCAGGCGACATCCGCGGCGACGCCCGAGGACTCCTCGTGCGGCCCACCGACGGCCAGGTAGTCGACACCGGCTCCGGCGATCTCGTCGTCGCGGGGCCGGGCCTGCCGGTGGACGAGGCCGATCCGCCAGCGATCGTCGTGCAGCTCGGGGGCCGGGAAGCGGGCCGTCAGGGTGAGCCCGAGCTCGGGGAGCGACAGGTCACCGGCCGGACCGGCCAACGGGTCGAGGATCGTCACCGAATCGGGTGCCCCGGCCAGCGCCCCGAGGTCGAACGCGCGATAGACGGAGGCGGAACCCGCCCGGTCGTGATCGCCGGGCAGGATCACTGTCCGGATCCCGGCCGTCGCCAGCCCGGCCAGTCCGGCCGCGACGCGGGTGACGAGCCCGCGGGTCACCTCATTCGTGTCGAACAGGTCGCCGACGATGAGGACGAGATTGACCTTCTCGGAGATCGCCAGCGCAAGCGCACGCTCGAACGCGGCGAAGCGCCGGTCGCGCAAGGTGGCGGCCGCCTCGCCGAGGTCCACGTTGCGCGCACCGAGGTGCAGGTCCGAGGTCTGCAGGAGTCGGAGCATCGCCGGTACGCCTCCAGCGGGATCGGTTCGATGTTCTCGAGCGGCCGAGCCCGGGCTGTTCACCACGGCGGGTGTTGGCGCGAGCGAGGAGCCCCCTTGCCCTCGCTCGCCAGCCCGAGTTTCGAGCCGCATTGTGACAGGTTCGCTGGCACTCGGTCGACGCCCGATTCGGGCAGCTTTGGTATCCTCCCGACGCAAACACCGGTGTGCCCCGACAGGGACCTTCGGCATCGGGACCTGGAACGCGCGGCACCTGTGTAGGACTCGCCGGCTCCTTTCCGTCCTCAGCCACGCCCTGTCCGGCTCGCCTGAAACCGACAAAGTCTGGAGGACCGGATGACCTACGCCGACCGAACTCTCACCTGCGTTGACTGCGGCGTCGAGTTCATTCATAGCGCGGCCGACCAGGAGTTCTACACGCAGAAGGGCTTCGTTTCGGATCCCAAGCGCTGCAGCAGCTGCCGGGCGAGCCGGCGGGCCGGCCGCGACGCGAGCGACTACGACCTGCGCGACATCGGCGGCCCCCGTGGCTACGAGCGCGGGGAGCGACCGACCCGCGAGTACTTCGCGGTCCTCTGCTCGTCGTGCGGCAACCAGGCCCAGGTGCCGTTCAAGCCGCGCATGGACCGGCCGGTCTACTGCTCGGACTGCTTCCGGACGCACTCCGCGAGCTGATCGCCGGCTCCCCGGCGCGGGAGCACCCCTCAGACCGCAACTTCTGGCGTGACTGGGGACGATTGTCGCTGGCAG
This sequence comes from Candidatus Limnocylindrales bacterium, assembly GCA_025450915.1. Classification (GTDB taxonomy): domain Bacteria; phylum Chloroflexota; class Limnocylindria; order Limnocylindrales; family CSP1-4; genus Palsa-1033. Next base: position 8,669 of record JANWLH010000054.1, on the reverse strand, counting down.
ACGCACTACGTCCGAGTCGAGCCCGATTCCGCCAGCTGGACGCAGTTCATGGGCCGGATCCGTGCGTGGCGGCCCGACCGTCCGAACGGTCGCAGACTCGAGACGCTCGATTTCCGGACGTAGCGCGTCCAGTGGCGACATTTGTCCCTACCTCCCGAAATGTGAAGCTGGCGTGCCCTTGGGTCCGCAGGTTCTTCGTGCAGGGGCGCCCTGAGCCCAAGGCCCGGCTCCAGGGCCCAGGCTGGGACTTCAGCGGCTCGAGCGTGCCGGCTCTCGCGGGCCTCGCGAGTAGGCGGCGCGCCGGGCGTTGATGTTGAGCCGCACGTAGTCGATCTCGGGACGCGGCAGGCGGCTCGCAACGGCCCGGACGAACGGCTCGCGCTCGGCTGCGGGCAGGCGGGCGAGGTGGTCGCCGAGGATCACCGTGCGCAGGAAGTCCTCGAGCGGCGGTCCCGGTTCGAGGGGCGTCGGTTCGGGCTTGAGCCAGGTGTCGATGTCGGCGAAGCCCGCCGCCTCGAGCCGGGCCCTGGTCTCGGCCGGTGTGGCAAAGGTCCACGGGCCGGTCCAGCCGTCGCCGAGCGTGGCGAGGATCGCGACGACCGAGGCGATGTTGCCCGCCCCGCCGCACTGGGCAACCAGCCGGCCGCCCGGCCGGAGCACCATGGCAAGGTTCCCGAACAACGCGGAATGGTCCGGCAGCCAGTGGAAGGTGGCCGTCGAGAGGATCGCGTCGACCGGCTCGGCGATCGGCAACGGCCGACGGAGGTCGGCCAGCAGGTACTCGACTCGCGGCCCGAACGGCGCCAGCCGGATGCGTGCCTCGTCGAGCATCGCCGCCGAGCCGTCGAGGGCAATCACCCGACCATGCGGCAGGAGCCGGGCGAGGCGTTCCGTGACCCGGCCCGAGCCACAGCCCGCATCGAGGACCGTCTCATCCCCGGCAAGGGGCAGCCGGTCGAGGACCGTCGCACCCCAGCGCGTCATGGGGTCGGCGACCCGGTCGTAGGTCGCCGCGTCCCAGTCGCGGGGCCCGCTCATCCCGGCGGTGCGGTCGCCTCGGACGTCGCCGTGGCCGTGGCCCTGGTCGGCGGATCGCTCGCCTCGGACTTGCCTGCCAGCGAGGACGGGCGCAGGCCCACGAAGTTCACGACGGCGCCGCCGACCAGGAGGATCGCCCCCACGACCATCGCCTCGCGATAGGCGTCGGTCGACGCTTCCCGGGCCGCAGCGACGACCGCCGGGTCGGTCCCCGCGACCGGCTGGTTGAGTGGCTGGACCGCCGTCCGCAGGGCTGGGTCGTTGGGGTTGAGGCCGGGCACCTTGGCGGCCAGCGAGCTGTAGAACGATGCCGTGATCACGATGAAGATCACCGCCGACAGGAGCGGCTGGCCGACACGCGAGATCGCGTTGTTGATTGCCGAGGCGATCCCCGCGTTCGAGACCGGCACCGAGCTCATCAGCGTGCTCGTCAGAGGCGCGACCACCATGCTGATCCCCAGGCCGAACAGGATGGTCCCGGGGAAGACGTCGATCCAGTAGTCGGTCGGCGGGATCGGCCCGGTTGTCCACGGCGCGCTTGTCGACGGGATCCGGCCCAGCCACAACAGCCCGGCGGCCATCACCAGCGGCCCGGCAGTCAGGAATCGCCGCCCGCCGAGGCGCCCGGCCAGGCTGCCGATCCGGGTCGACAGGAACGTCAGCATCAGGCCCGTGGGCAGGCCGACCGCACCGGCCGCGAAGGCGGCGTAGCCCAGGGTGCCCTGCAGGAAGAGGCTCTGGAAGCCGAACGTCACGTACAGCGCGCCGTAGATCAGCAGCGTCGACAGGTTGATCATCGCGAACTCCCGGACCCGGAAGAGGCCCAGGGGGATCAGCGGATTGGCGCGCTTGGTCATCAGGATCGGGAAGGCGACCAGGGCGATGGCCCCGACGATCAGGGCTGCGAACGAGACCGGATCGTGCCACTGCTGGGCCTGGCCGCGGATCGCCCCGAAGGCGAGGCCGCCGACGGCCAGCGCGACGACCAGCGCTCCAAGCCAGTCGAAGCGCCCGGTGGCGTTCTCGTCGCGGCTCTCCTCGACGTACTTGATCGTTGCGTAGAGGGCGAGGACGACCAGCGGCACGTTGATCAGGAAGGCGACCCGCCAGCTGATCGCCTGGATGAGCAGCCCGCCGAGCGTCGGCCCGAGGACTGACGTGGCCGACGTGGCCGCGGCCCAGATGCCGAAGGCCCGGCCGCGCGCCGGACCCTCGAATGTCGCCGTGATGATCGACAGCGAGCAGGGCACGAGGAGCGCCCCGGCCGCCCCCTGGAGGACCCGGAAGACGACGAGCAGCTCGAGGCTCGGCGACAGGCCGCACAGGACCGACGTCAGGCCGAACCCGGCCAGGCCGATCGCGAAGACCCGTCGCCGGCCGTAGAAGTCGGACAGCGCGCCGGCCAGGATCAGCAGTGCGGCCAGGGTTGCCAGGTAGCCACTGGTGACGTAGGTCTGGCCTTCCAGGACGCTGAAGACCGTGTGCGGCAGGCTCTCGCCGATCGACGGCAGGGCGACATTCACGATCGTGCCGTCGAGGAAGACGATCGACGATCCCAGGACGGCGGCGACCATCGTCCAGCGCTGGCGGAGGTTCACGCCGGCCAGTGTGCAGGAGCGCTCCACCCGGGCGCAAGACGACCCGGATTCGCCCGCAGGACCGTCCCCCAAACCCGCGCTAGACTCCGGCGATGCGCGGGCCCGTGGCGCTCGTCGGCGCCGGTGAATTCCTTCCGGTCATGAGCGCCATCGACGCCGACCTGCTGGCCGGAGTCGGGCGGCGCAGGCCGCGCGTGGCCGTCCTGCCGACGGCGTCCTGGCCGGACGGCGAGGAGGTCTTCCTGCGCTGGGCGGCACTCGGCGTCGAGCACTTCGAAGGCCTCGGAGCCGAGGTCGAGGTCGTCCTCGTCCGGGAGCGTCCGGACGCCGCCGACGCCGCCCATGCCCAGGCGGTCGGAGAGGCCGACCTGATCTACTTCTCCGGTGGCAAGCCCGACTACCTGCTTCGAACGCTCGAGGGATCGGCCGTCTGGGCGGCGGCCCGTGCGGCGAGCGAGCGCGGCAGCGTGATCGCCGGCTGCTCGGCAGGGGCCATGGTCCTGTGCTCCCAGGTCGCCCGCTTCCGGACCCCGCCCCACCTGCCGTTCGGCTTCGAAGCCGGGCTGGGCCTCGTGCCGGGTGTCGCCGTGATCCCCCACTACGATCGCTTCCCGGAGACGCTCGCGGCCGTCCGCGTCGCCGGCGCACCGCGGGGAACGGTCGTGCTGGGAATCGACGAGGATACGGCCGCGATCGGCCGGGACGGGACGTGGCTCGTCCGTGGCACGGGCCGGGTGACGATCTGGCGGGGACGCCGCCGCGAGCGCCTGCGGGATGGGGAGACGTTCCGAATCTCGGCCCAACATACCGAGCGTTAACCGACGACGAAGGCCGCGATAACGAACGCTCGCCAGACTTCCTGCTGTACCTCTGCTCCGCCCGATCCTCCCTCCTCCCTACGGGATCGGGCTCCTCCTCCACGCGAGACCCTGGCCGCAAGGTCGGGGTCTCGCTGTGTTCAGCGGCGCGGCGTTCGGTGGAGGTCGCCCGGCACGTCAATGTCGATCAGGCTCAGCCCGGCCGGATCGAGGGCCTGCCAGTCCGGCCAGGGCACGGCGGTCGTTGCGACGGTTGCCAGCAGGGCGCGCAGGCGCCGCTCGCCGCCGGCGAGGAGCGCCTCGGCGGACTCGAGCGCGGCTTGCCGCTCCAGGCTGCACGGCAATGGTCGCAGAGCGCCGGTCGAGTCGGCCAGGGCGGCGGGTGGCCGGCCGAGGAGCAGCGCGAGGACCGCCGGCACGAGCGAAGGCATGTCACCGCCGATGACGAGCACCCTCTCGCCGGCGGCGGCGGCCAGCCCGGTTCGCAGGCCGACGAGTGGTCCACCGAACGGCACCACATCCGTCACGAAACGGATTGGCGCCACGGGGCCGCTCGGCGCCAGCTGTGGCGCCTCCCGGCCCGGCGCAATGACCACGACGATCTCGTCGACGAGATCCGCGAGGGCGCTGATCGAGCGCTCGACCAGCGTCGCCCCGTCGATCCGGGCAACCAGCTTGTCGCTGCCGAAGCGCCGCGATGCGCCCCCGGCCAGGACGATCGCCGAGCGGCTCATCACTCCGCCTGCCCGAGGTCGACCAGGCCCGCTCGCGGCCCGGGGACGTGGCCGGCCGGCGTCCGGCGGAGGATGCCGCGCCGGTCGAGGTCCTCGAGGATGGCCATCACGAACTTCCGGCTCGTCCCGGTGGCGTCGCGGAGGGCCGCCGGGCTGAGGGCGCCCGACCGGGCGAGGCGCAGGGCCGTCGCGGTGAGCGCCTCGTAGGTCCCCGAGGCGTAGGCGAGGTCCGCGTCGAGGCGCACGATCCGGCCGGCAGCTTCGAGCGCCCGGACTCCAGCGGGCGGGCAGCCGGTCGCCCGAACCGCCTCGGCAAGGCTCGGCGGACCGGCCGTGGCGAGGGTTCGCTCGAGGCGCTCCATCGCCGCCAGGACCGCCGGCGCCGGGCCCGCGAACCGGCCTGGCTCGAGGACCTGGTCGCGATTCCGGGCCAGATCACCCCGGGCGACGATCCCTGCGACGAGGTCATCGGCGATCGTGGCGGCAGCTCGCGGATCCACGGTGGCGAGCCGGCGGAGCAACCGTGCGAGGCGCGTGCGCAGCTCGGCGACCGACAGCGAGCCGGCCCGCGCGGAGACCGCGGCGAGCGCGTCCGCCTCGAGCAGCCCGGCGATCGGCTCGGCAACGAGCCAGCTGGCCGCGGAAACCGCCGCCCATGCCTTCGGCGTTCCCCGCCCGGCCTCCGGGCCGGCGAGCTCCACCAGTTGACGCCGGTCGAGGACGCCGTGGAGCCCGACGAATGACCGGGCGCGAGCCATGGGATCGGGCGACGCAACCCCGGCGAGGAGATCCGCGGTCGCGCGCCGTCGCGACGGGCCGACCGGTGGCTGCGGATCGACGACGACGCCGCCGACGACGAGCTGGTTCGAGGCGCCGCCCCGGAGGACGAAGTGGTCGCCGGCCGCGACCGCGATCGGCCGGGCGAGCCGGAGACGCGTGACGGCACCGGCCGGGGCCGGGACCAGGTCCGTTCGGCCGCGGCCGACCCTCACCCGGACCTGTTCAGTGCCCAGGTGCATCCGGAGCAGCGCACCCGGGGTGATCCCGTCGGATTGGACGACGACAACCAGCGCGTTGCTCGCCTGGATGCCTGGATCCGTGGTCAGGACCGCGCCCCGCGGCAGGTCGGCGGCCTCGATTGCCGCGAGGTTCAGGGCGACCCGGCCACCTCCGGCGAGCGAGGCGACCCGGCCGCCGTGGACCTGGACTTCGCGCGCCCGGACCTCGCGGTCGCCAGGGACGAGGCGCAACTGCGTGCCCTGGGCCAGGCGGCCGCCACGGAGCGTCCCGGTGACGACGGTCCCGCGACCCTTGATCACGAAGGATCGATCGATCGCCAGCCGGACGGGTGCGTTCTCGCCGGCCGTCGGCGGCCGGGCCGCCAGCGCCCGGTCGCGGAGCGTCGTGAGGGCCGCCGAAAGCTCGGGCAGGCCGCGGCCGTCGATCGACGAGACCGGCGTGATCGGCGAGCCGCCCAGCGACGTTCCAGTGAGGAGCTCCCGGATCAATCTCTCGACCTCGGCGACCCGCCGGGAATCGACGGCGTCGACCTTGGTCAGGGCGACGATGCCGAGGTCGATCCCGAGCGCGTCGAGCAGGCCGAGATGCTCGATCGTCTGGGCCCGCGGTCCATCGTCGGCGGCCACCACCAGGAGGACGGCGTCGATCTCGCCCGCCCCGGTGAGCATGTTGCCGATCAGCCGGTCGTGGCCGGGGACATCGACGAAGTCGAGGTCGGTGCCATCGGGCAGGCGGAGGTGGGCATAGCCGACGTCGATCGTCATGCCCCGACGGCGCTCCTCGGGCAGCCGGTCGGCGTCGATCCCCGTGAGGGCACGCAGGAGCGCCGTCTTGCCGTGGTCGATATGTCCGGCAGTCCCGATGACGACCGTCATCGCCTTCGCAGGGCTCCGATCAACCGGCGCTGGGGTGGGCGATCGCCTCGCCGAGCGCCCCGTCCTCGGCGGCCCGGACGGTCCGCAGGTCGAACAGGACGGCGCCGTCGGCAATCCGGGCGACGACACATGGCTTGCCGTGGCGAAGCTCGGCGAGGCGGCGGGCCGCGGAGCCGGCACGCACGGCCACGCCGTACGACGGCAGCGTCTCACCGGGCAGCGAGCCGCCGCCGACGGTCGAGTCCATCGGCTCGACCGAGGTCCGGGCCTGGATCGCCGCGGGCAGACCGGCAAGAACCAATTCGGCCCTTGCCCTGAGGGCCCCGGGATCGGCGGCGATCATCTGCCAGACCGGCACCTGGGCCTCGGCGAGGCCCGCCCGGTACAGCCCGAGCGTCGCGCCGAGGGCCGCGAGGGTCGTCTTGTCGGGCCGGACGGCGCGGGCCAGCGGGTCGCGTCTGAGCCGGGCGATCAGGCCGGCTCGACCGACGACCAGGCCGGCCTGTGGACCACCGAGCAGCTTGTCGCCGCTGAATGTGACGAGATCGGCGCCGGCCGCGAGACGCTCGTTCGGCATCGGCTCGTGGACCAGGCCGTAGCGCTCGGTCGGCAGGAGCGCGCCGCTGCCGAGGTCGTCGATCACGAGTGAGCCGTGGCGATGAGCCAGGGTCGCGACCGCCACCGGATCGGGCGATTCGGTGAAGCCGGAGATCACGAAGTTCGACGGATGGACCCGCAGCACGACCCGGCCCCGGCCGCCGGCGAGGGCCTCTTCGAAGTCGGCAACACGGGTCCGGTTCGTCGTGCCGACCTCGATCAGCCTGGCCCCGGCGCGCCGGATGATCTCCGGGATCCGGACGCCGCCGCCGATCTCGACGAGCTCCCCGCGGGAGACGACCACGCCCCCGCCGCGCCCGGCCAGGCCGACGGCGAGGGCCACGGCCGCGGCGTTGTTGTTGGCGATCAGGGCATCTTCGGCGCCGGTCAGGGCGATCAGGTGCTCCTCCGCGGCCCGGAAGCGGGCTCCTCGCCGGCCCGAGGCGCGATCCAGCTCGAGGAGCGAGTAGCCGGCCGCCGCGGCAGCCGCTGCCTGGATCGCAACCGCCGGCCAGGCCGCCCGGCCAAGATTCGTGTGCAGGATCACCCCCGTCGCGTTGATCACGCCGACGAGGCCCGACCCGAGCGGATCGGCGAAGGCGGCCAGGTCATCGGCGAGCTCAGTTGCCAGGGCGGCGAGCTCCCGGGGATCGGTGCCGTCGGCCAGCCGGGCACGCTCGGCGGCGATGACCGCCTGCGCCGCGGCCACGATCGCAGCGTGCTCCTGCTCGCCGGCCAGCAGCGGCCGGGCCGCTGCGAGCAGGCGCTCGACGGCCGGCGGGCGGTGCGCTCCGGAGCGAGCCATTCAACCTCCCTGACCAAATCCCGCAGTCGTCGTGGCGGGAGCGCGTGGGAGTCGAACCCACCGCGTCACGCGGAGCGTGGCGCCACCGGTTTTGAAGACCGGGGGACCCACCGGGACCCCTCCGCTCCCAGAGCTGCGATGTCGGACCAGATTGCCAGAGGATAGGGCCCGGCTGGGATGCGGCCTCAGGCGGCCTCAGGCGGCCCCTTCGACCTCGGCGAACCAGTCGAGGGCAAAGCGGCTGAAGTCGTCGGGCCGCTCGAGCGAGGGCAGGTGGGCGACATCCGGCCAGCGCACGAGCGTCGCCCCAGGGATCTGTTCGGCGAGCCGGGCAGCGGTTTGGCCGACGGCCGCGACATCGAGGTCGCCGACGAGGATCCGTGTCGGAGCCTCGATCTCGGCCGCGCGGGTCGCGATCGGTGGTTCGAGGCCCCGGTCGTCGAGATCGTCCTCGTCCCAGCCGTCGACGTTCTCGAACGCCTTCATCTGCATCTGACCGACGAACGATCGGACGGCCGCCGGCACCCGGTCGGACGGCTGCCCCGGGCCGTCGACCCACGTCTCGAGGTTCGCCTCCACGGCCCTGTCGAGGTCCTCTTCGGCGAGGGCCTCTTCCTCGGCCTCCCAGAACGCCTCGATGTCGGCGGTGACCTCGGTTCGCAGCGCGCCGCTCGGCGCGACCAGCAGGAGAGAGCCGACGAGGCCCGGCCGGGTGACGGCAACCTCCGCGACCACGCCGGCGCTCATCGAGACCCCGACCAGGTGGGCGCCCTCGATCTCGAGCTCGTCGAGGAGGGCGACGACTTCCCGGTGGTGTGAGAGGGTCGAAGCGGGCTTGCGATCCGACGCTCCATAGCCACGCAGGTCGAGGCGGACGACCCTCCGGCCGGCCGTCAGGGCGCTGATCTGCGGGTTCCACATCCGCCGGTCGCAGATACCGGCATGGACCAGGACGACCGGACGGACGGAGGGCGTCGCCGATGTGTCCGGGCGATCGGTCGGCATGAGGTCGTCGTAGGCCAGGCCGGTCTTGGCCCGCAGGTCGGTCGGCATGCGCTGAGTCTACCGGCGGCTCCGTATCATCGAGACATGAACCTGCGCTTTCCCGACGTGCCGTCGCTCACCTCGCTCACGACGTCCGGCGGCTGCGCCGCCAAGCTCGGCGCCGACGTCCTCGCCGAGGC
>JANWLH010000053.1 GCA_025450915.1 Candidatus Limnocylindrales bacterium | reverse complement strand
GGCGGATCGGCCAGCGCCTGCCGGCGGACCTCGACGCGATGCTCGATGCGATGCTGGCGGAGGAGCGGCTTGAGCTCGACGACGAGCTCCTCGAGGATCGCCCCCACGTCGATCGGGATCAGCTCGACCGGGGCCTCGGCACTGGGCCGGATCGAGGCGAGGATCGAGTCGACGAGCCGGTCGAGCCGGTCGATCTGGTCGATCGTGCCCTGGTACCAGGCTTCGCGCTGCGCCCGCCGCTCGGGATCCCGGCTGGGGCGGCCTTCGAGGGGCGGATCGTCGGCCAGCAGGTCGGCGTACGCCCGGACCACGGCCAGTGGCGTCCGGAGCTCGTGGGTGACGAGGGCGATCAGCTCGGTGCGCGCCTCGTCAAGGCGCTGAAGCGCGATCACCTGGGCCTCGGCGTCGCGCTGCTCGCGACCCTTCTGGACGATCCCCGCGAGGAGGTCGGCGATCGCGCTCAGGTGAGCCGCGTCGGCCGGGTCGAAGTCGCGCTGGACCTCGGTCTGGACGTTGAGCACCCCGACGATCTGGGCGTGCCAGGACAGGGGGACCGACAGCATCGAGGCGACGTAGCGCTTCTGGTCGATCCCCCGAACCCACAGGAAGTTGGGATCCTGCTTGACGTCGGCCACGATCATCGCCTGCTGGCTGGCGGCCACCCGCCCGGTGACACCCTCGCCGAGGGGAACCCGGGCGCGCCCGATCTGATACCGATCGAGGCCATTCGTGGCCGCCAGGGTCAGGTGGCTGCCGTCGCGATCGAGCAGGTACAGCGAGCTGACGTCGGCGTGGAGGGCGTCGCGCGTCTCGTCGACGATCGTCTCGAGGAGCTCGTCCCAGGTCCTGGCGGTCGTCGCCAGGCGGGCGACGCGATGGAGGAACCGGAGCTGCCGGAGCTGTTCCCCGGGCGAGCGGGTGGGGGCGGGGGCGGGCGTGACCATGGCTTCATGGTACGAGAGGTCGCGTGCTCACCCGGAGGGCCTGATCGCGCGCGGAAGCCCCGGACAGCAAAAGACCCGGACGGAGGACGTCCGGATCTCTTGCGTGGCCGAGGTTCGCAGCGAGGTGGAGGGAGTCGCTGCGGCCCTGCCGGGATCGTCAGCGGGTCGGGGCACCGACCCGCATGGACGGACGGGTTACAACCAGCGGCGACCCATCGGGAGAATGACGAGCGCCAGCACCACGGGCAGCACGGACACGCCGAGCAACCAGACGCGGGTCTTGATTCGATCGATCATTCGGATGCACTCCGCTTGCCGGCGAATACCTGGGATACCGTTCGCGCGCCGGACTCGAATGGGAGCCGGAGGTTACCCGCCGAAAGAGCCACCCGCCAAGCCGGACGAAGGTACTGGTACTTCCGGGTCAGTGCTCCCCGGCACCATTGGCGGTGCGAGCAGGAACCATGCCCGCGCCGAGGGCGAGGTCGTCGTCCCGGCGCTAAAGTTGGAGGGAACAATTCCCTGATGCCGCCCCCGATCCGGCCGCAACCGGCCGAACGAAAGGAAGATCGCCCGAGATGCGTCTCGCCCGACCAGCCCTGATCGCCTCCATCGCCCTCGTGACCTGCCTGTCCCTCTCGGCCTGCGTCTCGTCGGCGGGCGCCGGCTGGACCTTCGCCCCGCCCCCGTCGGTCACGCCGCCGCCGGCGGCCAGTGGCTCCCCGGAAGCCAGTGGATCGGCGCCGAGCGCCCCGGCTGGGTCCGTAGCCCCGAGCTCGCCGGCCGGCTCGGCCGCCCCGAGCGCGCCGGCTGGCTCGGCCGCCCCGAGCGCGCCGGCCCCCAGCGGGGGCACGGCCGACGTGACGATCACGGCCCTCAACATCGCGTTCACGGAAACCTCGGTGAACGCGCCCGCGGGCAAGGCGTTCACGATCGACTTCGACAACCAGGACGCGAGCGTCCCCCACGACGTCTACATCAAGGACGGCAGCGGCACGCAGGTCTTCGCCGGGGCGATCGTCACCGGGCCGGCCAAGGCGACCTACAACGTTCCGTCGCTCGCCGCCGGCTCGTACACGTTCTTCTGCTCGATCCATTCGAACATGACCGGCACGCTGGTCGTCCAGTAGCCCCGGACCTGCCGCGGTCATGACCGACGCGATCTGCTACCGCGACAGCTACGCCAACCGGATCGAGGCAACGGTCCTGACCGCCGAGGCCGGCCGGGACGGGACAGGTCCGCTGGTCGTCCTCGACCGAACCGTGTTCTATCCCGGCGGAGGTGGCCAGCCGGCCGATCGGGGCATCTTCCTGCGGGCTGCCGACGGCCGGACCTGGACGGTCCGCAGCGCGCGGCGCGATGGTGGCGAGATCGTCCACGAGCTCGAGCCGGCCGATGGGGAGCCGCCCGCCGCCGGCGACCGCCTCGAAGTCGACCTCGACTGGGCTCGCCGGCACCTCCTGATGCGGACCCACACCGCCCTCCACGCCCTGTGTGGCGTCGTCTGGCGGGACCACGGGGCGCAGGTGACCGGCGGGAACATGGAGCCCGGCTCGGCGCGCATGGACTTCGAGTTCGAGCACATGCACGGTGACCTCGTCGACGCGATCGAGGCGACCGTGAATGCCGAGCTGGCCCGGGGCCGCGAGATCCGGGTGAACGTCCTGCCCCGCGAGGAGGCGTTCGCGATCCCCGACCTGATCAGGACGAAGATCAACCTGCTGCCGCCGGGAATCGCCGAGATCCGGACGATCGAGATCGTCGGCCTCGACCTCCAGGCCGATGGCGGGACGCACGTGTCGAACACGACCGAGGTCGGCCAGATCCGGGTGACCGGCTACGAATCGAAGGGCCGGATCAACAAGCGAATCCGGATCGCCCTGGCGGACGCCGCCGGCGCCTGAGCCGGGTCCCGGCGGCGTGCCCGGCCGTGTTCGGACAGGCGCGCTGGTCCGGGTATACTCCTCGTCCGCCTCCAGCCCACGCGATCCGCCGCGGCGCGCGCCAAGCTCAGGCCGCGCACCCAGGACCCGCACGAAGGAACCGCCCGGCACATGTTCGATCGCCTCCTCGGCCTCTTCTCGCGCGACATCGGGATCGATCTCGGGACCGCGAACACGCTGGTCCACGTTCGGACCCGGGGCATCGTGATCAGCGAGCCGAGCGTGGTCGCGATCGAGGCGAAGACCAAGAAGGTCCTGGCGATCGGCGCCGAGGCCAAGCGGATGGTCGGTCGGACGCCGGCCTCGATCATCGCCGTGCGTCCCCTCCGGGACGGCGTGATCAGCGACTTCGACGTGACCGAGCAGATGATCAAGTACTTCGTGAACCGGGTCCACGATCGGGTCGGCCTGATCCCGCGACCGCGGATGCTCCTGGGCGTTCCGTCGGGCGTGACCGAGGTCGAGAAGCGGGCCGTCCGCGACGCCGCGCTCAATGCCGGGGCGCGCTGGGCACGGCTGATCGAGGAGCCGATGGCCGCCGCGATCGGCGCCGGCCTGCCGGTCAGCGAGCCGTCAGGCAGCCTGATCGTCGACATCGGCGGCGGGACCACCGAGGTCGCCGTCATCAGCCTCGGCGGGATCGTCATCGCCCGGAGCATCCGGATCGGCGGCGACGAGATGGACCAGGACATCGTCACGTTCGCCCGCCGCGAGTACAACCTGTTCCTGGGCGAGCGGACCGCCGAGGACATCAAGATCGCCATCGCCTCGGCCTATCCGGGCGAGTGGGACGCGCAGCGCGTCGTCCTCCGCGGCCGCGACCTGCTGACCGGCCTGCCCCGTAGCGTCGAGGTTGGCGCCGACCAGATCCGCGAGGCGATCGAGCCCTCCGTCCAGCAGATCGTCGACACGATCAAGGACACGATCGAGGAGACGCCGCCCGAGCTGGTCGCCGACATCATGGACCAGGGCATCGTCCTGGCCGGTGGCGGCGCCCTGCTCGCGGGTCTCGACACGCGGATCGCGGAGGCGACCCAGATGCCGGTCCACATCGCCGACGATCCGCTGACCTGCGTCGCCCGCGGGACGGGCGTGGTCCTCGAGGAGCTGGCAACGAACCCCTCCATGCAAAGGGTCCTGGTTGCCGATACCTATGCGCGCGCCCCGCGCTGACGCTCGCCGGCAAGGTCGCCCGCGATGACCACGCTGCTCAACGACCGCCGCGCCCGGCGCCGCTCGATCACCTACGTGGTGCTCCTCGTGACCTGCCTCGTGCTGATGGTCTTCTCCTCGAGCCCGCCGGTCCAGGAGCTCCAGAAGGGGATCGCGTTCGCGTTCAGGCCGGTCCAGTCGGCCGTCGATTCCGTCGCCCGGAGCGTCGGCTCGGTCGTCTCGACGATCACCGAGATCGACACCCTCCGCCGGACGAATGACCAGCTCGCAACCGAGAACGCCACGCTGCGGACCCAGAATGCCCAGGCCCAGGAGCTGGAGCACGAGAACCAGCTCCTGACCGGCCTCCTCCAGGTCAAGTCGGGGCTCGCCTTCCAGTCGGTCGCGGCATCGGTGATCGGCCGCGAGACGTCCGAGTTCCGGCGGGTGGTCACGATCGATATCGGCACCGATCGGGGCATCTCGGTCGGCGACGTGGTCGTCGCCGACGGCGGGGCACTGGCCGGCCGGGTGACCGACGTGACCGGGGACACGGCCAGCGTCCTGCTGATCAACGACACCACCTCGACGGTGATCGGCCAGCTCGGGACGAACCAGGCCACCGGCTCGATCATCGGCCAGCTCGGCGGCGTCCTCGTGATGGAGAACATCGACTCGACCGAGCGCGTGGAGATCAACGACCAGGTCGTGACGGCCGGCATCGACCTCGGCAACGGTGTCCGCTCGCCGTTCCCGAAGGGCCTCCTGATCGGGACCGTGGTTGACGTCCAGCGCGACGCGAACGCCGTCGTCCAGACCGCGTTCATCGAGCCGGCGGTCGACCTCGACAAGCTCGAGTACGTCCTCGTGATCACCAACTACAAGGGCGGCCTGCCGCCGGTCGACCAGCAGGCGGTGCCCTGCCCGACGGGTGGCGGGACGCTGCCGATCGGCGAGCAGCCGTGCGTCACCGCGACTCCGTCACCCACGACCGCGCCCTGACCGCTAGGCTTCGACCCATGACAGGCCTGCGATGAAAGGCATCGTGCTCGCCGGCGGCACGGCCACCCGGCTATTCCCCCTGACGATCGTGACCAACAAGCACCTCCTGCCGATCTACGACCGGCCGATGATCTACTACCCGATCGCCACCCTGGCCGGGATGGGCATTCGCGAGGTGATGGTCATCGTCGGCGGCAAGAGCGTCGGCGATGTCGTCGAGCTGCTGGCCGACGGCTCGCATTTCGGGCTCGACCTGACCTACCGCTACCAGCACGGCGCGCTGGGCATCGCCCACGCGATCGGCCTCGCCCGGGACTTCGTCGGCGACGAGGCATTCTGCTGCGTCCTCGGCGACAACATCCTGCTGGGCGACCCCCTGGCCACCGTTGCCGCCGAGTTCGAGGCAGGCGCCTACGGTGCCGGGACGCTCCTCTACCGGGTGCCCGACCCGGAGCGCTTCGGCGTCGCCGAGTTCGGCCCGAACGGCGAAGTCGTCGGCTTCGAGGAGAAGCCCGCGGTCCCCAAGAGCGACCTGATCCCGATCGGCGTCTATTTCCTGCGGGCCGCGGCCTTCGACGTCATCGATCGGCTCGCGCCGTCGGGTCGGGGCGAGTTCGAGATCACCGACGTCCTCAACCATTACATCCCCGACGGCGGCCTCTACACCCAGGTCTACGGCGGCCACTGGGCCGATGCCGGCACCGTGCCGTCGCTGATGCACGCCGCCGCTCTCGCCGCCCAGGTCGACGCCGCCGGGCGGCTCCCGGCGGCCCCCCAGCGGCCGGGCCGGCAGGCGGCCGGATGACCGGCCCTGTCGAGCGCTTCGGTCCGGGCTCGAACCTGCTGGTCACCGGCGGTGCGGGGTTCATCGGGTCGTCGTTCGTCCGCGGGGTCCTGGCGCGGCGGGATGGTACCCGGGTCACCGTGCTCGACACCCTCACCTACGCCGGCAACGAGGCCAATCTCCAGCCGGCGCTCGACGATCCCGAGCAGGCCGCGCGGCTGACATTCGTGCGCGGCGACATCGCCGATGCCGGCGTGGTCCGGCCGCTCGTCGCCGCTGCCGACGCGGTCCTCAACTTCGCGGCCGAATCCCACGTCGACCGCTCGATCCTCGACCCAGAGGCGTTCCTGCGGACCGGCGTGATCGGCGTTCACGTGCTGCTGGACGCCTGTCGCGCCGAGGCGGCCGCCCTGGCCGCCGGCGAACGCCGGACCGCGGCCGGTGACGCGCGCCCCGCCCCGCGCTATCTCCAGGTCAGCACGGACGAGGTCTACGGCTCGGTCGAGTCCGGGCGCTCGGTGGAGTCCGACGCCCTGGCGCCCCGCTCGCCATACGCGGCGGCCAAGGCGTCGGGTGAATTGCTCGTCCGGAGCTATGTCGTCACCCACGGGATCGACGCCGTCGTGACCCGCGGCTCGAACACATTCGGCCCGTACCACCACCCCGAGAAGCTCATCCCGCTGTTCATCACCAACGCCCTCGAGGATCGCCCGCTGCCGCTCTACGGCGACGGCCTCCAGCAGCGCGACTGGCTCTTCGTCACCGACCATGCCGGGGCGATCGAGACGGTCCTCCGGCGGGGTGCGGCCGGGGAGACGTACAACATCCCGGGCTCCGCCGAGATGACCAACCGGGAGGTCGTCCGGATGCTCCTCGAGGCACTCGGCAAGCCCTGGTCGCTCGTCCGGACCGTCGAGGACCGGCCGGGCCACGACCGGCGCTACGCCCTCGACGGCTCGAAGCTGGCAGCGCTCGGCTGGCACAACAAGGTCGACTTCGGCGACGGCCTCCGACAGACCGTCGACTGGTTCCAGGCCAACGAAGCCTGGTGGCGAGCGATCAAGGGCGGCGACTGGGATGCCTACTACGAGCGCCAGTACGGCCGCCGCCTGGCCGGCTCGGCACCGGCCGGCCTCGAGCCGGCGGGACCCGGAACGACCCGCTCGGGGAGCTGAGGTGCGCGTCGCCGTCACCGGCGCCGGCGGCCGGCTCGGCCGGGCCGTCCTGGCTGCGCTGGCCGAGGCGCCGTTCACGGGAATCGCCGGGCCCCTCGCCTGGCGGCGGCCCGACTACGACCTCGACGATCCGGACTCGGGCGCCCGCCTGATCGCCCGTGATCGCCCGGAGCTGATCGTCCATGCCGCCGCGTGGACCGACGTGGACGGCTGCGCTCGCGATCCCGAGCTGGCCGGGCGGCGGAACGGCGATGCGGTCGGTCGCCTGGCGGAGGCGGCCGCCGGGGCGGGAGTCGACTTGATCCTGGTCTCGACGAACGAGGTCTTCGACGGCCGCCGGACCGACGGCCGCGGCTACCGGCCCGACGATCCGCCGAGCCCGATCAACGCGTACGGCGAGAGCAAGCTGGCCGGCGAGGTGGCCGCACTGGCTGCGTTCGCCTCGGCGGACAGCCAGGCCACCCTGGCCATCGTCCGGACTTCCTGGCTGTACGGCCCGCCGGGCAACGACTTCCCGGAGAAGATCGCCCGCGCCGCGGAACGGGCCCTCGCAGCCGGCGAGGCGCTCCGCGTGGTCGGCGACGAGACCGGCTCGCCCACCTACACCAACGACGTTGCGGACGGGATCGTCGAGATGATCGGGTCCGGCGAGCTGCTGGCCGGTGTCCATCACCTGGTCAATGGCGGAACGGCAACGCGCGCCTCCTGGGCACGAGCCGTTCTCGCCGGCCTGGGGATCGCGCCCCGGATCGAGGAAGTCCCCGGTGCGACCTGGACCCGCGCGTCGACGCCCCCTGCGTGGGCCGTGCTGGAGCCGACGTCGATGCCGTCGGGTGAGCCACTGCGGCCCTGGACCGCGGCCCTGGCCGATTACCTGCCCGTCCTGCGCCGCCAGCTCGTTGGCCCGGGCGTCGCGGGAGGCGCACGGCGATGAGCCCCGACCCCGGCGACTCGCTGCTGCCCGGCGTCCGCTGGGGAGGGATTGCCCGGCACGGCGACGTGCGCGGCTCGTTCCGCGAGCTGTGGCGGGCGTCCGCCGGCTTCGATCTCGATCCCCGCTGGACCGGTGCCCCCGACGCGCGCTTCGTCCAGGCCAACCTGTCGACCTCGGCCGCCGGCGTCCTGCGCGGGCTGCACTACCACCGGCGCCAGCTCGACCACTGGATCGTGGCGTCCGGCCGGGCCCTCGTGGCCCTCGTCGATGTCCGGCCGGCGCTCGAGGGTCGCGGGCCGGCCGTGGTCGAGACGCGCGAGCTGGCGGCGGACGGCACGGTGACGATCCCGACCGGCGTGGCCCATGGCTTCCTTGCCCTCGCGCCCCTCGAGCTGATCTACCTCGTGACGAACGAGTACGACGGCTCGGACGAGCTTGGATTCGCCTGGGATGACCCGGCCGTCGGCGTCGAGTGGCCGGACTGCCCGACGCCGGATGGCAGGCCGATCCTGTCGGAGCGTGACCGGCACAACCCGACCCTGGCCGGGCTCATCGAGCGCCTCCGAACCTGAACCCGGTGCCCGGAGGCACCACCTGCGTGCGGCGGGCTGGTGCGTCGCACTCGAATCCAACCGCCCCGGAGTCCACACT
>JANWLH010000052.1 GCA_025450915.1 Candidatus Limnocylindrales bacterium | reverse complement strand
GTGGTCGTCGATGTCTCCTGGTACTGGGCGAACAGCCTGAAGGTCCAGCGGACCGCCGACGCGGCGGCCCTCGCCGGCGCGATCTACCTGCCCGGCAACACGACCAACGCCTATCTCTACGCTCGGACCGAGGCCACCAAGAACGGCTACACCACGGGCAGCGGCGTGACCGTTACCCCGCTCCAGGACACCGTCAACGGAGGCACCGACCCACGCCAGCTGGATGTGACTGTCTCGGCGCCGGTCCAGACGTTCTTCATGCGGATCTTCGGCCTGAACCAGATCCAGGCGACCCGGACGGCGAAGGCGATCTACGTCCAGCCGGTTCCGATGGGCAGCCCGCAGGCCTTCTACGGAGTGGGCTGCTTCGACTTCAGCGCAACCCATGCAACGTGCAGCACGGTGGGCAACAGCAACGGTGCCAGCGGGATCCCGTCGTCCACCGGTGGGACCGTCTTCACCGGGACACAGCTGAACAGCCAGGGTTTCTTCGGCGCCGTCCAGACCCGCGGCGGCAACCAGTCCAACGGTGACGCGATCTCACCGGCCAACAACAACACGAGCTGTGGTTCGTCGTGTGGCGCCAACTCGAACTACGACCCCAACGGCTACTCGTACAACGTCGACTTCACGGCTGCGGGCGGAAGCATCTACGTGTTCGACCCGGCGTTCTGCGCGATGGGCTCCAACAGCAACGGCGCCGGCAACCAGGGCACGGGCGACCACTGGCTCAACGGGACGAATCCCGTGTCGACCTACTACAACGTGTACAACACGAACGGCACGGCGTTCACGACGGCCGACGACACGCTTGTCGCCTCGTCCGGGACGCTCTTCGAGAACCAGACCCAGTCGGACCAGACGAATGGCGGTCCGACTGGCTCGGGCATCTCGAACTGCGCCGCGAGCTCGACCCACGACAAGTGGTGGCTCGTCGGCAGTGGCAACGGGACCACGGCGAGCAGCCTGTCCGCCGGCACCTACCGGCTCCAGATCAGCACGACGAACCCGACCAACTCGTCGATCAACGCCAGCACTGATGCCGAGAACATGTTCTCGATCATGGCCACCGGTGGCGGGACGGCCGACGTCCACGGATCGGGCCGGATGGCTGCCTACAACAACCTGGCCCTGGGCACGCAGAAGTTCTACCTCGCCCAGATCGACCAGACGGCTGCGGGCAAGACCCTCGAGATCGATCTCTTCGACCCAGGCGATGTCAGCGGCGGGGCCTGGCTGCGGGTCCTCGACCCCGATGGCGGCGTCTACAACCCGGCGACCTTCTCGTGGTCGGCCGATGCCAACGCCTCGTCCGGTCACACGAGCGGATCGAACACGACCTGCATCCAAGCTAACGGCGGCAGCACGTCCGGCCTGACCCCGCCGAGCGGCTGCCCGAATGCGACTTCGGGTGGCAGCTTCTTCCAGAACTCGTGGATCAAGATCCTCGTGCCGCTGCCAACGAGCTACGGCTCCGCCGGGTTGACACCTTCTGGCGAGTCCCAGGCGGGCTGGTGGAAGATCGAGTACACGGTCGGCCTGGGCAGCGACCTGACGACCTGGGAAGTGAACGTCCTGGGCAACCCGGTCCACCTCGTCGTTCCGTGACCCGAGCGGGTCCTGAGCCCGCCGGCCCCACGACATAGGAGCCGTCGGCGCTGCCGGCGGCTCTTCCATGTCCGGGATCCAGGCGGGACCTTCGTCCTCCCTCGGAACGTTGCCAGCCGGCACCATCAACGGCGGTTCCGTGCTCAGGGAGGGGCCTGGGACCCCGTTCTTTCAAGGTCAACTGCAAGGTAGGCTGCCTACCGTTCGGCGTCTGCCGGTTAGGACCTTCGTCCTATCCCACCGACCTCGCCCCCAGGACCATCGTACCCAGCCCCTGCAGCATCGCTGTCGGCAGGACCGGAACATCGGAGACCATGAATCGCCCGAAGATCCAGGAAGCCCAGCGGGCCCAGCAGGCGCCTCAGCGTCGGAAGCGTTCGCGCGGCCAGGCCCTCGTCGAGTTCGCGGTGGTCCTGCCCGTCTTCCTGTTGATCTTGTCCGGCGTCCTCGACTTCGGCTTCCTGCTCTACTCCCGGATGACCGCGATCAACGCGATCAAGGAAGTTGCCCAGTGCGCCAGCACCGGCCCGTGCACGGTCGATGGGGCCGGCAACCCCACGACGTGGACCCTGATGAAGGGCCAGGCGACGAACATCGGCACGGCAGATGGGCTGACGGTCGCCCCGGTGTTCTCGTGCTTGCAGCCGTCCTCGGGCTCGCCGATCACCTGGAGCTCGTGCTTCCCGCCTGGTAGCACGTCGATGGGCTCCCTGACCGGCGATGCCGTCATGGCCACGGCGACCTACCAGTACCAGACCTTCTTCCCGCTCCTCTTCGGGGCAAAGATCAACGTGACCGTGAGCAATCAGATGGTCATCTTTCCGCCACCCCCGCCCAACTGAGAGGCTGTCTGATGACCCACCTTCCGCTGCTCGCCCGATCCCGGCGCCGGCGCCCCTCGGATGAGGCTGCGAGGCAGCGCAGTCGGGGCCAGTCGCTCGTCGAATTCGCGATCGTCTTCCCGATCTTCATCCTCGTGCTCTTCGCGGTCATCGAATTCAGCTTCATGCTCTATTCGCAGATGACCGTCAGCAACGCCGCCCGTGAGGCGGCGCGTGTCTCGGTCGTCGATCCCGACGCCTGCACCATCCCGGCCCTGGC
The DNA here is from genome assembly GCA_025450915.1 of Candidatus Limnocylindrales bacterium. GTDB lineage: Bacteria > Chloroflexota > Limnocylindria > Limnocylindrales > CSP1-4 > Palsa-1033. The sequence continues at coordinate 25,285 of JANWLH010000052.1, read as the reverse complement.
CAAGGCGACCGCCCAGGGAGCCGCGACCGGCCTGAACTCGACGTTCCTCTCGACGACGGTTCCGCCGATCGCGAACTGCTCGAAGGCGGCCCAGGGGACACCCGTCTCGGTGACCGTCGACTACACGTACCACACGTTCTTTCCGCTCTTCTTCGGAGCCTCGTTTCATCTGAGCCAGACCATCACGATGGCCCTGTGGTAGGGACCGTCGGAGCCATCGGAATGCCGCTCAGCGGCGGGGAGTGATCAGAATGCTGCGCCGACGGAGCCAGGACGAACGGGAGCACGGACAGATCATTGTCCTGTTCGCGCTATGCCTGGTTGTCATCCTCGCGTTCACCGCGATCGTCGTGGACATCGGGATGCTCCGCAACGACCGCCAGAACCTGGCCAACGCCATGGACGCCGGGGCCCTTGCCGGCGGCACCGTCCTGCCAGTCAGCGGGCAGAACAACAATCCCAATGCGGACGGCACCACCTACTACCAGCGGGCCGTTGACCTGATCGACGCCACGGTCACGGTGGACTATCCCGGCCTGACCCTGCCGACGATCGCCAACGGCGGGATCAGCTTCCGTTGCCTGATCGGCACGCTGCCCGACGGCACGCCGGACTACACCCAGATCACCGCGGGGGTCTGCAATCCCTCGAACGCCCTCCACCACGCTCCTGGCCCGGGTTTCCCGAATGATTTCACCGGTGCCGGCCCGACCCGATCGTCGATCTGCCAGCCGTACAACTTCACCGGACTCAACGGCAACAAGGGCGATACGTGCAACGTCGTCCTGATCTCCGGCGCGGCGACCCAGGCCTATGGGTTCGCGCGGGTCATCGGCATCAACTCCGGCTCGACCGGGACCGTCCAGTCGGCGGCCTGCAACGGGCCGTGCGGTGCATCGCCGGCCACCCCGGTCGACCTCGTCATCATCCTGGACCGAACGGGCAGCATGGCCGAGAACAATGGCAATGACAGCGGTCCGAAGATCCAGTCGCTGCAGGCTGCCGCCAAGGCCGTCCTCGGCGTCTACAACCCGGCCCTCCAGCGCGTGGCACTGGCCCTGACGGGCCCCGGTGAGGTCAATGCTGCCGGGACGCCGGTCACCGGCTCGTGCGGCGGCGGCTTCGGCGGCGGGTCCGCGCTTGGCGTCGGCGACGACAACAACTTCACCGCCCGGGCCAACCTGACGGGCAGGATCAACTCCTCGACGACCACGATCAGCGTCGGGACGCCGTACAGCGTCGGGTTCCCCAAGAGTGGCAACTTCAGCATCGTGATCGACGACGAGCAGATGCTCGTGACCGGCGGCCAGGGCACGAACACGTGGACCGTCACCCGCGGCTCCAACGGGTCGACCGCCACCCAGCACTTCGGCGGTACCGAGGTCGACATGGTCACCCCGTGGGTGCCCGATCTCACGGTCGGCCACAACACCGTCGGCATGTGGGTCCCGGTCGGCCTGAGCGGCACCGATTCAACGGCCCCGCTCCCGAATCCGAATGGCGCCGCGGGCACGTACTCGATCAACGGCGTCGTCCAGAACAACACGCCGATCGTCAAGGCGATCAATTGCATCAAGGCCTATTCAAACGGCACCAACCTGACCACGCCGATCCAGATGGCCCAGCAGTACCTGGACGCCTTCGGCCGGAAGGGCGTGACCCAGGGGATCATCCTGGAGACCGACGGTCACCCCCAGGTGGGCTTCAACGGCGGCAACCAGTGGCAGACGAACCAGGCGTACACCTGCAAGTCGGCGATCGCGGCCGCTACCGCGGCTAAGGCCGACAAGACCAACAGCCCGCTCGGGATCCAGATCTTCACTGTCGGCTACGGCGTGGACAACACCTCGAAGTGCCCGATCTTCACGAACAACAAGAACGCCGACGACGGGACCTACAACATGTATGAAGGCACCGATGCGACCGGCTTCAACTGGTCCGGCGTTGCGGCCACCACGCTCCTCAGCAGGATGGCCACGGACGCCCAGCACTACTTCAACAATCCCCCCTCATCACAGCTCGCAGCGGTCTTCACCCAAGCCGCTCAGCTGCTGTCGCACAGCGGGCTGCACCTGATCCAGCCGTACCCGGCGCCGGTGGTCCTCAGCCTGGCCCCGTCGTCGGGTCCGGCCGCGGGCAACACCTCGGTGACCGTCACCGGCGAGTACTTCACCGGGGCCACGAAGGTCCAGATCGGCGGGACGTCCGTCGGGTTCACGGTGGTGAGTGACACGACGATCACCTTCAAGACGCCGCCTGGCGCGAAGGGCAAGACGTTCGACGTCATCGTGACGACCGGTGGTGGCAGCTCGCCGCCTAACCCCGGGGACCAGTACACCTACAACTGACCAAGGGATAGCTGAGCAAGGAAGCCGCCGGCACCACCGGCGGCTTCTTCGTACCCGGGCTAGAACCCCGGCAGCAGGCCGCCGCCCGCGTTGTGTCCCTCGCGCTCCTCGAGCTCCATCTGCTCAAGGGCCACGACGATCGCCAGCGCCAGCGGTGTCTCGAAGTCGGGCGCGATCTGGACGCCGTAGCTGTCACGGATCGCGATCAGCTTGCGCGAGGCCACGATCACGTTCTCGCTTCCCCGGCTGATCCGGAACTCGCGGCCGATCCAGTCGCCCTTCACGCTGAGCTGGTCGCCGTTGGCGGCCATGATCGTGAAGTGGTCGCCGAGGAAGTTGACGAGTGCTTCCTGGATCGTCGCGACGAGCGTGTCCCCGCGCTTGATCTCGAACGTCCGGTGGATGTGGGCGAGCGACTTGTTGATCGCATAGAGCGGGTTGCCCGAGAGGTCCTCGAGGACCAGGGTCCGGCGCAGGCTGAAGGCCTTGCCGTCGACCTGGAAGGCGTTATTGCCCTGTTCATCCTCGATCCACAGGTCGCCGCTGAGCGAAAGGAGCTTCTGATTCAGGACGTAGGTATGAGCGACTGGCGGCAGGCTCATCCGAGGACTCGATCCCGGGTCAGGCCAGCAATCGTCGGGGCACCAAGCAGCTTCATGGCAATTCGCAGCTCCGCTTCCAGGATCTCCACGCAGCGCAGGATGCCGGCCTCGCCGGCCGCGGCCATCGCGTACATGTAGGGCCGGCCGATGAAGACGGCCCGGGCGCCGAGGGCCATCGCGGTGACGATGTCGGTCCCGCGCCGGACTCCGCCGTCGAGGTAGACCTCGGCCCGTCCGGCGACGGCATCGACGACCGGCTCAAGGGCATCGATGGCGGCGGGCGCACGGTCGAGCTGCCGGCCGCCAGGGGTCGAGACGACGATCCCGGCTGCGCCATGCTCGACCGCCCGGACGGCATCGGCCGGGTCGAGGATGCCCTTGATGACCAGCGGCAGGTCGGACAGGCCGCGCAACCAGTCGAGATCCGTCCACGCCAGGGAGCCGTCGACCAGGTCGACGAACGCGCCGGGGTGCGTCCCCGCCCCACCGATGTTCGGCAGGACGCTGCCTCCCGGCAGGGGCTCGCGGATCTCGCGTTCGCGATATCCGGCCGACGGCAGGTCGACGGTCAGCTCGATCGCGCCGTAGCCAGCCGCGACGGCGCGCCGGACCATCTCCTCGGAGCGGCCCCGGTCCCTCTGGACGTACAGCTGGAACCAGCGCGCTCCACGACCGACCCGGGCGACGTCCTCGAGCGACCGGTTCGAGAACGTCGAGAGGCAGTAGACCAGCCGGCAGTTCGCCGCGACACGCGCCGGGATGACCTCGGCCTCGCCGTGGGCGAGCGCCTGGTTGGCTGCCGGGGCGAAGCCCAGCGGCAAGGCGACTGGCTGGCCGAGGATCGTCGTCGACGGGTCGACCCTGGCAACGTCCACGAGAACTCGCGGTAACAGCCGTCGCCGGGCAAACGCCGCCTCGTTGTCTCGGAGGGTCTCCTCGTCCCACGAGCCGCCCGCGTAGTAGGCGAAGGCGGCGGGGCTCAGCCTCGCCCGGGCGAGCGCTTCGAACTCGCGCAGGTTGGCGATCGTCGTCACCGCCACAGAGTACTCAACCGCTGGACCAGGTCAGCGGGCGGCTCGTGCAGCGTCCATCAGCCGGCCGGCCCGCCCTGGATCGACCGCGTTCCAGGTGATCCCGTCGACCTTGAGGCTGGTTCCGACGATCGCGCCATCGGCAACCTTGAAGATCTCCGGGATCCGCTCGGCGCGGACGCCGGTGTTGGCGACAATCGCCATCTCAGGCGCGGCCTCCTTGGCGGCGCTGAGGTCGCTCATCGCGAAGGGCACGCCGGCCGCGGGGCCGCTGATCAGGATCGCGTCCATCCCGAGGAATGCGGCGCCGCGCGCCCGGTCGGCGATCGTCCGGCTGCCGACCGCGCTGCTGAACTCGGGCGAGATATTGTCGAAGAAGGCGACGTCGTCCGCGCCGATCGCCGTCCGATAACCGGCCAGGTCGCCGATCGCCGGCGCGATCATCCCGAGATCGCTCTCATAGACGCCGGTCAGGACCTCGCGGATGAACGTGGCCCCGGTGGCCCTGGCGAGCGCCAGGCTCGCCTTGGCATCCCACAGGATGTTGACCCCGAACGGGACCCGGAACTCCGAGCGCAGCTCGCCGATGACCGCGGCCATCGCCGAGGGGATCTCCGGACCGACCGCCAGCTGGTAGGGGATGTCGTTCTCGTTGCAGAACAGGAGGCCGTCGACGCCGGCCGTCTGGAGCGTCTGGAGATCGCGGCCGATCACGTCAACCAGGTGTGCCCGACCGAGCTTCCGGTCGTGGCGGGGCCGGCCCGGCAATCCCGGGAAATGGAGCATCGCGATCACGGGCTTGGCGGTGCCGAACCGGTCGGCCAACGGCGGCGTCATGCGGGTTCCTCTTGCTGGTCGTCGACGGCCAGGCTGCCGCTGGCCAGGGGTGCAGTGGCCAGGACGACTTCGATCCCGAGGTCGCGCAGGCCCTGGAGCTGGAGTGGATCGGCCCCCGCGTCGGTCACCAGGACGCTGATCGCCGATGCGGGCGCGACGTTGGCGAAGGCCACCTGGCCGAGCTTCGAGGCGTCGGCCAGGACGATCACCCGGCGGGCCAGCGCGATTGCCTCGCGGTGGATGTCGGCCTCCTCGTCGACCATGTCGGTGATCCCCGCCTCGACCGACAGGCCGGCCGCGCCGATCACGGCAACATCGAAGCGGTACCGTCCGAGCGTCGCCCGGGCGGCGGGTCCCACGCAGCTCAGCTCATCCCGTCGGACGGCGCCGCCCAGGACGACGGTGTGCATCGCCCGGGTTCCGAGCTGACTGGCGATCGGCAGCGATCCGGTCACGACCGTGAGATCCGGGCGAGCCCGGACGTATCTGCCGAACTGCTCGCAGGTCGTGCCGATGCCGATGAACAGGCTCATGGCCTCGCCCACGAGGCGGGCCGCAGCCATCCCGATCAGCCGCTTCTCCCGGGCCGATTGGAGCGCGCGGGCATTGAACGCCAGGTCAAGCGAGCGGGTCAGGTGGGCGGTCGCTCCGCCGTACGTCCGGCGCAGGAAGCCGTCCCGCTCCAGCCGCTTGATGTCCCGCCGGATCGTCATCTCGGACACCCGGAAGCGCGCCGCGAGCTCGACGACCTGGATCGTCTGCTCCTCGGCGACGGTCTCGAGGATCTTCAACCGGCGATCTACAGCCAGCATCGTCCCACCTTCCGGCTGACACTATCGCGCACAATCGTGCCCGAGGCTCACAGGTTTGGCAAGCTTCTTAGTGTCCGATCCTGTGATCGGACGAAGTCGACGATCGCGGCGTTCCAGTCGCCCGGGTTCTCCCACATCACCGCGTGCCCGCCCGCGACCGACGCCCAGCGGGCGTCCGGGAGCCGCTCGAGGAGGCGCCTCGAGAGATCCGGCCGGATGAAGACATCCGACTCGGCGACGAGCACGAGGCAGGGCACCCGAATCCCGGCGGTCCGGTCCCAGGAATCGTGGTCATGGAGGACCGCCAGCTGGGCGGCGAACGACTCCGCCGATTGCGGGCTGTGGACCATCTCGTCGATGAAGCCGGCCAGGGTCCCGGGCTGCTCCTCGTGGAACGCCGGGCTGAAGATCCACGGAGCCATCTGGCGCATGACGGCCGGCATCCCGCCGGCGGCCAGGATCGCCGCCCACGACTCGAGGATGTCGCGGGTATACGGATCAGCCGCGGCGTACGTGTTCGCGAGGACGAGCGATCGCAGGCCCGTCGGGTGGGCAAGGGCGTACTCGCTCGCGATCAGGCCGCCCATCGAGCAGCCCACGAGATGGAACGAGTCGAGCCCCACGGCCCGCACGACGGCATCCACGTCGGTCGCGCCCTGGGCGCTCGTGTACGGCCCGGCCGGCCGGCCCGACTTGCCCAGCCCCCGGTTGTCGAAGCTCACGACCCGCAGCCCGGCCCCGAGGAGGTCGGGGACCTGGAGCAGCCAGGCTTCGAGGTCGTCGCCGATGCCGTTGACGAGGACCACCGTGTCGGTGCCGTCGCCCTCGACCCGATAGTTGATCTCGACGCCGTCGTCGGATCGCGTCACGGCGTCAACCCGGCTCATCGGCCGGCCTTCGCGGCCATGCCCCGGCCGTCGATCGCGGTCCGCCAGTAGTCGGCCGACGTGGCGAGGTCGGCTCGGAGCTGGTCGTCCGACTCCTCCCAGCCCGGGATCATCTCGAGGATCAACGTCACGTCCTCGACGCCGGTCGCGGCCAGCGTATCGAGGACCCGGCCGGCGTCGATCCGGCCCTGGCGATTGCGCTCGGGCGTGAAGGCCCAATGGTGGTCACCGTCTGCGTCGGACTGCTGGAGCTGGACCTCGAAGAGCTCGGCCCCGAAGCGGGTGAGCCAGGCATAAGGATCACGCTCCGGCCCGGTCGTGCCGGCGACGCACATGTGACCGAGGTCGATGCACGCGCCGATCGGCACGTGCTCCTCATCGCCCGCGGTCAGCAGGTCGGCGACCTGGGCCATCGTCGCGGGCTCGCGCACGGGAACGAGGTTCTCGATCAGGAAGTACTCGAGCCCCGCCCTGCGGGCACGGGCGCTGAGCGTGGCAAGGCTCGACTTGAGGTCCGCCCAGCGCTCGGCCCGGGTGGCTGGATCGCGCCAGTCCGGCGCGCTCATCGCCCCGACATGGCCGCCCGTGCCGGCCAGCCCGAGCTCGGCGGTGAGGTCGACCACCGCCTCGTACCAGCGCAGGGCTGCGGCGCGAGCGCCCGGATCGGGGTGAAGGAGCAGGTTGTGGGAGTAGCCGTTGAGCCCGGTGAACGTGCCGACAGCGGTCAGGCCCGCCTCGTCCAGCGCGGCCTGGTTCTCGGCGGCCACGCGCCGGCGGCCCTCATCGGTCTCGAACCCTTCGAGGAGGTCAAGGGAGAGCTCCACGAGGTCGAGACCCAGGTCGTCATGAACGACGCGCGCCCAGTCGGCCGGTCGCGGCCAGCGCTTGACCGCGAAGCAGGTATTGATCCCGAGGCGGACGTTCATCGCCGACCGCCCGGTGGGTGGCACATCTCAGGCCAGCCCTCCCACGTGGATCGCGCGGGATGCCAGGAGCTCGCGATACGCCCCGTAGAGCTCGTCGTACCGCGCGTGCGCCGCCGGGTCGGGCTCGATCGGCGGCTCGGGGCGCCCGGCGACCGCCACCGCCTCCGCTGCGTCGCGATACGCGCCGACGCCCAGACCGGCCAGCAGGGCGGCTCCGGCGGACGTTGCATCGCCGGGCACGCGCACGACCGGGATGCCCAGGACGTCGGCCTTGATCCGGTTCCAGGTCGCGATCCGGGAGTTGCCGCCGGAGATCCGCAGCTCCGTCGCGGGGGAGCCGGCGAGGCCGAGCGTCTCGACCCGTGCCCGGATCCCGAAGGCGACGCCTTCGAGGACGGCGCGGGCCAGCGCGGCGCGGCCATGCCGGAGCGAGAGGCCCACCGCGGCGCCGCGCAGGTCCGGATCGTCGCGCTCCCCGTCGCCGAGGACCGGCACGACGGTCAGCCCGTCGGCTCCCGGCGGCACGCCGGCCGCCTCGGCGTCGATCCGGGCATAGTCGGCGCTGGTCGGTCGCCCGGTCCGGCCGGCAAACGCGAGGGCCGCCAGCCAGTCGACGGCTTCCCCACTCGTATTGATCCCGACCTCGGTGAAATATCCGTCGCCGGGCAGGAGATTCGGGTAGTTCGTCACGTCGAGGTCGGCGAGCGGCTCGGGCACGACCGAGTTCAGGCAGGTCGAGCTGCCGGCCATCTCGCTGACCGGCCCGGGTGCCACGACACCCGCCCCGACTGCGCAGGCCAGGCTGTCGCCCCCACCGATGACGACGGGCACCGGCCGCCCGAGGCCGAGGCGGTGGCGCAGGGCTGGACGGATCTCGCCGATGACGGCCCACGACGGATGGGCAACCGGCAGCAGATCGACGTCGAGGCCCAGGCCGTCGAGGACCACGTCGTCCCAACGTCGCTCACGGACGTTGAACAGCGCGGACGCGGTCGCGATCGTCCAGTCGGTGACGTTCTCGCCGGTCAGGGCGAGGGCCACGTAGTCGGTCGGCTCGACGAACCGGCGGGTCGCCGCGAAGACGGCCGGCTCGTGGTCGCGGAGCCACAGGATCTTGGCCGCGACATGGAACGCCGCCGGGAGATGGCCAGTCCGATCGTGCAACAGCCGGTCGCCGAACTGGCGGCGGATCGCCAGCGCCTCGGCCACGGCCCGATTGTCGCGATAGATCAGGCCCGGTCGGAGCGGCCGGTCACGGTCGTCGAGGGGCACGACCGAGGGGCACTGGCCGGTCAGGCAGATCGCCTTGATCTCCCGGTTCGCGCCGAGGCTGCGCACGAGACCGGCGAGCGCCGAGAGCGAGGCCGAGCGCCAGCGTCGCGCGTCCTGCTCGGCGCGGCCATCCTGGCCGAGCTCGGTGGGGTAGGGCCGGCGAACCTCGCCGGCCGGCTGACCCGAGAGGTCATAGGCGGCGGCCCGCGCGCCGGAGGTCCCGACGTCGATCGCCACGAGAAGCGGACCGACGGCGCTCATCCGCGTACGAGCTGATGGGCGCTGACCTTGTCCTTGTCGAGAGTGACCAGCGCCCCATTGAGGGCACCCGTGGAATAGTCGCTGCCCGGGTTGATCACGACGGTCCGGCCGAGCCGGCGGATCCCCGACGACTCGTGGATATGGCCGTGCAGGCCGAGCAGGGGCTGCTGGGCGAGCTCGAAGTCGCGGACCGCCGTGCTGCCGACGGCCGCGAACTGGACCTGGCCGAGGACGGCCTGGACCCGGCGGTTCTCGTCGAGCTTGGGCGCCTCGTCCAGCTGAATCCCATACGGCGGGACGTGCACGTTCAGGACGGCCCGCTCCGGCCGGCTGAGCCCTCCCGCCATCTCGTCCATCGCCGTCAGCAGCTGCTCCTCGGTCATCTCCCGGTGGCTCTTCCAGGGGGTGATGTTCGAGTAGCCCCACGAGATCATCTCGTGCTCGTCGTCGAGCCACACGACCTTGCCCTCATCGTGGGTACCCCAGGGCGCCTTGTTGAGCAGGTCGGCGAGCTCGACCGGATCGTCGTTGCCGAGCATGAAGAAGAGTGGCTTGCCGCTCGGCCGGAGGCGCTCGTCGGCGAGGTTCAGCCAGCCGGTCAGGCGCTCGATCATCAGGCTCAGGAACAGGCCATCGAGCGTGCCGTCGGCCTCGCGTGCCTCGAGCTCGCCCGGCTCGGCCCGATAGGGGTAGTAGCCATGATCCGCGATGAGCTTCTCGAGCTCGACGAGCTCGGCCTCGGTCGAGATCGTGTAGCTGGTCCCGACGAACGAGCACGTCCAGGTGCCGTTCGGTCCGCGGACGATCGACTGGATCGCCTTGCCCGCGATGTCACCGCCGAGGATCATCACGTCGGCCTTGTAGATCGGGCCGGCGTTGATGAACTTGCGAAAGCACTTGCTCGAGCCGTGCAGGTCGGTCACGAAATAGAGCCGGGTCCGGGCCATCTCAGGCCACGGCCCGATGATCGCGTCCCGCTCGGGCGGCATCCATGAAGCGCATGGCGCGGTCCCGGTCCACTGGGTTCCAGGTGATCCCGTCGCGCTTGAGGGTCGTGCCCACCAGGGCACCGTCGGCGATCGCCAGGATCTGGGCAACGGTCTCGGCTTTCACGCCCGTGTTGGCGAGGACCGGGGTCTCCGGCGCTGCCTCCTTCGCGGCCCGGAGGTCGGCGAGGTCGATCGCCATGCCCGTGATCTGGCCGCTGATCAGGATCACGTCGACACCCAGGAACGCTGCGCTCTGGGCGCGCTCCGCGATCGTCCGCCGGCCGAGGCTGCTGGCGAACTCGGGGGTGATGTTGCTGAACAGGGCGACGTCGGCGGCGCCGATCGCCGCCTGGTAGGCGGCGATGTCGCCGAAATCGGGCTGCATGATCCCGAGGTCGCTCTCGTATACCCCGGTGAAGACCTCGCGGACGAACGTCGCGCCCGTTGCCCGGGCAACGGCCAGGCTGGCTCGCGGGTCCCATACGAGGTTCACGCCGAACGGCAGGTGGATCGCGCCGTGCAGCCGGCCGATCGCCGCCGCCATCCCGGCGGCGATCTCGGGTCCAACCTCGAGCTGGTAGGGAAGGTCGGCCTCGTTGCAGAACAGCAGGCCGTCGACGCCCGCCTCATGGAGGATCGGCAGGTCGTGGGCCAGGCTGTCCACGATCCGGTCCATCCCGGCGGCGCGATCGTGGCGCGGCCTGCCGGGCAGCGCCGGAAGGTGGCACATCGCGATGATCGGCTTGTCAGTGCCGAACCGGTCGCGAAGCAGGGATCCGGTCGGACGACTCGGCACGGGCCCGCTCCTGTTGTCAGCCGCACGAAGGGTCATGTTCGAAGTCAACAACTTTATCGTTGCCTCGTGACAGAACCCATTGACATTGTGTGTTCGATCGTGTCTAACTGTTGCATCCGCTAAACGGGCTGTCAACGCAGTTCCTTGTAGCCGACCGGAGGGTGGCAGTGACGGGTGCCAGCAGGCTGTTCGTACGCAACAGCACGGGGCTAGTTCGGGAAGCGTCGGCGTTCGACGCGACCGTGTTCAATGCCGCGATCTCGGCCCCGGTCGGCTCGACGATCGCCTACTCGATCTTCTTCACGCTGGCCGCGTTCCCGGGCGCCGACGTCATCGGCGTCCTCGGCCTGTCGGTGCTGCTGAACATCCCGATCCTGATCATGTTCGCCCTGATGGCATCGAGCATGCCCCGGGTCGGCGGCGACTATGTCTGGGTCAGCCGGATCCTGCACCCGGCCCTGGGCCTGATCTCAAACGTGGCAATGATCTTCGGCGGCCTGGCGGGCGCGGCCTTCTTCGCCAAGTTCTTCTCGGTCCTGGCCCTCGGTCCGGTCCTGTCCTCGTTGGGCATCCTGACCAGCAACAGCAGCCTGACGGACCTGGGAACGAAATTCCAGACGGATCAGATCTACATCCTGATCGCCTCGCTCGCGATCGTCGCCCTCCAGACGGGCATCCTCATCCGTGGCTCGAAGACAACGTTCCGCTGGCAGAACGGCTTCTTCATCATCGCGATGGCGGGCACCCTGCTGGCGTTCCTCGTTCTGTTGGTCGGTAATCAGACCGACTTCTTCAGCCACTTCAACACGCTCAACGCCCAGTTCGGCGGTGGGACCGTCCAGGACGTCATCTCGAAGGCCAGCGCCCAGGACGCCGCTCCGAACCTCGGCAACTGGAGCGCCACGCTGCCGACCCTCTTCTCGATCGAGGGCTTCATGATGTGGAACTTCTGGTCGGTCTACATGTCGGGTGAGCTGAAGAGCGCCTCGAACCGCGGCCGCCAGATCCAGATCATGTTCGGCGCCCTGTTCTGGGACGGCGTGCTCCTGATCATCGGCGTCTTCCTGCTCTTCCGGATCGCGGGCTACAACTTCGTCTATGCCCTGAACGCCGGCAGTACTGGCTACGCCATCCCGACCGGGCCCTTCTACCACTTCCTGTCGGCCCTGGTCTTCAACACCCCGATCCTGACCGTGCTCATCGTCGGCTCGTTCATGTTCTGGAGCCTGCCGTCGATGATCGCCAACACGTACATGCCGATCCGCTCGTTCTTCGCCTGGTCGTTCGACCGGCTGATCCCGGAGAAGCTCTCCGAGGTCAACGAGCGCTACCACTCGCCGATCCCGGCGATCCTCCTGGCGACGGCGATCATCGTTGTGTTCGTCTTCTGGAGCGTCTACTCGAGCTCGTTCCAGATCATCCTGGGCACGATCGTGTTGGCGGGCATCCTGGCCGTGTGCATCGTGGCGGTTGCCGCGATCGCCTTCCCGACACGCCGGCCAGACCTCTACAAGGCATCCCCCGCGAACGTCAACTTCCTGGGCGTGCCGGTCCTGTACATCACCGGCGTCTTCTCGATCGTGTTCTTCCTCGGCCTGCTCGTCGTGGGCACGCAGTTCCCGGCCCTGGTCATGTCCGGTGACCCGAAGAACGCCTGGTGGATCCCGGCCTTCTTCGTGGTGATCATCGTGATCGGCCTCGCCCTGTACTACATTCCGCGGCAGATCCGGAGGGGCCAGGGAGTCGACATCGACTTCGTCTACAAGGAGCTGCCGCCTGAGTGAGCTCAACGGTCCGAGCGGGACCGACGAACGGCCGGCGATCCTTCGCCGGCCGTTCTTCTTTGCTACGGTTGCGCCTCGATGACCGACCCAACCGCGCCCCTGGTGGCCGACATCCGGGATGAGGCCGCCCGCCTGGGCGGCCTGCTCGTGGCGGACCGGATTCCTGCCCGGCTGATGGGCGGCGTCGCCGTCTGGTTGCGCAGCCCGAGCGTCCGGCAGGGACCGTTCGCGCGCCCCTATGCGGACCTCGATTTCGTGGTCGCCGCGAAGGGTGCCCTCCAGCTCAAGGCGTTCCTGCTTGCCCAGGGCTACCTGCCCGACCAGTTCTTCAACGCCCTCCACGGGGCGACGCGGCTCTATTTCCAGGCGCCGGACGCGCGCTGGTCCGTCGATGTCGTGGTCGACGAGCTGGCGATGTCCCACAAGCTCGACCTGCGCGGCCGCCTCGATGGCCCCGAGATGACGATCGACCTCGCCGACCTCCTGCTCACCAAGCTGCAGGTGTGGGAGATCAACCGCAAGGACCTCGGTGATGCCCTCTGCCTGATCGCCGATCACCCGCTTGCCGAAGGTGGCCGCAAGGAGCCTGCCCCATCCGACGCGTTCGACCTCGGCCGGATCGGGGCGGTCGTCGGCGCCGACTGGGGCTTCTGCCATACCGTCGTCCGCAATCTCGGTGGCGTCGCGGACCTGTGGGCGGAGGAGCCGCTACCCGATGCGCCGATCGATGTCGCCGGCCAGGTCGCGGCGCTCCAGGCGGCGATCGAACGAGCCCCGAAGTCGTTCGCCTGGAAGACCCGCGCCCGGGTCGGCGAGCGCGTCCGCTGGTACGAGACGCCCGAGGAAGTCCGCCACTAGGCCGTCCCCGCCGGCCGCCTGAGCGCCCGAGCAGGACAGCGAGAGACGCCCGACCTGCGTCGAGGCCGAGCGTCTCCCGATCGTGGCTGACGAGCCGTGCGTCCCTACTGGGTCGTCACGCCGGTCGAGTTCGTGATCCGATCGATCGTGCCCGAGGACAGGGGCTGGACATTGCCCATGACGGTCAGGGTGTCGATGTTCGCAAAGAGCAGGACCGGCCCGGAGCCCAGCGTGTCGCTGCGGTTGTTGGTGAAGCTGATCCGCTGCTTGCGGCCGTTGGCGGCGTTGATCACCGTGAGCAGGCTCTTGCCGCTCGAGGCGTTGTTGGCGACGGTGATGTCGCTGATCGCGGCGCCGGTGTTCGAGCCATCGACCGCGAACCAGGCGTCGCTCCAGCGACCGCTGGTGTTGTCGTGGATGTTGATGAAGCTGCACGGCTGGGAGCTCGTGTTGGGCTCGACATCGAAGACGACGTAGCCGACCGCGCTGATCGTGTTGTGGTCGAACTCGACGTGGTTGCCCCAGATGACGCTGAGCGCGTTGCGCCCGGCCGAGATGAACGTGTTGTTGTGGACGTGGACGCCAGTGGCGCCCGAGTTGACCTCGACGCCGTCGCCCCACGAGGCACTGAATGTGTTGCCACTGATGTCGAAGTTCGAGCCGCCGTCGACGAGGATGCCCATCGCGCCTTCCTGGCCGCCGACGAACGTGTTCGGCGTCGGGTCGTTGCCCACGAAGTTGAAGTCGCGCACGGTCACCCCGTAATTGGTGCCCGGGAACGTCTGGAAGTAGAGCAGGCTGTAGTTCTCGTTGGTCCCTGCGCCGGTGGCCTTGAGGGTCACCCCGTTGCCCTCGAGGACGACGTTGCTCAAGCCACCGAGCTTGAGGGCGGTCGCGAGGGCATACGTGCCCCCGGCCGGGAAGAGGATCGTCTTATTGGCCCCGACGCCCTTGATGAACGTGGCCAGGCTGGCCGAGACATCGGTCCGTCCGCTCGCATCGATCGAGGCGGGCACGAGGACGCTGCCGGTCGGCGGAGCCGTGGGGGTCGCGGTCGGGGTGGGAGTGGGAGTTGGGGTTGGGGTGGGGGTTGCCGTTGGCCGGGGCGTCGCGGTCGGGGCCGGGGTGGCGGTCGGGACCGGGGTCGCCGTCGGTGCCGGCGTCGGGCTGCTCGTCGGTGACGCGGTCGGTGTTGGAGTCGGAGTCGGAGTCGGAGTCGCAGTGGGTCCCGGGTGTTGGTTGTGGCCGCGCCAGTCCGGCGTCGTTACATCGTTTCCGGTGACCACCAGGGCGTCCATCGCGATGTACGGATGACCCCTCGTGCCGAGGACGGTGATCGTCAGCGTGTGGGTGCTGCCGGGGGCTGAGCGGGAGAAGACAACGTGATGGGGGGTGTACGTGGATCGGTAGTCGGACACGATCCTCGAGGTGCCGTCAAGCGTGACCCGCATGGAGCCCTCTGCCCGGCCGGTCGGGGCGAGCACCTGGACGGTCGTTCCGTAGAAGACCACGGAAACGCTGGCTCCGGCACGTCCACTGGCGTGCAGGCTGCCGCCAGATGCTGATCGCACCTTCTCGAGCCGCCACCCGGCACTCCACTGGAACTGGGTACCGGTGTCCTGGAGGACGAGTTGGCTTGAGCTCGACGCCGCCAGGGCCGTCGAGGGATTGCCGAGCCAGCCGCCGAAGCCGCCGGCGCCGACGGCGACGAGTCCGAGAGCCAGGAGGGCGGTCAATGGCCGCCGATGCTTGGGGCGCGCGACGCGCCGAGGCACGGAGGCGTCGGAGGCGAGGGTCTGGACGTGATTCGAACCGGGCACGTGGTTCTGCTCCTTTTCGGGGGGATGAGTGCCCTCGGAACATGGATCGGGCAACCGTGAATCCGGCCCGCGACCATCGGCCCAGCGAGGGTCGGAATCCCTGCCCCTTGGTCCGGGTTGGTGGGGTCAGGTGCAGTCCAGGGGGGAAATCGGTGCATCGGCGCACCGGCAGGCGCCCGGGCGGTCGCGCCAGGCTGGACGCCGCCGAGCACGAGATCCCATTCAGGGTGTACCGTCGCGCGGCACGAGAGGGTGGCCGTGCGCGAGTCGTGGGGAATCGAATGGCCACCAGGCCGGCTGCTTGCGGAGCCGTCGTTACCGCGAAGGCTTCGACCTCGAACGTGCTCCAGACGGCGGTTAGATCCGCCTCCGCCACACCGGACCTGGGGCGGTGATCACCCGCTCCGCCACGGCGACGTCGACCGTCCTCGTCGTCGATGACGACGACGCCGTTCGGCAGCTCACGGCGCTCGCGCTCCTGCGCGCGGGATTTGCCGTCCAGGAGGCCCCGAACGGCGCTGCGGCGCTCGATCTCGTGGAATCCGAGGAGATCGGGCTCGTCGTTCTCGACATGGCGCTCCCGGGAATGACCGGCACCGAGGTCGTCGAGACGCTCCGACGGCAGCCGGAAACCGCGACATTGCCCGTGCTCCTGATCACGGGATCCGGCGATGAGCATTCGGTCCTCGACGGACTGGCCGCCGGAGCCGATGACTTCCTGCTGAAACCCGTTCGGCTGGAGGAGCTCGTGGCCCGGGTCAGGGCCCACCTCCGGAGCACGAACCTGTGGTCAGCGCGGATCGCCGACCAGCTGCGCGCCCGGCAGAACGTCATCTCGGCTCTGGGGGCCCTGCGCCCATCGGATGACGCGGTGGAGACGGCAACGCGCGTCGTCGCGGAGCTGGCAACGCGGATCGACGCCGACGTCCTCGCCGTCCTCCAGCTCGATCAGCACGACAGGCTTATCGAGCTCGCGACGTTCAACCGCATCGACGGTGTCATGCGCGGTGGCTCGACACTCCCATCTGACGCTGCCCGCGACCTGGTAAGCCGCACGAAGGAGGGGCCGTGGCTGAACGCGCCGGCCCTCCTGGACAGTGCGTCAGCAGCCGTCGCGAACGCCGACCTGGCAATCACGGTCGGTGCCCCGATCTATGCAGGTGAACGCCTGGTCGGGCTGCTCACGATCGGGCTCCACCATGGCATGGTGCCGCCGAGCCGGGTCAGGCAGGGGCAGCTCCTGGCGGCGGCGATCGACTATGCGAGCGTGCTCAGCGCGGTCGCCGGACCCGCGTTCGCCGATCGTCGCGATGCCCATGCGATCCAGCTCGAGCTCAAGCGTTCGCTCGCGGCCCGTGAGTTCCACCCCGTATTCCAGCGAATCCTCGAGATCGACACCCAGAAGGTGGTGGGGTACGAGGCCCTGACGCGCTTCGACGACGGCGCGCCGCCCGGTGCCCGCTTTGCCGAGGCCTGGCGCGCCGGGCTCGGTTCGGACTACGAGCTGGGGGCCATCCGGGCCGCCGTGCGCGCGAGCAGGCGCCTGCCGCCGGGGGCATTCCTCTCCCTGAACCTGTCGCCGACGGTCCTCGTGAACGACGGCCGCCGCCTGGGCCAGTTACTCAAGGGCATCAAGCGGCCCGTCGTGCTCGAGCTCACCGAGCACGAGGAGATTGCCGACTACGCGGAGATCCTGGCCGCAATCGCCAAGATCGGCGACGTCTCGCTGGCCGTGGACGACGCGGGGGCTGGCTTCGCGAGCCTGCGCCACATCCTCGAGCTCCGGCCGGGGTTCGTGAAGCTCGACATCAGCATCGTCCGGGGGATCGACACGGACACGACCCGCCAGGCGTTATGCGCGGGACTCCAGTACTTCGCGATCAGGACGGACTTCCGGCTCATCGCAGAGGGCGTCGAGCGGCAGGAGGAGCTCGAAGCGCTGCGGGTGATCGGAGTCGATCTCGCCCAGGGCTATCTCCTCGGGCGACCTCGCCCGACCGGCTGATCGTTCAGCGCCCTCGTCGAGGTTGGCGTTCGGTGTGGCCCGCCCGGAGGGATTCGAACCCCCGACCTGCTGATCCGAAGTCAGCCGCTCTGATCCACTGAGCTACGGGCGGATCGCCCGATGATAGTCGAGCCCGCTCGGCTCCGGTCAGGGGGCGGTCGAGCCGGCGGCTCCCGGGACGGCGTTGGCCGGCCGGGCGACGATTCCGCGAACGAGGACCGCGCTGTACGTCGAGCCACTGGCCGTTCCGAAGACGAGCGCGTTCTGGCCGACGCTCAGGTCGCTGATCGCCTCGAGCTTGCCTTGCGAGCGGACCTTCGTGGTGGCCGTGACGACAAACGTTGCACCCTTGCCATCCGGGCCGGTGATCGTGATCGAGGTCGCGCTGACGGCGCTGACCTTGCCCCGTTCGTAGTGGACCTGGACGAACGTGCCGCCCTTGGCCCGCAAGGTCAGGTCACCCCGGACGACCCGATTGAGCAGCTTGCCGCCGAGCCGCAGGGCGGCTGGTGTCAGAGCGGCTTCATCGACCTGGGCGCCATCACCGGCGGCCCCGGCAGCGGAGCCGTCGGTGACGGTCGTCGGGACACTCGAGGCGGCCGGCGCGGCCGATGATGCGGCGTCGATCGCGGGGACCGCCACGACGCCGACGAGGCCGATCGCGAGGATGGCCGTGATGACGCGCCGGGCTCCGAATTGGCGGATCTTGCTGACCATGGCTTGGGGTGCTCCTGGGTGGATGACGGCGGATGAATGTGCCTTGAGGATCGGTCCGCGGCCGGGCCCGCTCAAGACCCGCGCCGTAACGACGTGTAAGCGGACTGTAAGACGCCGAACTGGGCGCTCAGCCCGGTACGGGGCTCAGTCGCCGCCGGTGGCAGCGGCGACCGCAGCGATCCGGCCGATCGTCTCGGGCCCCACCCGGCAGCAGCCGCCGACGATCCGGGCGCCGGCGTCGAGCCAGCCGCCGACCTTGCCGGGGATGTCCTCGGAGCCCGGGCCATACCAGCGCCGGCCGGTCGCGTCCCAGCGTTCGCCTCCGTTGGGATAGGCGATGACCGGCAGGTTGGTCCGGTCTGCCGCCCGCCGGATGAGCTCGTCGACGTAGACGGGCTCCGTGCAGTTGATGCCGATGGCGACGATGCCGGGCGCATCCCGGGCCAGGTCGAACGCCTCCTCGATCCGTTCGCCACGGCGGGTGTGGGCGCCATCGCGACACGAGAAGCTGAGCCAGGCGATGGCATCCGGGTGCTCCTCGAGCAGCTCGACGAGCGCCCGGCCCTCGGCGACCGAGGGAACCGTCTCGAAGGCGAGGATGTCGGCATCGGTCGAGGCGAGGACCTCCAACCGGCGTCGATGGAAGTCGCGCAGCTCCGCGACGGTCAAGCCGTAGTCACCGCTGTACTCCGAGCCGTCGGCCAGCATCGCGCCGTACGGCCCGATCGACGCGGCCACGAGCAGGGGCGGGGCGCTCGCCGGGTCGGCGACCGCGAGCTCGGCAATCGCGCGCCGGCGAGCCTCGCTGGCCAGCTCGACGCTTCTGCGCAGCAGGTCGGCGGCCTGGCCCCCGCTGATGCCCCGAGCCGCGAAACCCTCGAAGGTGGCCTGGTAGCTCGCGGTCGTCGCGACGTGGGCGCCGGCCCGAAAGTAGGCCAGGTGGGTGGCCACGATCGCCTCCGGATCCTCGACCAGAAGGCGCGCCGACCAGAGCGGGTCACTCAGGTCCGACCCGTGCCGCTCCAGCTCGGTGCCCAGGCCCCCGTCGAGGACGATGGCCCCCGACGCAAGGATCCGGTTCAGGACATCTGGCACCATCCGCGGAGTTTCGCATGGCCTCTGCGCTCCATTCGCACCACACAGCCGCTGCGCCACCCGACGACGGGACCCGGTCACTTCCGGTATAACGTCAGGCGTGCGACGCCATCTCGTCCTGGCCGGCATCGGCGTCCTCATCGCGGGTGGAGCCATCGTGGCGATGCCCTCGCTCGGCGGCACCATCGGCCCGCAACCGGCCGGCGCGGTGGCCCAGGCCACAGCTACGCCGCCGGCGGCAACCAGCGGCGCCGGCGGGCCGCTGGCCCTCACGAACGCGGCTGATCCCGCCCACGGCCGTCAACCCAGGGCCGTCGCCCCCGCTCCTTCGACCCTGACCGGCTACGTCTGGCCGTTGCCGAAGGGCCGGATCACGAACGGCTTCGGTCCGAGCTGGTTCGGCGACAACTGGGTCGGCGGCGCACGCTTCCACGACGGGCTCGACATCGCCACCTATTGCGGCGACCGGATCGTGGCCGCCCATGCCGGCGTCGTCCTGGCGGCCGGCCGGAAGGTCGATCCCGTGATGGGCTGGATCGGGTCGCTCGCCCCGTCGGTGACCCGCCGGGACAAGTACGGCCTGTGGGGCGAGCTGCCGATCGTCATCGTCATCGACGACGGCAATGGCTACCGGAGCATCTACGCCCATTTCAGCCAGGTCGTGGTCAAGGTCGGCCAGGTCATCAATGCCGGCCAGTTCATCGGCTACGAGGGCCGCACGGGCTTCGCGACGGGCTGCCACCTCCACTACGGCCTGTTCAGCCCAGACGCCACGGATCGCTTCGGCCTGCGCGCCGACGTCGCCAAGCGCACGAAGCTGCCGGCGTTCGAGATCGCCCGGATCAACCCGCTCCTGGTCCTGCCGCCGCGACCCGCGCCGGGTGCACCTGCCACCGGGGCCGCGAGCCCGAGTCCGAGCCCCGGCGGCTAGTCCCGCACCGCCGCGTCCAAGGGGCGTCCGCGAACCCGTTCGTAGCGCCGCCCGATCAGCGACCAGGCAGGGAGGCGGCGGAGGGACGCGCTGACCGGCGCCGCCGGCCGTCCGTCGCGGCCCTCGATCGCCAGGAGCGAGTCGGTGGCCGTCGCCTCGGCCGGCCGGGCGTCGACGATCGCCAGGTCGATCACGACCCGGCCCGACTCGCCGCTGCCGAGGCCGTCGACGAGGCCCTGCGGAAAGGCATCACCCTCGTAGGACGCGCGGACCTCGGCCACGGCTCGCCACGTCGGCCGGCGCAGGAGGATCCCCGCCCAGGCCCGCGCGATCTCCGGCCGGACCCGGCCGTCGCCCGGCAGCGGATCCTCGGCCACCGATTCGCCGCGTGCCCAGCGGGCTGCCTGGTGGAGCAGGGCGTACTCGTCGAGATCCGCATAGGCGCCGAGTGCGTCGACCGGCGAGCCGTCTCCGGCGATGGCCCGGATCGATGGCGCGAAGGCTTCGGCGAGGTCCAGGTCGATCGCCCGGACAGTGCGGTGGAAGTAGACCTGCTCGTACATGAACAGGCGTGCCGAGAGGAACATCTCGAGCGCGCCGAGGCCGGATTCATAGAGGGTCAGGCCGCGCTCGCTGATGAACGCGTAGCGGCGCAGGCGCTCGACATCGACCGGCCCGACCGCAACGCCGGTGAAGTAGGCGTCGCGCCGGACGTAGTCGAGGTTGTCGACGGTGAAGACGCCCGAGAGGAGGGGCTGGAGCCAGCGGACCCAGCGGGGCATCGTCGGGTCGGCCAGGGCCGGCTTCGAGACAAGGAACGCGACCCAGCCCGGATCGATCTCCTCGCCCGGCGCGAAGGCATCGCGCTCGGCGACTGCGCCCGGTGCCCGGCGCAGGCCCTGAATGAGGGTCGCGAGCTCCCGCTCGATGATCAGCTGGCTGAGGTCCTCGTGGCTGAGCCGCTTCGGAGCGGATCGGCGCGGATCCGGCGGCGCCTCGAAGGCCTCGAGGACGTGCTCGTCGAAGAAATGGGCGAATGGTCCGTGGCCGACGTCGTGGAGCAGGCCGGCGACCCGCAGGGTCTCGACGACAAGGCCCTCGGAGGGGACCGGCTCGCCGCGCTCGGCGAGCGTTGCCTGGAGGCTCGGATAGAGGCTGCGGGCCCACAGGCCGGCCTCGTGCATGACCCCCAGCCCATGCGTGAAGCGGCTGTGCTCGGCGGTCGGGAAGACCCATCGCGCGCTCTGGAGCTGGCTGATCCGGCGCAGGCGCTGGAGCCAGGCAGTATCGAGGAGATCGTCCTCGGCGGACGCCTCGGCAGGCAGGCCGAGGGCGGCGGATTCCGACGGCCCGAGCCGCTTGGTCAGCTCGATGTACCCGTGGATCGGGTCACTGATCAGGTTCATAGCCGCGAACGCGTGGCGGCCCATGATCGTCGGTCAGTGGACCTTCAGGGTGGCCGAAGTGAGCCACCCGGACAGGTTCCCGGCGCGGTCCCGGGCGCGGACGCCCAGACGGTACGTGCCCGCCTTCTCGTCCCTGATCGTCACCGCGATCGCCGTCGAACCGGTCCGAACGCGGCGCCAGGCCCCGCCGTTGATGCTGATCTCGACGTCGTAGCTCTTGAAGCCGGCGTAGTGGGTCTGGAGCATTGGATCGGCACCGGTCCACGACCAGTTGACGTCGTGTCCGCTGACGCCCTCGTGGAGGTAGCGGACGACCGGCGGCGAGCGGTCGGGTCCTTCGAGGAAGAGGACCGACGCGTAGGTCGTGTGGGTTGCGGCGCGGTACGAGACGCCGATCCCGACGTAGTTGTAGCTGGCGCTCATGAGCAATGCCTGGTGATCCGGGCTCGCCTTCCAGAGGTTGAACAGGAAGGTGGCTGCTGCGGACCCGTACTTGGCGGTGGTGAAGCCGATTGCCTCAGCGCAGCCATACCAGGTGATCCTCATCTTCACGTACATGCTGCATGGGGCGCCGTCCCAGCTCGTGTGGGTCAGCAGGCCATGCGACGCCATCCACAGGCTGCGCTCGCCCGCCCAGGAGGCGAGCCCGGAGTCCTTGCGGAGGCTCACGAGGCCATTGGCGACGCGCTCGCTGTTGACGAGACCGAGGAGCTGGGTGTCCATTGCCTGGGCTGTGCTGGTGGCACGGGCGGGGGCGGCGCTTCCGAACCAGGTTCCGGCGACGAGCAGCATCAGGACAGCCAAGAGGCCGTTGCGTGTCGCGCTGGTCCGGACGGTCTTCGGGCTGGCGGGCACTGGACCGATAGGGTAACCGGATTCATCCGGGTGGGTAGTGAGCCGCTGAAGCCGCCAGGATCGAGCCGATCTCGGCCCGCAGCTCCGCCGGCGCCAGGACTTCGACGTCCGCGCCCCAGCCCAGGATCCAGGATCGGATCTCGACCGTTCCGGCCACCGTCGCCGACCAGGTCAGGCTGCCATCCGGCGCGAGCGCCACAGCCTGGGTCGGGTGCCAGCGCGTCTCCTGGACGCGGCCGGCGACGCTCGCCGAGAACCGCAGCTGGACCTCGGTCGCCGGCTGGTCCGAGATGATGTCCCAGGCGGCCGCGAGCGATGTCTCCATCACCGCTTCGGCCGGCGGCTCGAAACGGTCGACCGTCGGGGTCACCGACTCGATCCGCTCGATCTTGAACGTCCGGACGGCCCCGATCGTCTCGTCGAAGCCGATCAGGTAGAGCGCCCGGGTGGTCAGCGAAGGCTCGATCAGGTAGGGCCGAACTCGGGCACGCCGCGTGCCCTTCGAGGCGTCATAGGTCCCCGAGCGGTAGCGCAGCTCGACGACGCGCCGGTCGGCCCACGCACCGGTGAGGCTGCGAATGATCGAGCGCCGGCCGGGGTCCGCAGGCCGGAGCCGCGAGAGGAGGTCGACCGAGTCGACGATGTGCCGGGCGAGGACCGGTGGCAGGCCCTCGGCGAGCTTCTGGAAGGCCGCCCCCAGGTCCGGGTCGTATTCGTCGGCGTAGCGGGCCATCAGCCGGGCCGACAGGAAGACGGCCATCGCTTCCTCCCGGGTCAGGCTCAGGGCGGGGAGCAGGCCGCTGTCGGCCAGGCCGAAGCGGCCCTCCTCGGACCAGATCGGCAGGAGCAGCTCGTCTTCGATCGCCTTCAGGTCGCGGTAGACGGTGCGCTTCGACATCCCGACGGCGGCGGCGATCTCCTCCGGCGCGGCGCCCCGGTCGCCGCGACCTTCGAGGAACCGGACGACCCGGTAGAAGCGGGCCGTCCGGTCGCGCTTGGCGCTCAGGCGATCGCGATCATCGATGCTCATCGGCTCCGATCCTGCTCCTCAACCCGCCGGCGCGACGACCGACCGGAACTGGTCGCGTTCGGTCGCGTCGAGCGTCACCTCGATCGTACCCACGATCCCACTCCGCCCGAGCGGCTCGGCCTCGCCACTGATCGAGCCCTGGATCTGGCCGACCTCGCCGTCCGAGAAGATCCAGAAATCGAGCTCGCCCCGCCAGTGCCCGAGCGAGTTGCCGCCGACGAACCAGCTCACCTCGGGAAACGCCGTCGTGAAGGCGCTTCCGTCGACCTCGATCCGGCAGTGCCTGGCGCGCGCTCCCTCGATGAACTCGAGGCCGCGGTTCTCGGCCGTCGCCCGGAGGTCAGCAGACAGGCCGGCCCCGAGCGCCTGGGTGTCCAGCTCGTCGGACGCGACGAGGCTCGGGTTCGTCGCCGTCCACGGGCCGCCCGGGTCCTGGAGCCAGGCGCGACTGCCGACCCTGGCGACGCCAAACCGGCCGAGCGTCCGGTCGGTCGCGACGTCCGCCGTCCAGCGCAGGTCCGTGCCGCTGCGCTCGCCTGAGATCGCGATCAGGCCGATCGGTCGGCCATCGACGTTGGCCGTCATCTGCATCGCCAGCAGCGCCGTCGTGCCGGCCACGATCGGCGCCGAGCAGTCGGGCGGCTGGCGGTTCGGATCCGTCGGGCCGAACGGTGACGAGGCCGCCGGCCGGTCCCGGAGCGCGAGGTCGTTGGCGACGGCCACCCCGGTGAACGTGGAACCGACCACGATCGTCGCGGCGACACCGAGGCCGATTCCCCGGGCGAGCCTGGTCCGCCTGGACGCCCGGCTGCCGAGCGTCCGCCGGGCGATCCCGAGGCCGCTGAAGATGCTTGTCGCGAGGAGCGCCAGCAGCCACGGGTAGGCGACTTCGGCCGACGGCAGGAGGGTCTGGGCCCCCCCGTTGATCACCTGGTTGAGGACGCTGCCGGTTGACGGGATCAACAGCAGGATCGCCGCGATCCCCAGGGACATCACCCCGATGAACGTGCGCTCGCCGCGCACGAGTGGCGGCCAGGCGATCCCCGAAGCGGCGACCGCCGTGGGCGCCACTGCCACGAGTCCGACGACGATGTCGATCGGCCCGCCCGGCCGGTAGCCCAGGAGGATGTACAGCGCGCCGAGGCTCCACAGGGCCGTCAGCAGGGCCGCCGTGATCCGGAGCTCGATCGTCCGAGTACGCACGGGTCGAGTCTAGAGGCACGTCCTCACCAGGCGCGCCCGGTGGACTTCCGTCTGGCGCGTCACGCCGGCGCCGGCCCAGCCGTCAGGGTGCCAAGGGGACGATGGTCGTGGTGGAAACGAGGGCTCGGATCCGGTCTGGATGGATCGAATCCGGTCCGCGGATCCGCCACTGCCACCGCAAGTACCAGGCCGGCCGGTACCGAGGGCCTATCGATCCAGCCCGGGCGGATCGCGAGAGTAACCGCATCGGGAGCGGGTCCCGAACAGGACAACCAGGTGATCCGGGAGCACACAGGCGGAACGTGGACCATGGCCGATCGTCGTCGCAGCGGGGCGCGCGCAACCGGGGCTCAATCCCGGGCCGTGGGCTCGTGGCGGGCGGCCGGGGCGGGCTCCGCGGCCGGGTCTGGGTCCAGCACCTCCACGGCCCCGAGGCCGGCGACGTGGGGACCGGGCCAGGCTCCGGCGAGCACCGACCCGGGGACCAGGGCGACGTACCGGCTCCTCCTGCTGAAGGGCCTGGCGCCTGACGAGGCCGCGAACCTGACTGCCTACCTGTGCGGGCTGCCGGTCAGCGACGCGCGCTGGACGCTCAGCGAGATCAACCGCCTGCTCTTCCTGCGCGAGCTCGGCCGGAGCGGCCGCTGGGGGACCGATGACGGACTGGGCAAGCGGCCCAACTGAATAGCGGGCGAACCACCGCCCACCACTAGATCAAGGTCGAGTCGGCGTTCGCCTCCTCCCGCCCCCTCGATCGAGTCCGAAGCGGCGTCGAGCCTCCTCCCGACGCCGCTTCGGCGATTCCGGGGCCGTGATCGGC
>JANWLH010000051.1 GCA_025450915.1 Candidatus Limnocylindrales bacterium | reverse complement strand
GACCGCTGGGGTGGCTGGCCGATGGCAGCCGACCTCGCGCGGGTGGCTCCGGGTCGCCCGGTCGCGCTCTGGGCCCACGATCATCACGCGCTCTGGGTAAGCGAGGCGGCGCTGGCGATCGCCGGGATCGACCGCGGCCGTGCCGATCCGCCGGGCGGAGCCATTCGCCGGGACGCGGCCGGGATGCCGACCGGGATCCTCCAGGAATCGGCGACCGCCCTCGTCACCGGTCGAGTCCCGGCGCCCTCGGTCGAGGACTACGAGGAGGCGATTCGGTGGCTCGGCCGGGACCTGGTCGGGTACGGTGTGGTGGCCGTCCATGACCCGGGCACCCTGCGGCCCAGTCCCGCCATCGGCGGACCCGATGTTGCGTATGGCAACCTCGCCGATCGCCACGAGCTGCCGGTCCGGATCCACGTCTCGATCCGCTCCGAGGGCCTGGACGGCGCGCTTGGGCGTGGCCTTCGAAGCGGTGCGGTCCTCGGCGGCGATCCCCAGAGCCGGGCCCGGATCGGCTGGTTGAAGCTCTTCGCCGACGGGTCGCTCGGCTCCCGGACTGCGGCGATGCTCGAACCGTTCGAACCGCCGGGTGGCTCGCCCTCCGATCCCGGCGATACCGGCATCTGGGTGACCAACCCGGAGCAGCTCGCCGAGTTGGCCGCCCAGGCCGCGCGATCGGGAATCGCGACCCAGATCCACGCGATCGGCGACGCCGCGGTGCGGTCCGCCCTCGATGCCTTCGAGCCGCCCGTGACCCGTAGCCTGGCGTACCGGGCACGGATCGAGCATGCCCAGCTCGTCGATCCCGCTGACATCGCCCGGTTCGGGGCGCTCGGGGTGATCGCCTCGATCCAGCCGGTCCACCTGCGGGCCGACGCCGAGCAGGCCCGCCGCGCGTGGGGCGCTCGCGCCGAACGGTCCGCGTACGCCTGGGGCTCCCTGCTCCGGTCGGGTGCGACGCTCGCCTTCGGGACGGACGCGCCGGTCGAGCCGATCGATCCCTGGCCTGGGATCGCCCTGGCGATGACCCGCCGATCGCCGGAGTGGCCGGCCGGCACCCGGGCCTTCGGACCGGACGAGGCGCTCGGCCTCGCCGCCACGCTCCGCGCCGCGTGCCTGGGTCCGGCCCAGGCAGAGGGATCGGTCGACCGGGGCCGGTTGACGGCCGGCCAGCTTGCCGATGTCATCGTCATCGGCGCCGACCTGTCGGCGAGCCGCCCCCGCCTCGTGCTGCTCGACGGCAAGGTCGCCTACGAGGCCTGACCAGCCTGGCAGCGCGGGCACCACCAGACCGACCGGGGCAGCTCCCGGCCAAGGCTGGCGACGCGGATGGCCGTTCCGCAGCGCCGGCATGGCCGTCCGGCAAGGCCGTACACCCAGAGGTCCTGGCCGGCCGCCGCCTGGACGCCACCCGTCGTGCTGCGCCGCCGGGCATGGCCGGGCCGGACGTTGGCCACGAGGAGCCGCTGGGCGGTGACCACGACGCGCTCGAGCGTCGGATCGTCGAGATCGCCGACAGCTGCGAACGGGTCGACCCGCTCGATGAACAGGATCTCGCTCCGATAGACGTTGCCGACCCCGGCCATCACCCGCTGGTCGAGGATCGCCTCGGCGATCGTGGTCTCGGCGAAGGCCGGGTCGCGCAATCGGCCGAGGGCCGCGGACGGCTCGAAGGCGTCGTCCAGCAGATCCGGGCCGAGGCGTCGAAGCACGGGGTGAATCGCCTCGGATCGCGTGTCGAAGAGCTCGACGACCGGTGCATCGAAGCAGGCGGCGATCACGTCGTCAAGCTCGAGGATCAGCACGACCCGAGCGTCCAGCCGTTTGCCGGCCGGGTTGGCCGGATACGTCCGCCACGTGCCGTTCATGCCCAGGTGCGTCCGCAGGGTCAGGCCGCTCGAGAACCTCGTCAGCAGGTTCTTGCCACGCGTGGCGACCGACGTGACCGTGGTCCCGGCAAGGCGGCCGACGCCGGCGTTCTTCGTCGTCCACGCCGTACGGACGACGTGGCCGACGAGCTGCGGCCGAAGCTCAGCTGCCAAGCGGAAGATCGTATCGCCCTCGGCCATGGGCAGCGATCATAGGTACTCGCCGACGGCGGTACTACCGGGCTCGGCTGACGTTCGTCCGGTAGTCACCGGCAGGGCCGCCCCGTACGGTGGCAGGCATGCGCATCGGCCGGAACCGCGTGCTCGATACGAGCGGTCGTACCGTCCGGGTCCGACCGCTGCTTCTGCTCCTGGTCATGGCGGGATTCCTGCTGATCGTCGCGGTCACCGCCTCGGGCCAGGTCTTCCTCACGACGACGGACGAATCGGGGACGCTGCTCAACTCCGCCGTCGGCGGCGATGCGGCAGCCGTCCGCAGCTTCGTCGCGATGAATCTCCAGCTGACGGACGTCGCGCCCGGCACGCTCGCTCCGGAGCGGGCCACGCTGCTCAATGCCGGGATCGCCGCCCTCGTCACGGACGACGACATCCTCGCGGCCGCGCTGCTCCGGCCCGACGGCACCCTCGTCGCCGCCAGCGTTGCGTCTCCACCGGCCAGGGCGGCGATCACCCCGAAGCTCGCCACAGCGGTCGCCGGCAAGGCCGTTCAGGCGGAGATGCTCTCGGCAGCGGACAGTGCTCCACTGGCCCCGCTCGCGAAGCCGACCGTCATCCGCGAGTACCTGCCGATCATCGACAGCGGCACCGTCCGAGCCGTCGCCGTCGTCTGGCGGGATGCCACGCCGATCCTCGCCCAGCTCGACGCGATCCGGACCCACACCCTGCTCGTGATCTTCGGCGGGGCGGTCGCCTCGGCCGTCCTCGTATACATCGTCTTCCGCGGCGCCCAGGGCCGAATGACCCGCCAGACCCGCGACCTGCTCGAGGCAGCGCGGCGCGACCCGTTGACCGGAACGCTCAATCACGGGGCGCTCGTCGAGGCCCTGGCCCGGCGGATCGAGCGGGCCCGGGGCGATCCGGCCCTGGGCACGGTAGGCATCGCCCTCGTGGACATCGACAACTTCAGCCTGCTCAACGACACGTATGGTCACGCTGCCGGCGACACGGCACTCCAGACGCTGGCCGACCTGCTCGACGTGCACGTGCCGGATGAGGCCGACGTGGGCCGCTACGGCCCGGATGAGTTCCTCGTGACCGTCCCGGCGGCGGGCATCGCCGGCCTCGAGAAGAGCATCCGGACGATCCGCGACGCGCTCGTCGATGTCAGCCTTCGATTCGATTCGTCGGAACGCCTGCCGCTGACGGTGAGCGTGGGCATCGCCACGTTCCCGGCCAACGGCGAGGCCGTGACGGCGCTTCTGGCCACTGTCTGCCGGACGCTCGACGAGGCGAAGGGGAGCGGCGGTGACACGATCCGGATGGCTGACGCGAGCCTGCCGGCCGACGACGCGATCCGCTTCGACATCCTCGAGGGCCTCGTCATCGCGGTCGATACCAAGGATCACTACACGGCTCGCCACTCCGAAGACGTCGCCCGCTACGCGGACTTCATCGCCGCCCAACTCGGGCTCGAGGACTCCTTCCGCCATGCGCTCCGGCGCGCGGGCCGCCTCCATGACGTGGGCAAGATCGGGATTCCGGACGGCGTCCTGCGCAAGCCCGGCAAGCTCACCGCCGAGGAGTACGAGATCGTCAAGCAGCACGTCGCGCTGGGCGACCAGATCGTCCGTGACCTGCCCGACATCGAGCTGATCCGGGCGGGCATCCGTCACCACCATGAGCGCTGGGACGGCGACGGCTACCTGACCCGGCTGGCGGGAGAGGAGATCCCGTTCGTGGCCCGGATCCTCAGCGTCGCCGACGCCTTCTCGGCGATGACCACGACCCGCCCGTACCGCAAGGCGTTGTCCGTCGATGAGGCGATCCGCCGCCTCGAGGACGCGGCCGGCAGCCAGCTCGACGAACGGCTCGTCATCGCCTTTGTCAGCGGCCTGCGCAGCGCGGCTGATCCGCCGCTGCCGGGCCAGGACCGCCGATCGTCGAGCCCGGCCGCCGAGCTCTGGACGCCGGGCAGCAGCTCCGGGACGCAGGTCGCCTGACGTGGATCGGCGCCGGTCGATCTCGCGGGTTGCGGCTGCGGGTGCGTCGCTCGCGATCGTGCTCCTGGCCGCCCTGCCCGGCCTGGCGGACGCCAAGGTCCTGACCTGGTCGATCAGCGCCAATCGATCGAGTCTCGTGGCCGGCGTCCCGACGCCCGTGTCGCTGACGATCAGTCCCCAGCTCCTGCTCGGAACCAATCTCATCAACTGCGTGATCGTCCAGATCCCGAGCGGGACCTACCAGCTGGGCGCCACGAGCTACTCCGACAGCCGGGGATCCTCGTTCCACTGGACGGTCACCCCCGCGACCGGCACCCTCACGGTCAAGGACGCCAACAACAACGACGGACTCGGTGGCCTGCTCTCGGCCAGCAGCCTCGTCGTCACGGTCACGGTGACCGGCCTGGTGGCCGGCACGGCCAACTGGTCCGCGACGGCCTATGACCACAACGACTGCAAGCACAACCCGAGCCCCAAGCCGCCGGCCGCGACGGCAATCCCGATGCGGGTCACGGGCTCGCTCCCGACCCCGACCCCAACGCCAGCGCCGACCCCGACCCCGACGCCAAAGCCGACGGCCACTCCGACGCCGACGGCTGTCCCGAGCCCGACACGCTCCCCGTCGCCTGCACCGACGCCGACGCCGACCAGCGGTGGGCCCACGCCCACGCCCCTGGCGTCCGGCGGAGCGACACCATCGGGCTCCCCACTGCCCTCAGCCGGGCCGTCAGCGGTGCCCTCGCCAAGCGGCGGCACACAGCCGCCCGGTGGCTCCGGGTCGGGCTCGACCGGCGCGGGCAGTGGCGGGCCAGGTTCCGGATCGACGACCGGCGGGCCGAGCGGCCTGACGGTCGCCTCGACCGGTGGCGGCTCGGCGATCAACGTCAGCCTCGGCGAGTTCTCATCCGGCCTCGGTGCCTTCGCCTGGACCGTCCCGGGTGTCCTGCTCGGGTTGCCGGGCCTCCTCGTGCTCCTGATCCTGGGGCTCCAGATGACCGGCGCGGCGCTCTTCGTGCCGTTCACCCGGCGCATCCTCGGCAACACCGACCGCCAGCCTGGACGGCGGCCGCGGCGACACCGGTGAGCGAGCCGACCAGAGCGCGATCATCGCAACACCGGCACCCACGACGACCAGCACGAGCGGCGCCGAGATTCGATCGGCGAGCGGTCCCGCGGCCAGTGCCGGCAGCAGGCTGGCGGTGCTGACGATCGAGGCGAGGACTCCGAAGACCCGCCCGCGAACGTTGGGCGGGATCGCCTCGAGCAGCGCCGTCTGGGCCGAGACCGACGCAATGGCGTAGGCGGCGCCCGAGAGCAGGGCGATCGCGATCACGAGGGGCAGGATCGGGATGCCGATCGTGGCCAGCCCGGCGCGGAGTGGGGCGGCCAGGGCCAGCGATGCGGTCAGGCCACCGAACGCCAGGAGCCCCAGCTCGGCGGCTCGCCGGTGGGGGACGCGAGTGAACCTGCGCAGTCCCAGAACGCCGATCACCACTCCGATCCCGAGCGGCACGAGGATCACGACCAGGTGGTCCGGCTGCAGGCCGATCGTGACGGCGAGGGCCGGGCCCAGGACGCCCAGCACCCCGGCGATCGACGCACCGGCCGCCTGCTGGACGATCGGCCGGCTGATCTCGCGGTCCGCGAGGACGACGGCGAAGCCGGCGCGCAGCTCGGCTAGCCGCCTGGCCTCGGCGGCCCGCGTAGCGGCGTTCGTGGCGCTTGCGCGGGCGTGCCCACCGGCCCTGTCGATCGGCGGGGCGGCAGGGAAGCCGACGCAGGCGGCCGTTGCCGCGACGTACAGGATCGCGACGACGGCGAGGACCGAGGATGGCCCGAACAGGGTCACGAGGAGCGGCCCGACGAACGCGAACCCGACCGCGAAGGAGCCCTGCAGGGTCAGGTTGAAGATGCCCATCGCGGTGGGAAGCTGGGGGCGGGGGACCGCCCGCGGGATCATCGAGCCTTCGGCGGGCGTCAAGGCCACGCTCGTGAAGCTGACGCCGAGATTCAGGGCCAGGAGGAGCGGCAGCTGTGGGCCGGCCAGGGCGAGGCCGATCATCAGGACGGCCCGAACGAAGTTCGGGCCCGCGAGGGCAAGCCGCAGGTCCATCCGGTCGACGATGACCCCGGCGAACGGTGAGAGCACGATCTGGGGGAGCACGTAGGTGGCGAACAGGACGCTGACGGCGGTGGTCGAGCGGGTCGTGTCGAAGACGAGGATGGTCATGGCGTAGAGGGCCATGTTCCCGCCTACCTGGGTCGCTGCCTGGATGAACCACAGCCGGACGAACAGCGGGTTGCGGAGGAGCGCCCGGTCGAACGCTCTCGCCGGGGGCGGATCGGAGGCTGCCATGAACGGGCATGGTGGCACAGGCCAGGCGTGACAAGCCGGAGGCGCTCAGACGTGAACGTTCATGCGGTCTGGATGCAAATCGAGCCGCATCCAGGCGCCGCGGGCCGGCTGAATGTGCCGTTTGTCTCACGGAGAACGACAAGCCGCCTCCTCCAGCGTCCGCAGGTTGGGCAACCGTCAGCGCGCCGGGCACGGGAATCTGCGAGGCGCAATCGACCGGTGGGGACGCAGGCGTACGATCGGGAGCACGCCCGCGCTTCAGGAGACATGACCATGGCCGTCGCCAACGCACCGTTCAGCGGCATTCGGACCGAGGCGTTCCAGTTCCTCGTCGACCTGGCGATGAACAACGACCGCTCGTGGTTCCAGCCGCGGAAGGCCGACTACGAGCGCCTGCTGAAGGCACCGATCGAGGCACTGTGCGTCGCCCTCGATGCCGAGCTCGCGGCACGCGGCATCCCACTCGCGGCCGATCCGACCCGCTCGCCGTTCCGGATCTACCGCGACGTCCGCTTCTCCAAGGACAAATCGCCGTACAAGACCCATGTCAGTGCGAGCTTTCCGTGGACTGGGCCGGGTGGTGGGGTGGGCGGCTATGTCCACCTCCAGCCGGGGGAGTGCTACATCGGCGGCGGCATGTGGCACCCGAGCCCGGCACGCCTCGGCGCCTGGCGCGCCAAGGTCGTCGACGATCGGGCCGGTGTCCATGCGGTCGTGGATGCGCCGGCCTTCGTCTCGGCGCTCGGGACCGTGAGCGGCGATGCGCTCAAGCGCGCCCCGAGCGGGTTTGCCAGCGACGATCCCGACATCGAGCTGCTCAGGCTCAAGGACATCACCTTTGGCCGACGCATCTCGGATGCCGAGGCCTGCTCGCCGGACCTGCCGGCGACGATTGTCGCGACGTTCGAGCCGGCCGTGCCGCTGCTCCGTCTGCTTGCCGAGCTGCCCGGCGACGAAGAGCCGTCGGGCTGGCTGCGCACCTGATCCAGGTGCATGAGCGATCTCGGGTCAGGACGGTCGGGTGCCCTCGTCGACGACGAGACCGACCCGGTGTCCCGCGCTCCACGCGCGACGTGCAGGGGAGCCCCTGTCGTCGGATGCCGATCCGAACGCCTCGTCAATCGATTCAGGCGTCGCGCCCGTCGTTCGGTTGCGGCCGGTGCTCTTCGCCTCATACAGGGCGAAGTCGGCGATGCGGAGCGTGGCCGCCCAGTCGGGATGTGGCGGGAGCGAGACCGCGACACCGCCGCTGATCGTCAGCGTCGGGGCATCGTCGCCGGGCCGGGTCGGGATTTGCAGGCCCTCGATCCCAAGCCGGACGCGCTCGGCAGCGAGCAGGCCAGCCTCGAAGTTGGAGTCGGGCAGGACGACCACGAACTCCTCGCCGCCGTAGCGGTACACCGTGTCGCGACCTCGAACGACGCGCTTGAGCTCGACTGCGACCGAGCGCAGCGCGGCGTCGCCGGCCGCGTGACCGAGCTCGTCGTTGAGCTGCTTGAAGCGGTCGAGGTCGAACATGAGGATGGCGCAGGGTGCGTTCGACTGGCGCAGCGAGACGGCCAGGAGCCCCAGGTCAGTCTCCAGGCGTCGCCGGTTCAGCAGGTCCGTCAGGGGATCGGTCGTGGCATGGCCGCTCAGGACACGATTGAGCCGGCGCAGCTCGAGCCCGTCCTCCTGCGACCGCAGGCGCGGACGCTCGAGGAGCTCGCCGCCGAACCAGCCGATCAGGCAGCCGATCCCGACATTCACCGAGATGTCGACCTGCTGGCTCACCGCCAGCTGGTCGACGTGGGTCGCGAAGATGATCCCGACCAGCACGCCCGCGTAGGCGAGGAGCCACGTGGTACGCAGCCGGCGCGTCCAGCCGAGGAACAGGGGCACGGCGACGGGCAGGATCGCGAACGCGCTGCTCATGGAAAGCAGCGTCGCGGGCTCGATCAGCAGGGTCCCGACCAGGCCGATCGACGGGACGGACGCCATCAGCAGCGTGAGACGGACGATGTACCTGCCCGGCGCTCGCACGGCGAACGGGTAGAGGACGCCCATCAGCAGCCCGTCGATGGTCCACAGGATGAAGAGCTGCGGTCCGTTCGCCGGATACCGAAGGTCGAAGAAGACAGCGGTGATCCACAGGGTCGCCGCGATGATCAGCGTGCCGATGCGCAGGGTTCTCCGAAGCTCGGCGAGCTGGCGGATCTTGTCACGCCTGCGGACCGCATCGCGTCGTGCCTTCGCTTGAAGACGATCTGGCGTGGCCAAGGAACTCGGACCTCAGTGGAGTTCTCGGCAGCATGGCCCGAGGCGGGCGGCGGCAACACCCACCCATTAGTCCGAACACGGGAGCGCCGGACGGTGCCGATCGGCTACACCCGCGACGGTCAGCGCTCTGTCCTCGTCGGGTCGAACAGCGGCAAGCCCGAGGCAGCGGGGCCCGCGACGAGCTCAGCTTCGAGGGATCAACTCCTGGACGGCCCACTTGTTGCCGTCGGGGTCGCTGAAGAACGTGAAGCGTCCCCAAGGGAACTCCTGGACGTCGGTCGCCGGAACGCCATGCGCGAGGAGCTGCTGCCGCGCCGATTCCGCTGACGCGACCACCATCTGCATCCCGACGACGGAGCCGGGCGCTGCGTCGGTGATGCCCGCGCCGATGACGATTGAGCACGCCGATCCGGGAGGTGTCAGCTGAACGAACCGCAGCCCTTCGCTGACCTGGGCGTCCATGTCGGCGTTGAACCCCACCTGCTCGGTGTAGAACGCCTTGGCGCGATCGACGTCCGAGACCGGGACGGCGACCAGCTCGAGCTTCCAATCCATGGTTGATCGACCTCCGCTGTGCGTTTCGGCCTCGTTGGCGCTTGACCGATATGACAGAATGCTGTCATGAGTACTGTACCAATACGACAGGATGCTGTCAATCAACCCGGGGCCGAACCGGGCCTCCGCACGGCTGCCGGCGATGCCTTCAGCGATCTTGTCGTCCGCGTCTTTCGGCTGAACGGGCTCCTGTCTGCGGCCGGCGACGACCTTGCCGGGACGGTGGGTCAGTCGAGCGCCCGCTGGCAGGTCCTGGCGATGGTCGAGGAGGGGCCACGGACGGTGGCCGAGACGGCGCGAACCCTGGGGCTGGCCCGCCAGAGCGTTCAGCGCATCGCCGACCTCCTTGAAGCGGCAGGTCTCGTCGCCTACGGGGACAATCCCCACCACCGGCGCGCCCGGTTGTTCGGCCTCACCCCGGTAGGTCGAGCCACCCTCGGTTCGATCCAGTCGGCGCAGCGGCCGTGGGCGGAACATCT
>JANWLH010000050.1 GCA_025450915.1 Candidatus Limnocylindrales bacterium | reverse complement strand
GGCCATCGGCCCGAGCAGATACGGCTGACCGGCGTGGTCGCGCGACTGGAGGGCGTTGGACCAGCCCACCTGCTGCTCGCTGAACTCGCCGCGCCAGTCGGTCGGGGCCAGGTCGAGGCCGTCGTTCGACACGATCCGACCCTCGTTCATCGGGTACTCAGCCGGATGGCGGAGGCCCACGAGCCGGCCGGCTCGCACGAACTGCGGGGTGTCGAGACCGGCCACGAGCTCGACCGTCTGGAGGGCGACCTCGAGAGCGGCGGTCAGCGGCTCACGAAGGGCCCTGATCTCGCTGCGCCGGAACGATCGCGAGAAGCCGCCAACGCGCACCGAAACTGGATGGATCGCCCGACCGCCGATGAGCTCGACGATTCGATTGCCGGCCTTCTTCAGGCTGAGGCCCGCCTCGACCGTTGCCCGCTCGTCGTGCGCGAGCTCGAGGGCGCTGGCATAGCCGAGGAAGTCGGGCAGGTGGAGCAGGTAGACGTGCAGCGCGTGGCTCTCGATCCACTCGCCGCAGTAGAGCAGCCGGCGGAGCGCCCGGACGGCCGGATCGATCGTGATCCCGAGCCCGTTCTCGAACGCGTGGACCGCGGTCATCTGGTACGCGACCGGGCAGATCCCGCAGATCCGGGCAACGATGTCGATCACCTCGTCCGGTGCCCGGCCGACGACGAGCCGCTCGAAATACCGGGGTGCCTCGAAGATCTCGAGATGGGCCTGCTCGACGACCCCATTCCTGACCTTCAAGCGAAGCGAGCCCTCGCCCTCGACCCGGGTCAGGCCGGCGATGTCGACGGCCAGGTCGCCGCTCGAGGCGACGGTCGTGTCGGTGTCATGCATCTTCGGGCTCCGTTGGCTCAACGAGCTGGCCGGGCGGTCCGCCGTGAGCGTCGATCGTCGTCCGGAACGGCGCCGACCAGGCCGTGAAGCCCGAGAAGAGCCGGCTCACCTCGGGTGCCGAGCGGCTGTCCGAGAACCAGCTGGCGAGGGATGCCGTGTTGGCCGACTCGCGCGGGCCGAAGCAGCCGTAGCAGCCCCGCCCATAGGCCGGGCAGATCGCTCCGCAGCCCGTCCGGGTGACCGGCCCCAGGCAGGGGATCCCACCGGCAACCGCGACGCAGACGACGCCCTGGCGCTTGCATTCGAGGCAGACGGCCTCGTCCGGCAGCTGCGCGCGCCGGCCGGTGACCAGCGCCACGAGGAACTCGCGCAGCTGGGCCGGCGAGATGGGGCAGCCGCGGAGCTCGCCGTCGACGGCGACGAAGTCGCTGACCGGCCGTGCCTGGGCCAGCGACTCGACGAACGTCGGCTCCGGATAGACCGTGTCGCGAACCTCGTCAAGGTCGAACCAGTTCCGAATCGCCTGGATGCCACCCGCGGTCGCACACGCCCCGATCGTGATCAGGCGGTGGGACACGGCC
Source organism: Candidatus Limnocylindrales bacterium (assembly GCA_025450915.1). Lineage (GTDB taxonomy): Bacteria > Chloroflexota > Limnocylindria > Limnocylindrales > CSP1-4 > Palsa-1033. Next base: position 5,181 of record JANWLH010000050.1, on the reverse strand, counting down.
CGCAGGCGGGCGATCTCCTCGACCTGCTCCTCGGTGCTGATCGAGCCCTCGACGAACAGGACGTCGAACGGGCCCATCGAGCGACGCGAGGTGGCCTCGGCGAACTCGATGAGGTCGACCCGTTCCGCGACCGCGAGCAGCTCGTCCTCGAGGTCGAGGAGGGTGAGCTGGCAGCCATCGCATGACGCGAACTTGACGACGCCGATGCGGGGTCGCTTCGGGACGTCGGCGCGCGCACCGCGGCGGGCGACCGTGATCAGCTCCTGGGGCTCCATCAGAGACCCTCGCGTCCGAACGCCGTGCCGAGCTCGGCGATCGAGAAGACCGGGCCGTCGCGGCAGACGAAGAACGGTCCGAGCTGGCAATGGCCGCAGGTGCCCACGCCGCAGGCCATGTTCCGTTCGAGGGTCACCCAGGTCGCCGCGGGGTCCACGCCCCGGTCAGCAAGGGCCGCCGCCGTCGCCTGCATCATTCGCTCCGGGCCGCACACGAACGCGCTGACCCGGTCGCCGCTCCACCGCGCCTGGTCGAACAGGTGGGTCACGATGCCGACCCGGCCCAGCCACTCGGGCCCTGCGCGATCGACGATCTCGGCGACTTCGAGGTCGGCCCGGCCGGCCAGGGCGTTCATCTCGGCGACGAACAGGCGATCGCCCGGGGTCCGGGCTCCGAGGTACAGGCGCACGGCGCCGAACCGGGCTCGCTCGGCCATTACGGCTTCGATGACCGGCCGCAGGGGCGCCAGGCCGACGCCGCCGGCGACGATCACGACGTCCCGGCCGATTGCCGATTCGACCGGCCAGCCGCGACCCAGCGGGCCGCGCAGGGCCACCTCCGCACCAGGTGCGAGGGCGCCGATCGCCGCTGTGGCCGCGCCGGCCGATCGGATGGTGAGGTCGAGGCCGTCCTGCCGGATCCGTGAGATCGAGATCGCCGGGGTCGCGAACGCCGGCAGCTCGACCATCACGAACTGTCCGGGACGGGCGGCCAGCAGGGCTTCGTCGGACGTGGCGACGTGGAGGGTCACCGTGTCGGTGGTCTCCGGGGTCAGGCGTTCGACAACCGCCGTCACGTGGCGCGCCGGGGCCACGACGCTCAGGGCGGCGGGGGCATGGCCCTCGGCCGGCGCCGGCGGCCAGGGGATCGGTCCGGCGGGAGCCGTGATCGGGGCGATGGCCCCGAGCTCCTCGCGAACGTCGATTCCCACCGGGCACCAGGCGACGCACCGGCCGCATCCGACGCAGCCGGTCGACCCGAACTGGTCGAACCAGGTCGAGAACTTGTGGGTCAGCCACTGGCGATAGCGATCCTTGACCTTCGGCCGGAAGTTCGCGTCGCCGGCGACCCGGCCGAAGCCGAGGCTGAAGCAGCTGTCCCAGTGGCGCTCGGTCGTCGAATCGAGGCCGTCGAGATCGGATGCGACAGCGACGCTCGTGCAGAAGCAGGTCGGGCAGACGAGGGTGCAGTTCGCGCAGGCCAGGCAGCGCTCGGCAATCTCCTCCCAGCGCGGCGAATCGAGCGCCGCGCGCAGGCGCTGCGGCAGCCCCTCGGCGGCAACCGGGTTGCCGATCCTGGCCCGAACGGCGGCGACCTGGGCGGCCGCCCCCTGGACCTCGACCGGCTCGGCCAGGCGCAGATCGAGGGTGGCCAGCAGGTCACTCCCGGCCGGGCTTCCGCTCCGCAGGACGAACCCGGCGTCGAGCTCGGAGGCGATGAGGTCGGCGCCACCCTCGACCTCGGGCCCCGTGCCCATCGAGGTGCAGAAGCACGTGCTCGTTGCGGCGGCGCATTCCATCGCCACGATCAGGGCGGCGTCCCGGCGAGCGGCATGATCGGCGTCGCCGAGCGGTCCGGCGCGCATGGCCCGCTCCTGGATGGTCAGGGCGGCGATCTCGCAGGCTCGAACGCCGACGAACGCGAGACTCGGCGGCTCGGCGACGATCGCTTCGATGTCGACCTTCGCGCCGTCCCGCCGGGCCCGGGCCAGCGGGACCACCGCCGGATGCGTGTAGCGCTTCCAGGACGTCACCGGCAGGACGTAGTCGAACGACCGATCGGAGCCGGTCTCTCGAAGCCGGTAGGTGCCCGGGGCGGTGTCGGTCTCCCAGCCGGTCGGCAACTCCGCCGGGCCCTCGAGCTCGTCATAGATCACGGCGCGGTCGGCCAGCGTCGGCCCGACGACCCGACGGCCGTCGGCGCGCAGCGCCTCGAACAGGCGACCGAGCTGTGCTCGGGGCAGGAAATAGGCAGGTTCGGTCACCATGGCGACGCTGCCGCCCGATAGAGGTCAAGCATCTGGACGCGGGTGGCGGTCAGCCGGCGTGACACGCTGATCAGCAGCCGTTCGTACAGGGCGGCCGCCAGTTCACGGTCCTCGACGAGCCCGGCGCGCAGGGCCTGGCCGTCGAACGTGATCGCCCTGGTCGGCGCGACGGCGACCCCGGTGGAGGTCGCGATCGGCCGGGGAAGGACCGCGGACCAGCCGAAGACATCGCCTTCATGAACGGTCAGGATCGTTCGATCCGGGGAACCGGGAACGGCGAGCCGCAGGGCGATCCGGCCGCTGATCACGACGCCGAGGTAGTCGCAGGGCAGGCCCTCGCGAACGACGATCGTGCCCACCGGCAGATCCACGGGCCGGCCGAGGCTGGCAAGGTGCTCGAGCGGCCCTGGTCCGAGATCGGCGGCGAACCACGTGCCCTTGAGCTGGTCCCTCACGTCATGGGTTGTCATGGCCGCATCGTGCCGGGCGCGCCCTCGCCCGCGCGAGAGCCATTTGACCCGGTTTCACGTGACCCTCGGCCGTCGTCGCCGGCGATGTCCAGGGTCATGCTCAGCTCGAGGTTCAGCCCATCGGGGCTCGCCCGTTGGTGGCGGAAGGAGCATGAAGATGAAGAAGATCCTGGTGGCCTATGACGGTGGCGATGCGGCGCATCGAGCGCTCGACATGGCCGTCGACCTTGCCCAGCGATTCGGGGCAACCATTGGCGTCGTGAGCGTCATCCCGGTCCATGCGGGCCGCGTGCCGGTTGACCCATGGGACGACCGCGCAGTCCACACGAGCGAGCTCGCCGAGGCGGCCAGGTTGCTCCGGCAGAAGGGCATCGAGCCCGTCATGCATGAGCCGGCCGGCGACCCGGCGGCGACGATCGAGCGGATTGCCGAAGAGGGCGGCTACGACATGGTCGTGGTCGGCTCGCGCGGCCTCGGCCTGCTCTCACGCGCCCTCCAGGGCAGCGTTTCGGAGCATGTCGCGACCCACTCCAAGGCGACGGTGCTCATCGCCCGCTGATCCTGGTGGGTGACGTTCAGACCCGGTGAGGTCGCTCCCCTTGTGGGAACTGGGCATTTTGGCCAACCTCACCGGGTTCTGATTCCCTCGGGCCTGGACGGGCACGAGGAGCTGGAGCGCCGCTGCGCAGCAGCTCGCCCTTGCGCGTGCAAGGGCGAGCTGGCGATGCCTGGTCTCAGAAGAACCCGAGTGGCTTCGGGCTGTAGCTGACCAGGAGGTTCTTGGTCTGGGTGTAGTGGTCGAGCATCATCCTGTGGGTCTCGCGCCCGACGCCCGATGCCTTGTAACCGCCGAAGGCGGCTCCGGCTGGATAGAGGTGGTAGCAGTTCGTCCAGACGCGACCCGCCTTGATGCCCCGGCCCATGCGGTAGGCCAGGGAGCCATCCCTCGCCCACACGCCGGCGCCCAGGCCGTACATCGTGTCGTTGGCGATCTGGAGTGCCTCGGCCTCGTCCTTGAACGTCGTGACCGAGAGCACCGGCCCGAAGATCTCCTCCTGGAAGATCCGCATCTGGTTGGTGCCCTTGAAGACCGTCGGCTGGACGTAGTACCCGTCCGCCAGCTCGTCCGGCAGGATGTTGCGCTTGCCGCCGATCAGCAGCTCGGCGCCCTCGGCCAGCCCGATCTGGATGTACTTCATGATCTTGTCGAGCTGTGCCTTGGAGACCTGTGCTCCGATCTGGGTGGTGATGTCGAGGGGGTTGCCCTGCTTGATCGCAGCGATCCGTTCGAGCGCCCGGCCCATGAACCGGTCGTAGATCGATTCCTGGATCAACGCCCTTGACGGGCAGGTGCACACCTCGCCCTTGTTGAAGGCGTACAACACGAGGCCCTCGATCGCCTTGTCGAGGAACTCGTCGTCGGCGGCCAGCACGTCGTCGAAGAAGATGTTGGGGGACTTGCCGCCAAGCTCGGTCGTCGACGGAATGATGTTCTGGGCCGCGTACTGCATGATCAGCCGGCCCGTCTCGGTTTCGCCGGTGAACGCCACCTTGGCGATTCGCTTGCTCGAGGCCAGCGCCATCCCCACCTCGGCGCCGGCACCGTTCACCACGTTGATGACGCCGGCCGGGACGATTCCCTCGATCACCTCGGCGAACTTGAGGATCGACCACGGTGTCGGGCTGGCTGGCTTGACGACCGTGCAATTGCCACCGGCAAGCGCCGGCGCAATCTTCCAGGCGGCCATCAGCAGCGGGAAGTTGAACGGGATGATCTGCCCGACGACGCCGAGCGGCTCGCGGAAGTGATAGGCGATCGTGTCCTTGTCGATCTCGCCGATCGAGCCTTCCTCGCCGCGGATCACGCCGGCGAAGTAGCGGAAGTGATCTGCCGCAAGCGGGATATCCGCGGCCAGCGTCTCGCGAACCGGCTTGCCGTTGTCCCAGCTCTCGGCGACGGCGAGCATCTCCTTGTTGGCCTCGATCGCATCGGCGATCGCGTTCAGGACCCGAGCTCGTTCGGTGACCGAGGCCTCGCCCCAGGCCGCCTTGGCGGCATGAGCGGCATCGAGCGCCAGCTCAACGTCCTCGGGCGTGGAGCGCGGGACTTCGGTAAACCCCTTGCCGGTCGCTGGCGTCAGGTCGACCGCGTACTTGCCTTTCGTCGGCGCTACCCACGCGCCACCGATGAAGTTGTCATAGCGTTCCTTCAGCGGGACGACGCTGCCGGCGGCGCCCGGTGACGCATATGTGAACTCCCTGGATGCAATGGTCATCGCGCCTTGCCTCCTGGTTCCCAGGTGCAACGTTGGCGGCCGTCGGGCCCGCGACTACGGACGAATCGACGGTGCGCTTGACCCTGGGAACAGCAGCTCCAGCGTCCGCCCGTCGAGACGGCCTCGACCAGTGCCGAACGTCATGACCTGCGCGTCAGATCGCCAATCGGGG
>JANWLH010000049.1 GCA_025450915.1 Candidatus Limnocylindrales bacterium | reverse complement strand
CGGCACAACCCGACCCTGGCCGGGCTCATCGAGCGCCTCCGAACCTGAACCCGGTGCCCGGAGGCACCACCTGCGTGCGGCGGGCTGGTGCGTCGCACTCGAATCCAACCGCCCCGGAGTCCACACTGCTCGCACCGACCGCGCCGCACCGACCAGGTGCCCGGCCGTTGGGGCCATTCGGGCCCGGGACCATGTCGGCATTGAGTCGGGCGATCCCATCCGGGAGTCTGGGGTTGCCCCCCACAGCCGGGTCGCAGGCGTTGCCTCCGCCCGGACTGTCGACGTTCGGAGATTCACTTGCGCAAGCTGCTTGGCTCCCTCTCCATGGCCTGCTTCGTCGCCCTGGCCGTCGCGGTCCCGGGCGCCTCCGCGTCGACCCTGTCGAGCGCCAAGGTCGTGATCATCGTCGGCCCCGTCGAGGGCAGCACCTCGAGCTACATCGCCGATGCCGACAGCACGGCCACGGTTGCCCGCCAGTACAGCTCGAACGTCGTGACCCTGTACTCGCCGAACGCCACCTGGTCGAAGGTCGAGCCGGCCCTCAAGGGTGCCTCGATCGTCGTGTACTTCGGCCACGGCAACGGCTGGCCGAGCCCGTACACGCCGTTCCAGGAGAACACCAAGGACGGCCTCGGTCTCAACGCCACGGCCGGCGCGGGCAACTCGAACGTCAAGTACTACGGGGCGAACTACCTCGAGGAGTACATCCAGCTCGCGCCGAACGCCGTCGTGATCCTCGGCCACCTGTGCTACTCGGCGGGCAATTCGGAGATGCAGAATCCCGCCCCGACCCTGACCGTTGCCGAGCAGCGCGTCGACAACATGGGCGCGGGCTGGCTGCAGACCGGCGCGCGGGCCGTGATCTCGGAGCCCTATTCGAACGAGGCCGGCTGGTATGTCGCGGGCCTGTTCACCACCCACCAGTCGATCAACGCGCTCTGGCAGGGCGCCGCGAACTTCAACCACAACGTCCAGTCGTGGACGTCGGTCCGGAACGCCTGGGCGACGGTCCAGCTCGACACGAGGCCACACCCGACCAGTAACGAGGACTTCAACCGGGCGATCAGTGGCGACATGACCCTGGCCACCGATGCCGTCGTGGGTGCGCCCATTCCGTCGCCGTACGGCCGGGTCACCCTGACGGCCCCCGGCGGGCCGTTGCGGGGCACGGGCGGATCGATCCTGCTGAGGATGAGCGCGCAGCCGCGCTGATCGCCAGGGCGCCGCGGGCGCCTACACTGGCCGCCATGTCAGCCGATCCTCGACCAGGGACCTGGGTCATCCTGCCCACGTACAACGAGGCCGAGAACCTGCCCGGCATTGCCGCCGCGATCCTCGCCGAGCTGCCCGCAGCCACCCTCCTCGTGGTCGACGACGGCTCACCCGACGGCACCGGCAGGCTCGCCGACACGCTCGCCGCAGCCGACGAGCGGATTCGGGTCCGCCATCGGTCCTCCAAGCAGGGTCTCGGCCGGGCCTACCTCGACGGATTCCGGGTGGCCCTCGACGGCGGCGCCGACCTGCTCGTCCAGATGGACGCCGACTGGTCGCACGATCCGGCGAGCCTGCCCGGGCTCGTCGGCCCCGTGGCGGCAGGCGAGGCCGACCTCGCCATCGGCTCGCGCTACGTCGCCGGCGGCGGGGTGGTCGACTGGGGGCTCGCCCGGCGGGTCATCTCGCGCGGCGGCAGCATCTTCGCCCGGACGGTGCTCGGCCTCGGACCGCACGACCTGACGGGCGGCTTCAAGGCCTGGCGGGCCGTCACCCTGGCCGGCATCCCGTTCGACGGGATCCACGCCGGCGGCTATGTCTTCCAGATCGAGATGACCTTCAGGGCAAGCCGCCTCGGGGCGAAGGTCACGGAGGTCCCGATCACCTTCCGCGATCGCCGCGTGGGCCAGTCGAAAATGTCCCGGCGGATCATCGGCGAGGCCCTCGTCGTCGTCCTCCAGCTGCGCTGGGACGAGCTCCGGGGACGAGGCCCGCGCCCCTCGCGCCCCCCGGCGTGACCAGCCAGCGCGGCCCGGGGCCTGACCCGGAGCCGCTTGGCCTCCGCGTCGTCATGGACACGCGGCCGCTCGAGGATCCCGCCCGCGCCCCGACGACCGCCCTCTACCTCGGCGAATTGCTGGCGGCCTACGACGCCGGCCCGCTGGACGGCGAGTCATTCGCGTTCCTCGTCGGCCTCCGGCGGCCGGACCCGACCGAGGGCTTCGGCCATCTCGATGTTGCCGCCCGCCGGCGAATGCCACCCAGCCACCTGCTCCGATCGGGGGCGTTGACCGTCGACCCGTTCCTGCTCCGGGGCGCCTCGATCGGCTCGGCATGGTGGGCCGAGCAGGGTGGCGCGGCCGGGGCGGTCTTCCACGCGGCGGCCGGGGCCATCCCGATCGGATCGGGCCTGCCGGTCGTCGTCACCCTCCTCGACCTTGCACCCTGGGAGATGCCGGCCGTCTACCAGCGCAGCCCGGCGGCCGCGTTCGGGCAGCGCCTGCGCGGCCGGATCCTGCGCAACGCGGCGGCGGTGATCGTCGGGACGGAGGCGACGGGGCGGACCGTGCGCGACCTGCTGCGGGTCAGCCCCGAGCGGATCGTCGTCGTGCCGCTCGCCGCCCGGGCCGCGTTCCGGCCGGCCGAGGGCAATCGCCCGACGCGGCCCGCGAAACGCGGCCAGAGCTCGGGCGCTCCGGCCCCGGCCATCGATTCGCGCTCGGACCGGGAGCGCCTCGGCCTGCCCGGACGCTATCTCGTCTATTCGGGCCGCTACGACGCCCGCCAGGATCTCGGCTCGCTCATCGGGGCGCTCGGCAAGCTCGCCGCGGCCGGCCGGCCGGCCGGCCTGGATCCGGAGGCCACCTGGCCGCCGCGCGTCCTGTTGATCGGTGCCTCGCCCGACGACCGGGCTGCGCTGGCCCGGGCGACGGCCCGGCAGGGCGTCGGGGAGCTCCTCGCCTACGCCCCGGCGCTCACCGAGGAACGCCTCGCCGGTCTCGTCGCCGAGGCCCGGGCGGCGATCCTGCCCTCGATCAGCGAGGCCGCCGGCCTGCCGGCGATCGAGGCGCTGGCCGCTGGCACGCCGGTGATCGCCAGCGCCGTCGGGGCTCTGCCCGAGATCGTCGGCGGGGCGGGGATCCTCGTCGAGCCCCGTGATCCGGACCGGCTCGCCGCGGCGATCTCGGCGGCCTGGATCGACGACGCGCTGTGGTCGCGGCTGCGTGCCGAGGCACTGACCCGGACGGGACCGGAGCGCCGGACCTGGGCGGATGTCGCCCGGGCGACGCGGGTTGTCTACACCGATGTCGGGGCGCGACGTTCGCCCGAGGACGAAGTCACCGGCATCTGAGCCGTTACGGACCGCCGTCGCGCGGTGGCGGCGGTCCGCCGGCCCTGATCGTGACCGCCGTCCCCCAGGTGACGACGTTCACGAACGTCTGGCCGACGGTCAGGCCGACCTGGTGGCCGGCCGAGTCGTAGAACAGCGTCGGGCCGCTCGTCGTCTTCTTGCGCCAGGTGCCCTTGATCGTCTTGCCATTGGTCGAGATCCAGGCCGGCCCCGAGCCGATGAGCGTGGCTTCGAGGCGGTGCTTCTTGGGCTCGCGGTCGTTGAGCGGGGCGAACTTCATCCACATGACGATCACGTTCGTGGGGGCGATCCGGACCTTGTTCGAGGCATCGTGCTGGGCGCCCTCGACGCTGACGGTGCGCAGGTATGTGTTCGTTGACCGGTCGTAGCTGTACTTGATCGCGTTCTGGGGATAGGCGAACGAGATCGTTCCGCCGACCGGCCGCAGGTCCATCGGGATCGGCGGGTTGAACGTCCAGATCGGCTTCGGCGCCGCCGTGGCGTGAACGAGCCCGGCGAGCTGGCGGAGCTGCTTGCCGGTCGTGTACAGGTTGTGGGGCGGGGCACGCGTCGAGATTCGCCGGAAGTACGGCCCGTAACGGAACTCGTCGGCGTTGTACACGAGCTGGCCGGCGCCCGAGGCCCGCAGCGCGGCGAGCGCCTGCGGCGAGCCGCCGGCATGGACGTACATCGCCTTGTATTCCGACGCCCAGGCGATGAAGTAGTAACGGGCACTGCGGACCGGTCCAACATCGGCCGGCACGCCGTCCGCGAAGATCGCCATGTAGCGCGGGATCCCGCCCTCGGCGGGGGCCTGGAAGACGATGGAGGCACTGCTGAAGCCCGACTGCGGCCGGGCCGGACTCAGGTCATCGATCATGACCGCGATCGGATGGCGGGCGGCCGCGGCGGGGGTGACCAGCTCGCCGTCCAGCGGTGCCGGGACGAGCACCGGGCTGGGGCTGGGCGTCGGCGTCGGGCTCTCGACCGGCGGGGTGCTGCTGCTCGCCGATGGTCCGCTTGACGGGCCGGTCGAGGGCGATGGTGTCGGGGTGATCGCGGTCAGGCTCGGCGTGGGCGCCACCGTCGTCGGCGAACAGCCAACCAGCAGGACCGCCAGGGCGATCGCCAGTCCGACATGCCGAAGCGGTCCCTGCCGACGGATCACGCGCCGGAGAATAGCCGAAGTTGCCTGTGGGCACCGGCGCGCCGCGGCCCGCGGGCCGTCATTGGCTCATTGACGCGCGCCGCTGGGGTTGCCGCGCGTGGATCCGAGTCGCCCGAGTTCCGGGCGTTCTCCCCCAACTTTGACAACGGGCACCGTTTTGCCGCCCGATCGGACCCGAACACGACCAAACACGGGTACGCTGGGTCAACACACCGGAGAGACACCATGACCGAAGAAGAGGCCGCGCGCCCGAAGCGCGCCGCTCGCCCAACAACCACCGCCACCGTGAGCGCGGCGCCCAAGGCAAAGCCGCCGGCACCCAAGCGTCCCGTGGCCGTGCCCGTCGTCGTCGATTCGCCGCCCGCGGACGAGAGCCAGCTGACGATCAGGCAGGGCGGCGTGGGACGGCTGACCGCGACCGACGTGGCGATCACCCAGGGCGGCGTCGGGGCCGTCCGCGCCGACCGCCTGTCGGTCGAGCTCGGCGGCGTCGGGGCGGCAATGACCGATCAGCTCGACGTCCGCCAGGGCGTCGTCGGTGCGGTGATCGCCCGGGATGCTGCCTTCGAGCAGGCCGGGGTCCGAACGCTGATCGCCAACCGGGTCCATTTCGGCCCAAACTCGGGGGCCGGGGTCGTCCTCGCCGCACGCGTCGACGGTGACGTCCGGACGCTCCTCGACTGGCGGGGCGCGATCGCCTTCGGCGCCGCCGCAGGCGTCGTCATGGCCCTGCTCCGGGGCCGCCGCCGCTGAGCCCCGGCCACCCTTCGGTATACTTCCGGGCGGTTGACCGGTCCGTCCGGCAGGTACCGTCAGGCACCGATCCGAGCAATGGAGTCCCGCACAATCCGTGATTGATCCTTCAGCCCGCGTGCATCCGTCGGCGGATCTCGAGGCAGACGTCGAGGTCGGTCCGGGCACGAGCATCTGGCACCGTGCCCAGGTCCGCAGCGGCGCCCGGATCGGCTCGGAATGCGTCATCGGCCGGGACGCCTTCATTGACGAAGGCGTGGTCCTGGGCAACCGGGTCAAGGTCCAGAACCTCGCCCTGATCTACCACGGCGTGACGATCGAGGATGGCGTCTTCATCGGACCGAACGCGATCCTGACCAACGACCGCTATCCGCGGGCGATCACGGCCACCGGTGAGCTTGCCCGGGCCGAGGACTGGACCGTGTCGCCGATCCTGCTGAGGACGGGCTGCTCGATCGGCGCCGGTGCGGTGGTCGTGGCCGGCACGACGATCGGCCGGTTCGCGACGATCGGTGCCGGTGGGATCGTCACCCGCGACGTCGCCGACTTCGCCCTGATGGCCGGCAGCCCGGCCCACCGGATCGGCTGGGTCTGTGCCTGCGGCGCGCGTCTGCTCGACTCCGAGGGCCGCAAGGCGCCCGCCGAGCCGGCAGCCTACTCCGCCGATCCTGCCCTGTCGTGCCCGGCCTGTGGCCGGACCTATCGCTACAACCCCGAAGCCGACACGCTGATCGAGCGCGTCGGCCTGCACCAAGGAGCCCGAGCATGATTCCGATCGCCCGCCCAGACATCGGTGAGGACGAGGTTGCCGCCGTCAGCGAGGTCCTCCGTTCGGGGATGATCGCCGCCGGGAAGCGGGTCGCCGAGTTCGAGACGCGCTGGGCCGAGTACTGCGGCGTCAAGCACGCGATCGCGATGAGCAACGGCACGCTCGCCCTGATGGCCATCTTCACCGGGATCGGCCTCGTGCCGGGCGACGAGGTGATCACCGTCTCGCACACGTTCGCGGCAACCGCGAACGCGATCCTCTCGACCGGGGCGGTGCCGGTCTTCGTCGACATCGAGCCGGACACCTACCTGATCGATGCCGCCCGGATCGAAGCGGCGATCACGCCCCGCACGCGGGCGATCGTGCCGGTCCACCTGTTCGGCCTGGTCGCCGACATGGACATGATCCAGGCCCTTGCCGATCGCCACGGCCTGGTCGTGGTCGAGGATGCCTGCCAGGCGCATGGCGCCACGTTCCGCGGCCGGAAGGCCGGCAGCTTCGGGCCGAGCGCCTTCAGCCTCTACGCGACGAAGAACCTGACGACCGGCGAAGGCGGCTTGGTCACCACGGATGACGACCACCTGGCCGACTGGCTGCGGCTGTACCGGAACCAGGGGATGCGCACGCGCTACCAGTTCGAGATGCTCGGCTACAACTACCGGATGACCGACATCAATGCCGCGATCGGCCTCGTCCAGCTGGCCAAGCTCGATCGGAATACGGCTCGCCGGCAGGAGATCGCTGCGGCCTACGACCGGGCGTTCGCCGACCTGCCGATCGGGACGCCCGTCACGCCCGACGGCCGGACCCACGTCTTCCACCAGTACACCCTCGACGTCGGCGCCGAGCGGGACGCGGTCGTGGCCGACCTGCGCGAGGCGGGTGTCGGGGCGGACATCTACTACCCGGTCCCGGTCCATCGCCAGTCGTACATCATGGAGCGCGGGCTCCACGCGGACCTGCCGATGACCGACGCGGCCGCGGCCCGGACCCTCGCCCTGCCGATGTTCCCGGGCCTCACCGACGCCGAACAGGCAACCGTCATCGAGGCCGTGCGGGCCTCCGTCGGGCGCCACGCCGGAGTGCGCGTCGAGACCGTCGCCTGATGGCCGATACCTGGCGGCCGGTCGGCTCGGAGCGCGAGCTCCGCGTCGGGCTTGCCGGGTTGGGCTCGATGGGCCGCAACCACCTTCGCGTCCTGCGGGCCCGGCCCGGTTGCCGGCTCGTGGCCGTGGCGGACCCGGTCGCGGACGTCCTGGCGGCGGCCGTTGACGGCGGCAGCGGCCCAGCGGCGCTCGGCTTCCCGGAGCCGCTGGCGATGATCGCCGAGGCCGACCTCGACGCGGTCGTCCTGGCTGCCCCGACGACGAGCCATCGCACGCTCGCCCTGGCCGCGATCGAGCGGGGCGTGGCCGTGCTCGTCGAGAAGCCCCTGTCGGCCACGATCGAGGAGGGCCTCGAGATCCTCGCGGCGGCCCGGGCCAGGGGCGTCCCGGTCCAGGTCGGCCACGTCGAGCGCTTCAACCCCGCCGTCCTCGAGCTCGGCAGGCTCCTCGGCGAGGGTTGGCTGAGCACGATCTACGCGATCGCCAGCCGGCGGGCCGGGCCATTCCCCGCCCGGATCCGCGACGTCGGCGTGACGATCGACCTGGCGACGCACGACGCCGACATCCTCTCGTGGGTCGCCGGCGAGCGGCCCAACCGGGTCTACGCCGAGCTGGCCCAGCGGATCCATGCCAGCCACGAGGATCTCCTCTTCGGGCTCCTGCGCTTCCCGTCCGGGGCCACCGGCATGCTCGACGTCAACTGGCTGACGCCGGCCAAGCGCCGCCAGCTGACGGTCGTCGGCGAGGAGGGCATGTTCGAGCTCGACTACCTGACCCAGCGCCTGACGTTCACCCGCGCCGTTGCGGGCGGCCCGCAGCTGATCGCGGGCTACGCGCCGACCTTCGCCGGTGATGTCGCCGAGCTGCCGGTCGCCAACGCCGAACCCCTGGCTGCCGAGCTCGACGCGTTCCTGGGCGTCGTCCGCGAGGGTGGCCGGCCGGTCGTCGACGTCGAGGACGGCCTGTGGGCCGTCGCCATCGCCACCTCCCTGCTCGAGGCGGCCGCCAGCGGCCGGCCGATTGACCTGTCCGAATTTTCCGCGAGGCTGACCGCCGTATGACCATCACCCATCGGCCGTCCGCGGCCGCTCCCAGCCTGCTCGGCGGCTCGATCGAGCTGCCGGCCCGGACCTGCGTCCACCCGGAGCCCCGGACCGTGTCGCCCTGGACGGGCGAGCCCGGGACCGTCGGCCGAGTGACGATCGTCGGTGCCGGCAAGATGGGCCTGCCACTGGCCGTCCAGTTCTCGGGCCACGGCTGGGACGTCACCGCCGTCGACGTCCAGGCCTCGGTGGTCGACTCGATCAATGCCGGGCGAAACCACGTGACCGAGGAGCCGGGCCTGACCGAGGGCGTTGCCAGCGCCCACGCCCAGGGCCGCCTCCGGGCGACGCTCGACGGTGCCGCGGCCGCGGCCGCGTCCGACGTGGTCGTCCTGATCGTGCCGGTCATGCTCAACGACGAGCAGCAGCCCGACTATCGCTACATGGACGCGGCCGTCGAGGCGATCGCCCCGGGGATCCATCCGGGCTCGACCATCATGTTCGAGACCACCCTGCCGGTGGGCGATACCCGGGGCCGGTTCGCGCCTCGCCTCGCCGCGGTCAGCGGCCTGCGCTCCGAGGAGGAGTTCTTCGTCGCCTTCTCGCCGGAGCGCCTGTACAGCGGCTCGGCGCTGCGCAACCTGGCCACCTACCCCAAGCTCGTCGGTGGGCTGGGGCCCGAGTCGGGCGCCCGCGCGGCCGCCTTCTACGGCTCCGTCCTCGACGCCGAGGTCGTCCTGATGAGCTCCGCCGAGGCGGCCGAGTTCAGCAAGCTCGCCGACACAACCTATCGCGACGTCAACATCGCGCTGGCCAACGAGTTCGCCCGGTACGCCGACCGCGTCGGGGTGGACATCCAGGAAGTGATCGCCGCCGCCAACAGCCAGCCGTACAGCCACATCCACCAGCCCGGCCTGGGCGTCGGCGGCCACTGCATCCCGGTCTACCCGCACTTCCTGCTCAGCCGGGCCCCGGAGATGGAGCTCGTCGAGCTGAGCCGGCGGGTCAACGACGGCCAGATCGGCCTGGCGATCCGGACGATCCAGAAGGCGCTCGGCGGGCTCGAGGGCGTGCCGGTCCTCGTCCTGGGCCTGACGTACCGCGATGGGGTCAAGGAGCTGGCCTATTCCCGGGCGCTGCCGCTGATCGAACGGCTCGCCTTCCACGGCGCGATCGTGTCGGCCTATGACCCGCTCCTCTCCGACGCGGAGATCGCTCGAAGCGCCGCGACGCCCTACCAGTGGGGAACGCCGAGCGATGCCCGGGCGATCGTGACCCAGACCGCCGATCCGCAGTTCAAGGGCCTCGACTTCGACCTCTTCCCGGCCGCCGAGGTCCTCTTCGACGGCCGCAACAGCCTGCGCGGGATCGCCCTGCCCGAGCGCGTCGCCTATCACGGGGTTGGCGTGCCGGCCGCGACCCGCCGGCCGGCGGAGGTTGCCGTCCGCTGATGCGGATAGCCAGCGTCGTCGGCACTCGACCACAGCTGATCAAGGCGGCGGTCCTCCAACCGCTCCTCCGGGCCCGTCACGACGAAGTCTTCATCGACACCGGCCAGCACTACGACGATGCGCTGGCCGGGTCGTTCATCGGTGAGCTCGGCCTCGCGCGGCCCGATCACCAGCTCGGGGTCGGCGGGGGCAGCGCGACTGGGCAGACAGCGGCGATGCTCGTCGGCCTCGAGCCGATCCTGGCCGCCGAACGGCCCGATGTCGTGATCGTCTACGGGGACACCAACTCGACCTTGGCGGGCGCGCTCGTCGCCGCCCAGCTCCGGTTGCCGATCGCTCATGTCGAAGCAGGCCTGCGCAGCTTCGATCGGCGGATGCCCGAGGAGCTCAACCGGGTCGTCGCCGACCACCTTGCGACCTGGACATTCGCACCGACGCCGACGGCCGTCGCCAACCTGGCGAGGGAAGGGGTCACAGATGGGGTCCTGCTCGTCGGCGACCTGATGCAGGACCTCGCCGCACGACTCAGCCTGGGGGTCCAGGATCCCGCGATCCTCGATGAGATCAGTGCGCGCCTTGGCGCCGAGGCGCGGGGGCTGGAGCTGCGGCCCGGCGGCTACCTGTTCGCCACGGTCCATCGCGTCGAGAACCGCGAGCCGGCGGCGATTCGTGCCTGGGCGGCCCTCCTCGGCGCCGTCAGCACTCGGGACCGGCCGGTCGTCCTGGCCCTCCATCCGGGGACGGCCGTTGCCCTCGAAGCCGAGGGGATCGGGCTGGGGCCGACGGTTCAGGTCATCCCGCCCCAGCCCTATCGGGCAACGCTCGCTCTCCAGCTCCACTCAGCCGCCGTCCTGACCGATTCGGGTGGTGTCCAGCGGGAGGCCGCCTGGCTGGGGGTTCCGTGCCTCATCCTGCGGGACACGACGGAGTGGCTCGAGGCAGTCGCCGGGTCGGGCGGCAGGATGGTCGTCGTCGGCCTCGACGTCGGTCGCGCGACGGCCGAGCTCGACCGACTGGAGTCATCCGACCAAACCGAGGCGGTCGTCCGGGCACGGGCGGCCGGGCTGCACCTCCAACCGAGCGGTGCCGGAGCCGCCATCGTCGAGGCCCTCGAACGCGGCAGCCGCTGACGGAATGGACGACCGATGAGCCGGATCGTGATGTACGTCTACAACGACATGCGCTCCGATTCGCGGGTCCTCCGCGAGGCCCGTTCACTGGCCGAGGCAGGCCACACCGTGACCGTCATGGCCCGCCCGACGGATCCGGCGAGCGCGGTCGGCGATCGCGAGACGCGGGCCGGCTTCGAGATCATCCGGGTCCCTGTGCCGGGCGGCTGGCGCCTGTGGTGGACGCTCGCCCGATATCCCTGGCGGACGCGAGGTGAGCTGCTCGGGCGGATCCGCGGCAGCACCCGGCGGCTGCCGTCCGATGCAGGGGGACTGCTCGCGGCCCTCGGCCTGCTCGTCGTTGCCGGGCTCTGGTCGATCGTCTGCTACCCGGTCCAGCTCGTCCTCGGCCGTCGCCGGCGGGGCGGCGACCGCTCGATCGGGCCGCTCGACTGGCTCGTCCGGTGGCGCTACGCGATCCGCGGCTGGGGTGCCGCCGCCGCTGCCGCGGCGCCGACGGCCGAGATCGCATGGGGCCATGACCTCAGCGGGCTGGGCGGCGCGGTCGCTGCCCACGCGAGCCAACCGGCGAGCCACCTCGTCTACGACAGCCACGAGATCTACCTGGAGGCGCGGACGAGCGCCGAGCAGCCCGGGTGGGCGCGCCGAATCGTCGCGTCGTCCGAGCGGCGCTGGAGCGGCGAGGCCGACGCCGTCATCACCGTCAACGAGGCACTCGCGGTCGAGCTCGAGCACCGCTACCACCCGCGCTCGATGACGGTGGTCCACAACTGCCCGCCGCGCTGGACGCCACCAGTGGCTGGAGTCGGCATTCTGCGCGAGCGCCTGGGACTCGCGGCCGGCATCCCGCTCGCGATCTACCACGGGGCGTTTGCCCGTCATCGGGGCGTCGAGGAGCTGGCCGGCGCGATGCTCGAGCCGGGGCTTGAAGCGCTCCATGTCGTCGTCCTCGGGGCCGGCCCGCGCCGGGCGGCGTTCGAGCGCCTGGCCACCGAGCCGTCCCGGAAGGGTCGCCTGCACGTCCTCGACGCCGTCGATCCCGACGAGCTCCTCGAGTGGCTCGCCGGCGCGGATGTCGGGGTGATGCCGATCCAGCCGACGACCCTCAACCACCGCCTGGCGACGCCGAACAAGCTCTTTGAATGCCTGGCCGCGGGCGTTCCGGTGGTCGTCAGCGACTTTCCCGGCATGCGCACGATCGTCCTCGACGATCCCGGCGGCGCACTCGGGGCGACCTGTGACCCGGCCAGCCCAGGATCGATCGCCGGCGCGATCCGCTCGATCATCGAGCGGCCCGCCGCCGATCGGGCGGCGCTGCGGGCGCGCTGCCTCGTGGCGGCCCATGAGCGCTGGAACTGGGAGACCGAGAGCCGTGGCCTGCTGGCGCTCGCCGCGCGGCTCGATGGCGAGGCCCGGCGATGACCGGCCAGGACGACCCGGCGGCCGGCGCGGCGAATCCGATCGTCGCCCAGCGGTGCACGATCGTCGTGCCCTCGACCGGTGAGTTCGATTCGCGCACCTTCCGGATCGCGAGCTCGTTGAGCTCCCGCGGCCACGTGGTCACGGTCGTCGGCCGGCGGGCACCCGGCCTGCCCGACGACGAGCGCGATCCGTCCGGCTATCGGATCGTGCGGGTCCACGTTGAGGCGATCGACGGCCTGCCGGGCCCGCTTCGGTCGATCGCCCACCGGCTGCGACGAACCTCGCCGCCGGTCTCGAGCCATGGCGGCGGCGACGCTCGCACCGACGAATCCTCTGCCACAGGTGCGCCGCCACGCCGAGGGGCCGTGGCCCGCGCCCGGCGCCTCGCTGCCGGCTTCTGGCGCCTTGGGGCGATCGCCCTGACGGTCCGCTCGCAGCGCCTCACCGCGCATCGCGTCGCCCCGCCGGCGGACCTCGTCCACGCGATGGCCTACATGGGCATCCCCGTCGGGCTCGACCTGGGCCGGCGCGATTCGGCGCCGGTCATCTACGACTCGCGCGATATCTACGTCGACGCGGCCAACCTGGCCCGCCTGCCCGGTCCCGCCCGGAGGCTTTTTGCCCGGATCGAACGGGGTTGGGCCCATGAGGCAACCCGGGTCATCACCGTCAACGACCCGTACGCCGACGTGATGGCCGAGCGCTTCCGGGTCGAGCGCCCGCTCGTCGTCCTCAACTGCTCGTATCGCCGGGCGCCGGATGCGGTCAAGCCGCGGCGGTTCCACGGGGAGCTGGGCCTCGCCCCGACCGTCCGGGTTGTCCTCTACCAGGGCGGCTTCTCGCGCGACCGGGGGATCGAGCAGCTGATCGCGACCCTGCCGTCGCTGCCCGAGGACATCGTCCTCGTCCTGCTCGGCTACGGCATCCTGCGCCCCGAGCTGGAGCGGATCGCCGCCGACCCCGCCAGCCACGGCCGGCTCTTCATCCTGCCGGCGGTCCCGCCTGCCGAGCTCCTCGAATGGGTCGCCTCGGCCGACCTCGTGGCGATGCCGATCCAGCCGAGCACCCTCAACCACCGCCTGACCACCCCGAACAAGCTCCTCGAGGCGATGGCCGCCGGCGTCCCCGTCGTCGCCTCCGACCTGCCCGGGATGGCCCCGATCGTGACCGCCACCGGCTGCGGGGTCGTCTGCGACCCGACCAGTGTCGCCGCGCTGGCCGCGGCGATCCGCTCGATCCTCGACTTGCCCGCGGGCGACCAGGCGGCGATCGCCGAGCGTGCCCTGCGCGCCGCGCATGACACCTACAACTGGGAATCGCAGGTGGCCGTCCTCCTCGCCGAGTACGGCCGGCTCTCCGGACGCCCGTGGTGAGCGCACCGAGCCGCCGGGCGGTGATCCTCGTCGGCAACCCGGCGGCGCCCTACTCGCGCGCGTTGCGCATCGGCCGGGCGCTGGCCGCCGAAGGCTACGCGGTCGAGATCGCCGCGGTCGCCGCCGCCGGGCTGCCCGCCGAAGAGCGGGACGGCGCGCTCGTGATCCGTCGCTACGCGCCGGGCGGCCGGTGGGCCGTCGCCGGGGGAGCGCCCGCCGGCGCGTCGACTCGGCGGCGTTCGGGCCTGGCTGGACGCCTGCTGCGAGGTACGGCCGCGGTCCGGCGCTGGCTGCTCTGGCCGCACACCGTCCGAGGCTGGTGGTCGACCCTGGCCCGCGACCTGCCACCGGCCGATCTCTACCACGCCTGCGGGAGCCTGACCATCGCCGCCGCCCTTGCCGCCCGCCATCGCCAGCCGACGGGCCCGGCAGGCCAGCCTGTCCGCGTCATCTACGACGCGATCGACGACGTCTTCGAATCGAACAACGTTCTCGACATGCCACCTCCGATTCGGGCCTGGCATCGCCGCCGGGAGACGACCTGGGCGCGCTTAGCGGATGCGGTCACCTCGGTCAATGAGCCGCTCGCAGTCCGTCTGGCCGCACGCTGGCGGGTCGGCTCGATCGTCGTCGTCCCGAACTACCCGGAGGTCCCCCTGGGGAACGCCCCAGGCTCGCCACCCAACCTGATCCGGGCCGAGATCGGGATCCCGCCGACGGAATCGGTGGTCCTCTTCCAGGGCCGACTTGGGCCGAACCTGGGTCTCGACGCCGCCGCCGATGCCGTCCTCCTTGTCCCGGATGCCGTGCTCGTCCTCCTCGGCTTCGGTCGGGGGTTCGAGGCCGAACAGGCCCGCGATCGCGAAGCCCGCTACGCCGGCCGGCACTGGACGCTGCCGGCCCGCCATCCGGACCAGCTGCTGGCGTGGACGGCGTCGGCCGACGTAGCCGTCGTGCCACTTCCGCCGGTCTCGGTCAACCAGCGGCTCTCGTCGCCCAACAAATTCTGGGAAGCGCTTGCCGCCGGTACTCCGGTCGTCGTGCCGGCGGGGCTCGAGCTGATGGCCGCGCTCGTGCGCGACATTGACCTTGGCGTGGTCGCCGCGACTGAGTCCGCGGCGGACCTGGCGGAAGCGATCCGGGCTGTTCTGGCCCGGCCGCCGGACGAGCGGCGCGCGTGGCGGAGCCGGATCGCCGCGACGGCGGCCGAGCGATTCACCTGGCCGATCGCCGAAGCCGTCTATCGACAGCTGGTGGGGTCCCTGCAGCCGGCGGGAATCGGCGCGAACGACGGCGAGCGCCGGTGAAGATCACGTTGTACGTCCTCAACGACGTGACCCGCGATTCGCGAGTCCTTCGGGAGGCCGCCAGCCTGGCCACGGCGGGCCACCAGGTGACCGTGATCGGGACGACCCGGCCCGACGAAGTGAGCGGCGCCCGCGAGATCCGTGACGGCTTCACGATCATCCGGGTCGCCTTGCTCCGCCGCTGGCCGCTCTGGTACGTCTGGCTTCAGCATCCCTGGCGACTGTGGCGGCGGGTGGCCAACGACATTCGGGCGGCCGGCCGGGGAGGCTCGCATGGCGTCGAGCGGGCCTTGATCGCGGTGCTCGCCGCACTCGTCTCCTTGCCGTGGTTGGTCGTGCGCGGCGCCTGGCAGCTTGCGACCCACACGCTCATCGGCCGGCCGGTCGAGCGCAACTGGCTGGACTACGTCCTGTGGTGGCGGTCGTTCGTGCGGTCCTGGGGCCGGGCTGCGCTGGCGGTGGCACCACCATCCGATGTCCACCACGCGAACGACATGGAGACCCTGCCCACCGCCGTCGAGGCAGCCCAGCGGGACGGCGGCCGGGTCGTCTACGACAGCCACGAGATCTTCCTGGAGTTCGGCGAGCACCTGCGCCAGCCGGGCTGGATGCGCGGGATCGTCGGTCGCTGGGAGAGACGGCTGGCCCGCCTGTCGGCCGCGGTCGTCACGGTCAACGAGGCCTGCGCCGCGGAGCTCACCCGGCGACTCCGCCCTCGGAGGATCGTGGTCGTCCACAATTGCCCGCCGCGCTGGTCGCCGCCCGAGCCACCGACAGACCTGCTGCGCCACGCAGCCGGGATCAGCGACGATGCGCCGATCGTCCTGTGCCACGGCGGATTCCAGGCGAACCGAGGGCTCGAGCAGACCGCAGCCGCCTTGACCGAACCGGGGCTGGAGGGCACTCACCTCGTCTTCCTGGGCTACCGGACGGCGATCCTCGAGCCGATCGTCGCGGCCTTCCCGCGGCCCGACCGCATCCACGTGCTGCCGGCCGTCCAGCCCGATGAGCTGCTTGGCTGGGTGGTCGGTGCGGACGTCGATTCGATCGTGTTCCAGCCGACCGAACTGAACAACCTGATCAGCACCCCGAACAAGCTGTTCGAGAGCCTCGCTGCCGGCGTCCCCGTCGTCTCGAGCGATTTTCCCATTCGGCGCCGGATCGTCATCGACGACCCCGATGGACCGCTCGGAGCGGTCTGCGACCCCACCGATCCCCAATCGATCGCCGCGGCGATTCGCTCGATCGTCGACGTCGACCCGGCCGCTCGGGCGGACCTGCGCCGGCGTTGCCTCGATGCCGCCCACGCTCGTTGGAACTGGGAGACCGAATCGGCCCGACTGGTCAGCCTCTATGCCGACCTGGCGCAGGAGGCCTCAGGCAGGCGAGCCCCCGCCTGAGATTGCGCGGTCGGCGGTCCGCCGATCGGCTTGACGATCGGCCAGCCAACGCAGGCCGCCGGGGGCCGGCAAGGCGTCGCCCGCCGCAATCAGCGGCGCCGCGACGAGGTAGTCGATCCCGCTCAGGCAGACCAGCAAGGGCGGCGCGCCGTCGGAGCCGCGCTCGATCGCGAAGGCCAGCGTCCGGGTCAGCTCGGCAATCAGCCCACCAGCGGCTCGCTGGTTGCCTGCAATCCGGGCGAGGAGCTGGCTTCCACGCCGGATCCGGCGCAGAAACCGGCCCGTCGTGCCCGTCTTCGGCGCACCCCACTCCACGAGGGTCGCCAGCCGTTCGTCGCTGCCGGCGGGCGCCCGGACGGCCTCCGACCGGCCGGGCAGCGCGGGGCCGCTGGTTGCGATCTCGACGTCTCGCAGGACCCAAGCCGGAAACCGCTCGAGGGCCCGGTCGAGCTCGGTCCGCAGAAACGCGGCGAGGATGATGCGCCCGGAGCCGGGCGCAGCCGGCGAGCTCGGCGCCACCACCGGCGTCGTCGCCGGTCCGCGGGTTGAGCCGCCGGCCTGATCCACCTCTTCGAGGACCTCGTCGTACAGCGTCGCGATCTGGCCGGCGACGGCGATCGACCCGAAGCGTGCCTTGGCGTAGCGATGGAGCGTGTCCGGATCGAACGTCTCCAGCCGTTCGAGGGTCCGGATGACGGCCGCCGCGAAGGCGGCCGGGTCGGACGTCGGCACGAGCGTCCCCAGGGAATCGGGCGTGTCGCCCAGCACCTCGGTCACCCCGCCGGAGTCGGTCGCCACGATCGGCAGGCCGCTGGCGAGAGCCTCGACGGCAACGACCCCGAACGTCTCGCGGGTGCTGGCGTGGACGAAGCAGCTCGCCCGGCGCATCGCGGCCACGACGCCCGCCCGGTCGGCTGGTGGCTCGAAACGGACGGCATCGGCGATCCCGAGCTCCGCCGCCAGTCGCAGCCAGCCCGTTTCATCGGCGC
The DNA here is from genome assembly GCA_025450915.1 of Candidatus Limnocylindrales bacterium. GTDB lineage: Bacteria > Chloroflexota > Limnocylindria > Limnocylindrales > CSP1-4 > Palsa-1033. The sequence continues at coordinate 2,692 of JANWLH010000049.1, read as the reverse complement.
TCGTGGCGGAGCGTCCGATGAGCCGAAGCGTCGCAGCGGGCCGCGTCTCCCGCACGATCCGGAACGCCCTCAGGAGCGATTCGATGCCTTTGATCTCCTTGCGGTAGCCCACCCACAGCAGTTCGTCGGGCACTCGCTCGGAGCGCGGCGCAGGCTGGAAATCATCCACCGCGACCGTGTTCGGGATCACCACCACGCGGCCCGCCAGGGCCGGGATCGCCCCTTCGAGCTCGGTCGCCAGCATCCGGCTCACGGCAATCACCCGGGCGGCGCCGAGCATCGTTTCAACGTACCGCGCGCGGATCCCGGGATCGGCCAGGAACGATTCCACGAACGTGGCGTGCTCGGTGACGACGAGCGGCAGGCTGAGTCGCTGCGCTGCGACCGCCGCAGCAACGCCTTCGGGGTAGCCAACGTGCGCATGGACCAGCCGCCAGTCGGGCAGATCGGGCCGTTCGACGAGGGGCTCGATCGCGGCACTGCGGTGGATCGCCCGATGGTCGTGCTCGGCCGAGCCCGTTGTCCCGGCCGCCACGGCGAGGCGTGCGACCGGGATGCCCGATGGGCCGCCCGCGCCGGCGGCCTGGAACGGCGAGATCGCTCGAACAGCCCGGCTGGTCGTCGCCGTGACTGCCGCTTCCTGGTCCGTTCGCAACCAGGCCTGCCCGCGAAGCGCTGCGTTCTCGAAGCTCACGACCCATGGCCTTATCCGGCGTGTCGCCTGGAGTGCCTCGACCTGGTCCGCCACGAAGCGCCCGGCGCTTGGTTCATCGGCCGCCGGGAACCAGCCCACGACGAGGATCGCGGTCGGCTCGGGCGAGCCCCTCATCGAACAGGCAGGGAGGTCCCGGCGAGCGCTTTGGCGATCTCAGCGTCACGTGCGGCGCGCGCCTTGGCCGAGTTCTCGACGTGGAGGGCTACGACGTCGGCCGGCGAACCTTCGGCAACGATGTTGCCCTTCTGGAGGAGCATCGCCCGGTTGCAGAACTCGGTGACCCAGCGCAGGTCGTGCGTCACGAGGACGATGCCCCGGGCTGCCCGGACCAGCTCCATCACCCGCTTCTGGCTCTTTGCCCGGAAGACTTCGTCACCGGTTCCGAGGACTTCGTCGAGGAGCAGGACATCTGGATCCACGGCCGTGGCGATGCTGAACCCGAGGCGAGCCTTCATGCCCGACGAGTACGTCTTGATCGGGGCGTCGATGAACTGACCGATGTCGGCGAACTCGATGATCCCGGGCAGCCGGTCCATCATCTCCTTGTGATCCATGCCGATGAACGCCCCGGCCAGGACGATGTTGTCCCGCCCGGTCAGCTCCTGGTCGAAGCCGGCCCCCAGGGTCAGCAAGCTCGAGATCTGGCCATGGACGGCGATCCGGCCTTCGGTTGGCTGGAGGATCCCGGCCAGCACCTGGAGGAGGGTGCTCTTGCCCGCCCCGTTCGGCCCGATGACGGCCAGCGATTCGCCGCGCTTGACAGTGAACGAGACGTTGCGCAAGGCCCAGAAGTGGGACGGACCGTCACGTTTCGCACGCAGGTTCTTGAACGTGTCGCGGAACGTCGTCTTGCGGGTGAAGCGCAGGCTGTACTCGATGCCCAGCGAGTCGACCTCGATCGCGTCGGGGATCTCCTCGGGGAACATCACAGCACCTTGGCGAACGACGGCTCGACGCGCTTGAAGAAGATGAGCGCGAGAATCAGCAGGATCACGGACACGGCGAGCACGCCCAGCAGATTCGTCCACAGTGGACCCGTGTCGTAGTAGATCAGGTTGCGGTACGAGGTGAACATCGCTGCCCAGGGATTGAGGTTGAAGATCTTCGAAAGCACCCCGCCGCGCGACGTGATCGAGTCGATCTGGCTGGCCGAATAGAGGGCCGGCGACAGGTAGAACCACAGCCGGAGTAGGTGCCGGATCAGGTTGCCGACGTCGCGGAAGAAGACGTTCGCGGCCGACAGGAACACCGCCAGGGCCAGCGTGAACACGAACTGGACGACGGCGACCACGGGGATCAGCAGCAGCCAGGCGCTGATATGGCTGGAGTAGAACACGATCAGGAGCAGCGCCAGGGGGATCATCCCGAAGGCGAAGTTCACGATCCCGCTTACAACGGCGGCGAGGGGCAGGACCACTTTCGGGAACTGGACCTGCTTGATGATCTGTTCCTGGGCCGTGACCGAGGTGATCCCGTCGCCGATGCTGCTCGTGAACCACTTCCAGGGCAGGATCGCGCAGAAGATGAAGAGCGGATAGGCATCCTGCTTGCTCGATACGATGATCGAGATGAAGACGACGTAGACGACCATCTGGAGGAGCGGATCGAGGACCCACCAGATATTGCCGAGGAGGGTGTTGGCGCCCTTCTTCTGGAGATCCGCCTCGACCAGGTAGCGCACGAGCCGGCGCCGCGATCTGATCTCCCCGAGTGCCTCGAGGAAAAGGCGAAACGATTTCCGTCGGGCAGGGCGAAGCGCGGGCCGGGCACCCTGGGCTACTTCCATGTCCGCGAACCTTAGCATGGACATGCGGGCGAGCCGGGGCGCCCCCCGCCACGTAGACTCAGCCCGATGTCGCGACCCACCACGCACGACTGGCTCGTCCTCCAGGAAGGAGACAGGCGACGCTGGGGCGGCGACCTCCGCCGAGCGTTCATCTTCCGGGAACTCGCTGAGCGGAGTGGTGCCACGATCGG
>JANWLH010000048.1 GCA_025450915.1 Candidatus Limnocylindrales bacterium | reverse complement strand
GGCATGAACGCTCCGACTCACCCCGGCCTGACGCCCCCTCGAGCCCCGAATCCGCCTGTTTGCTGCGTGGAACGAACCAACCGCCGTTGCTCAGGCTCCTGGCGCCGCGGGCGGCATCATCGAAGGCTTCGACGTACGGGCGGCAGATCTCGAGCCCGATCAACGTGGTAGGCGTCACGAGTCATCCGCATGCGGCCACGGACCTCGATCCTCCGGTACCGGTGGGCGTCCACGACCGGCGTCGGCACGGGTCCGCCGACCGGACTTGGGACGATTGTCGCTGCGACACGCACCAAGGCCCGCTTGGCTGTCATTCGGTCCCGGAAAACGTTTCCCGCGGCCCGATCCGTGCACGGACGCCCGGCATCGGAGACTGAACGGACTTCGCACGCGTGCTGAGCTCGACGTACTGCGTCTGCCGGCGACATTGGTCCGAAGGGCGGGCGACGCCGCGGTGGGAGATCGGCGCGCAGCCCCGAGGGGCTAGCCCACCTTGGGCAGGCTTGCCAGGGCTGCCTCGTCGGGGACGTACTCGTAGTCCTCGAGCGAGCCGTTCAGGTATTTCTCGTAGGCCGCCAGGTCGAAGTGGCCGTGCCCAGAGAGGTTGAACAGGATCACCTTCTTCTCGCCGGTCGCCTTGGCGGCGGTCGCCTCGTCGATCGCGGCCCGGATCGCGTGGGACGACTCGGGCGCCGGCAGGATGCCCTCGGCCCGGGCGAACGCCACGGCTGCGGCAAACGCGCGGCCTTGGTGGACGGCTCGCGCCTCGATGTCGCCGTGGTCCATCAGCAGGCTGACGAGCGGCGCCATCCCGTGATAGCGCAGCCCGCCGGCATGGATCGGCTCGGGGATGAAGTCCGAGCCCAGGGTGAACATCTTGACCAGCGGCGTCAGCTTGCCGGTGTCGCCGAAGTCGTAGGCGTAGACGCCCCGGGTCAGGGACGGCGCGGCCTCGGGCTCGACCGCGATCACCCGGTACTTCCTGCCGCCCCGGAACGTCTGGCCGAGGAACGGGAACGTGAGCCCGGCGAAGTTCGAGCCGCCACCGGCGCAGGCGATGATCACGTCCGGCTCCTCGCCGGCCAGGGCCATCTGCTCGATTGCCTCGAGGCCCACGACGCTCTGGTGGATCAGGACGTGGTTCAGGACCGAGCCCAGGCTGTACTTCGTGTCGTCACGGGTGGCCGCGTCCTCGACCGCCTCGCTGATCGCCATCCCGAGCGATCCGGGGCTGTCGGGGTGCTCGGCCAGGACGGCGCGGCCATAGTTGGTGTCCGGGCTCGGGCTCGGGACGACCGACGCGCCGTAGGTCTCCATCAGGACCCGTCGGTAGGGCTTCTGGTCGTAGCTCGCGCGGACCATGTAGACCTTGACCTCCAGGTCGAACAGGGCGCCGGCGAAGGCCAGCGCGCTGCCCCACTGGCCGGCGCCGGTCTCGGTGGCGATCCGCTTCGTGCCTTCCTGCTTGTTGTAGAAGGCCTGGGCGATCGCTGTGTTCGGCTTGTGGCTGCCGGCCGGGCTGCCGCCCTCGTACTTGAAGTAGATGTGGGCCGGCGTGTCGAGGACCTTCTCGAGCCGGCGCGCCCGGAAGAGCGGGCTTGGGCGGTACAGCCGGTAGGCCTCGCGGACCGGCTCAGGGATCTCGATCTCGCGCTCGGTGCTCACCTCCTGGCCGATCAGGGCCATCGGGAAGAGCGGGGCGAGATCGGCCGGACCGATCGGCTGGCCGGTGCCCGGGTGGAGGACCGGCGACGGCGGGATCGGCAGGTCGGCGGTGATGTTGTACCAGGCCTTCGGGATCTGGTCCTCGGAGAGCAGGAACTTGGTGGTCCGGTCGTCGGCGCGCGAGTCGCTCATCTCGTTTCGCTCTCCCTGTCTATGCTCAGCCGACGGCAGCGATCCTGGGAATCGTCGATCCAGCGAGGCGCTCTTCGAAGCGCCGGGCCGTCGCCTCCAACGTGTCGAGGTGCTCCGCAAGCGAGCGACGCGCCTCCTCCGCCGCTTCGCTCAGGTTCGTCAGGTCGAAGATCCGCCAGTGGCGGAGGATCGGCAGCAGGACCTCGTCGCGGTGGACGCGCACATCGTAAATCCCCGCCCGGGCCATTTGCGCCGCCTTGCGCACGAACTGGGGAATGCCGGCGCCGGGCATCTTGAACGAGAGGACCTCGTCGACGATCGCGCAGACCGCGGCCGACGGCTCGAGGACCAGGGCGGCCGACATGATGTCCCGGTAGAAGACCATGTGCAGGTTCTCGTCGGCGGCGATCCTGATCATGATCCGATCGGCCACGGGGTCGTCCGAGTACCGGCCGGTGTTGCGATGGGAGATCCGCGTCGCGAGCTCCTGGAAGGCGACGTACGCCAGGCCGTGGAGGGTGTCGGGCGAGGCAAGGTCGTAGCCCTTCTCGAGCTGGGTCATCCGGCCGCGCTCGAGCAGGATCGGGTCGATGTTGCGGGTCACCATCAGGTAGTCGCGGAGGACGATCGCGTGGCGGCCCTCCTCGGCGGTCCACCGACCGACCCAGTTGATCCAGGCCCCGTCGCCGTTGCCGAACATGCCGTGGATCAGGCGGTGGTACGAGGGCAGGTTGTCCTCGGTCAGCAGGTTGATCTCGAACGCCGTCTGGGCCACACCCGTCAGGCGGGGCTGATCCGGCGTCCACGGCTCCTTGTCGAAGTCGCGGCCGAGTCGGTACGGGATGTAGTCGTGGGGGAACCATTCCTGGGCGACCTTGAGGTGGCGGTCGTACAGGCGCCCGGCTTCGGGCTCGAGCTCGATCAGCAGACCGCGCTCGTTGTAGTCGGGGGACATAGGTCACCGATCCGGTCGGTTCGGGAGGCACACGAAAGCCGCGTGCCGAACGACCCGCAGGTCAAAGGGTAGTCGCCGTGGCTCATTCGACCCTCGGAACGGGTGCGGACCTGCATCCACCGGCCCATCGCCGCAGCCGCGGCAACGGACGGAGCGGACGGCGATCGGCGATCATCTGGGTCATGAAACCGTGGTCGACCGAGCCGCGCGGGCGGTTCGATGAGCACACGTTCGAGAGCAGCGTTCTGCGCGGAAACCTGCCCGGCGACCCGACCCAGCGGCCGCTGTGGGTCTACCTGCCACCGGCCTACGACCTCGAGCCACAGCGCCGCTTTCCGTCGATCTACCTGATCCAGGGGATGACCGGCCAGCTCGACATGTGGCGCAACCGCGCCGCCTTCCGGCCCACGGTCCTCGAGCTGATCGACGAGCTGTTCGGCGGTGCAGACGCACCGCCGCCGGCGATCGTCGTGGCCGTCGATTGCTGGACCTCGTACGGCGGCAGCCAGTTCATCGATTCGCCCGCGACCGGACGCTACGGGACGTATCTCGCCGACGAGGTCGTCGACTGGATCGACGGTCACTACCGGACCCTCGCTGAGCCGGGCCATCGCGGGATCACCGGCAAGTCGAGCGGCGGCTACGGAGCGATGATCAACGGCCTCCTGCGGCCCGATCGCTTCGGCGGCCTCGCGACCCATGCCGGCGACTCCCTGTTCGAGGTCTGCTACCAGCCCGAGTTCGCCGACGTCGCCCGGGCCCTGCGCCGGGACTACGGCGGCTCGTACGAGCGCTGGTGGGCCGACTTCCGCAGCCGGCCGGCGTTCACGAAGGAAGCCGATGCCGCGCTGATCGACGCCTACGCGATGGCAGCCTGCTACTCGGCCGATCCGGACGGCACGGTCCAGCTGCCGTTCGATCCTTCGACCGGCGAGCTGCGCTCCGAGACCTGGGCCCGCTGGCTCGCCTGGGATCCCGTTCGCGTCGCCCGGACGCCGGCCGGCAGCGCGGCCCTGCGGGGCATGCGGGCGATCTACATCGATGCCGGCACCCGCGACGAGTATCACCTCGACCTTGGCGCGGAAGCCTTCCGGCAGGCGTGCGTCGCGGCGGGGTCGGTGGCCCCGTTCTTCGAGCTCATCGACGCTCGCCACGGCGGCATCGAGTACCGCTATCCGATCTCGATGCGCTACCTGGCCGAGCGCCTGGCCTGAGGGCTCAGAGGCCCCAGAGGAAGCCCCCGACCCGGTCGAGGACGTCGGGCAGGACCGGCTTGAGGCCGTGGCCCAGGCGCGGGTAGGTGACCAGCTCCACGTTCGCGAGGCGGCCGATCGCCGACCGCAGGAGGTCGATCCGGGCGAACGGGTCGGACTCGCCGGAGAAGAGCAGGACGGGACAGCGGACCGCCGGCCAGTGGGCCGTCCGGGCGTCCCAGGTCTCGGGGGCGCCCGGGCGGTGGAGCGGATACGAGAAGCAGACCAGCGCCCGGACCTCCTCCGGTCGCTCGGCCGCAACGAGGCTCGCGACACGGCCCCCGAACGACTGGCCGCCGAGGGCCAGCGCCGGCGCGGGGGCAGCACCCCCGCCTGCGCCTGCTGAGCTCCGACTTCGCGCGACGAGAGATTCCGTCGCGCTCCAGTAGCCCGCCACCGCGTCCTCGGCCTTGCCCCGGCGCAGGTCGATCGCGCCGGAATCGATCTCGCGAGCCCGCAGGCCGTCGACGTACGGCGCCATGCTCGCCGCTGTGCCCGACGCACCGTGACCGAGGACCACGAGCCAGCTCATCCTGGGGCCACCGGATGGACGCGGGTGTCGACGAGCTCGGACGGGTCGATGAGGTCGACGTACAGGCGGCCGGCGAGGTGATCCATCTCGTGCTGGAAGGCGCGGGCGAGCAGGCCGGTGGCGCGGTGCCGGATCCGGCGGCCCTCGATGTCGTCGGCCACCACGACGATCTCGGCGGCCCGCCGAACCTGGGCCACGCGATCGGGGATCGACAGGCAGCCCTCCCAGTCGACGGCGGGGAAGCCCGACTTCACCACGGCCGGATTGCCGAGGATCGTGAGCATGCCCTTGACCTCGACGACGGCCAGGCGCAAGGGCTCGCCGATCTGCGGCGCGGCCAGGCCGACGCCCTCCGCCTTGCGCATCGTCACGACCATCTCGTCGATCAGCCGGCGGAGGCCCTTGTCGGGCAGCCGGACGGCCCGGGTCGCGGCCCGCAGTCGCGGGTCGGGGTCGAGGAGGATCTTGCGACCGGTGCTCATCAGGCCCGCATTGTGCGGCGCCGGGCGCCCCACGCGCCGGCGATCGTCAGGCCGTCGGCTTGGCCAGCAGGTCGACGAGGTGGTGGTCGACCTCGGCGCTCGGATCGTCGTGATGGCCGTCGTCGCCGTGGAAGTGGGCATGGCGGACGCGGCCGTGCTCGTGGAGGTGCTCGTGGATCAGGTTGGCCCGGATCAGGAGGTCGCGGTCGGCCAGGATCTCGTCCGGCGTCCCGTCGGCCAGGACCCGTCGATTCTCGCCGAGGACGACCACCCGGTCGGCGATGATCGGCACGATGTCGAGCTCGTGGGTCGCGGTGACCAGCGTCCGTCCCTGGGCGGCCAGCCGCCGGATCAAGTTCACGAGGACCCATTTCGTGCGGGGATCGAGCGAGGCGGTCGGTTCGTCGAGGAGGACGACCTGCGGCTCGAGGGACAGGACCGAGGCGATCGCCGCGCGCTTCTTCTCGCCGCCGGACAGCTCGAACGGGGCCCGGTCGGCGAGATGGGCGACCTCCATCGTGGCCATGGCCTCGTCGCAGCAGCGCTTGACCTCTTCCGGCGGGAGGCCCAGCTGGAGCGGCCCGAAGGCCACGTCGTCGAAGACCGTCGCGCTGAACAGCTGGATATCCGGATCCTGGAAGACGAGGCCGACCTCGCGATGGAAGCGGAAGGCATCCTCGCCGTCCGCCAGGGCGACGACATCGCGGTCGAGCGCGCGCATCGTCCCGGCGCTCGGCCCGATGATCCCGTCGAGGAGCTTGAGCAGGGTGGACTTGCCGCTGCCGTTGGCACCCAGCAATGCGACCTGCTCGCCCCGGCGGATCTCCAGGTCGATCCCGTCGAGGGCGACATGGCCGCCGCTGTAGACGTAGTGGACGTCGTGCAGGGCGTAGACGATCGGGGCCGCCGGGTCGCTGGCGGAACTGGCGGGATCGCTCATGCCGGCAGCAGCCTTCCGCCGAGCACGGCCGCGATCGCAATGACGAGGGCGACCAGGACGGCCAGCCAGTCGCGACCGTTCATCCGGTACGTGCTGTAGGCCCGGATCTCGCCGCTGAAGCCCCGCGCCAGCATTGCGCCATAGACGTCGTTGCTCATCTTGAACGACCGGCTGACGAGGTTGCCCATCGTGCCGCTGATCCAGCGCCGCTGCTCGCCGCCGCTCGTCCGGGCGACCACCCGGCTCTTGCGTGCCAGGAGGACGCCGTTGACCGTGTGCAGGAACAGGAAGATGTAGCGATAGGTCATCGACAGGACGAGGACGAAGACCTGCGGGACGCGCAGGACGCGCAAGCTCTTGAGGATGTCGGCCCACGGCGTGGTCATCACCAGCAGGACCCCGAGCGAGACGCTCACGCCCACCCGGCCGACGAAGACGATCCCGCCGACGATCCCGGGAATCGATGGCGCCAGGTGGATCGGGCCAAGGGCGAGGTCGAAGAGCCGCGGCCCGGGCACGAGGAACAATGCCGGGATCACGACGATCCCGGCGAAGAACGGGATCCCCAGCCAGACCCGCTTCACGAAGAACGCGAAGGGCAGCCGGCTCGCCCTGGCCACGGCCAGGGTCACGGCGTACAGGCAGGCGAGGACGATGATCGAGCCGGTCAGGCTCGCGGCCAGGATCACGGCCAGGAACATCGCCAGCTTGGCCCGTGGGTCGATGGCCTGGAGCAGGCCTGCCTGGCGGGCGTGCTGCTCGGTGAAGACGGCGTGCTCGATCGAGTCGGTGATCCCCCCGACCGTCGTCTCGAGCCAGCCAATTCGGCCGTTCTGGCGGCCGCCTCGGCGAACGGGTGCTGCGGCGCCGGCCACGCCGTTGCTCATGGGCGCCCACCGCTCGGCTGCTCGACCGAGGGCGCGCCGCCGACGCCCAGCAGCCGGCTGATCAGGACCACCGCCGCGCCGATCAGGAGGATCCCGATGATCCCGGCGATCTCGTAGCCGATCGCTGCGTGCCAGAGCGGTGCATTCGCGCCGTTGAAGAACGGCAGCGGCAGGTCGTAGCCCGACAGCGGGGCGCTGAAGATCCCCGACACGTCCTGGAGGCCCTTGGGCACGTAGCCAAACGCGGCCTGCACGTCGCCCCCGCTGCCCTCGCCGTACGCGAAGCCGGGCGCGATCAACCCGAGCGGCGCGATGACCGCGATCAGGGTGAACGTTGTCCCGACCCGTTTGATCCTCGCCGGCAGGACGAGGTAGGCGAGCGGCACGATCACCACCGCGATGACCAGGGTCACCAGGAGCATCGTGGCCACGTCCGGCCAGCTGACCTTCGACCAGTCGGCGCCGAAGAAGTGGCCCGGATCGCCGCCGCCGATGACCAGGCCGAGGATGCCGAGGGCCGCCACCGCGACGACCGCCATGATCGTGACGAGCTGCCACAGCGGACGCCCGCTCGGCTGGCCTTCGTCAACCGCGCCCGGTGCGAAGACCGAGCGCAGCGAGAGCAGGTATTCCGGGTGGCGCTTCTGGAAATAGGCCACCCCGAGCCCGGTGATCAGGGCCTCGACGATCGACGCGCCGAACGCGTGCGCGGCGAGCATCGCCGGGATCGCCTGGGAGAGGCCATACGGGCTGTACAGGGCGTGCCCGTTCTCGCTGAACCAGAGCGGCTGGACACCGAGCTCGATCCCGACGCACAGCGCGGCAACGGTGATTCCGACATAGCTGCCGATCGCCGCGGCCCACACCCGGCGCGAGGACAGGATCGGCGCGTTGCCGCTGATCAACCGGTAGGCCAGGTAGCCCGCGAAGGGCAGGATGATGCCCATGTTCAGGCAATTCGCAAGGATCGCCAGGACGCCGCCGTCGCCGAAGAACAGGGCCTGGATGATCAGGGCGACGCTGACCGCAATCACCGCCGCCCACGGACCCAGGACGATCGCGATCAGGGTCCCCCCGACGCCGTGGGCCGTTGTCCCACCGGGCACGGGCACGTTGAACATCATGATCGTGAAGCTCAGCGCGGCGAAGATCGCGAGGAGGGGCACGGTCCGGTTGTTGAGGACCCGCTTGATCCGGCGGGTCGCGACGGCCCAGGTCGGCAGGGTGAAGACGCCCAGGCCCACGGACACGATGGGGCTCAGGTAGCCATCCGGGATGTGCATCCGCGCCTCCTTTCCGCGTCCGAGTGTTGTTGCCACATGATGCAGTAACGAGCGGGCTTCAACAACCAGTACGAATCACGGCGCCCGGCGGATGAGGCGGGCCGGCGCCGGCGGCCTACATCGAGGGCTTGTAGCCCGGGTCCAGGTAGTGCCCGGGATCTTCCTCGAAGTCGAGCTTGCAGCCGCGGGCACAGAAGTAGAAGTCACGGTTGTCGTGCCGGACGTGCAGGTTGCGAGCGAGGGCGACCGATGGGTCGACGAGCATCCCGCAGACCGGGTCGACGGCCGTTCCCGAGCCGGGATCGGGATCCGGGGCGTTGGTCATGCGGCTCTCCTCAGGCGCAGTGAGTTGGTCACGACGCTCACCGACGAGACGGCCATGGCGCCGGCCGCGATGGCCGGGTTGAGAAGGATGCCGAAGCCAGGAAAAAGGGCGCCCATGGCCACCGGGATCAGGACGACGTTGTAGGCGAAGGCCCAGAAGAGATTCTGGCGAATGACCCGGATCGTTTGCCTCGAGAGCCCCAGGGCTCGCAGGACGCCCCGCGGATCGCCACCCACGAGGGTGAGGTCGGAGGCTTCCACGGCGATCTCGGCGCCGGTCCCGATGGCGATGCCGATGTCTGCCTGGGCGAGGGCCGGCGCGTCATTGATCCCGTCACCGACCATCGCCACGACCCGCTGGCCGGCCTGGAGCTCGGCGATGATCGCAGCCTTGCCTGCCGGCTGGATCTCGGCGCGCGTTCGCACGGCCGGGATGCCCACCGCCTGGGCCAGCGCGGCGACGGTGGCAGCCTGGTCGCCGGAGACGAGCCAGACCTCGATCCCGGCGGCCGTCAGCGTTGCGACCGCCTCCGGCGACTCGGGCCGAATCGGATCGGCGATCACCAGGATCCCGGCTGCGACCCCGTCGATCGCCACGAAGACGAGGGTCCGGCCGGCCCCGCCGGCCGTCGCGATCGCCTCGATGAGGCTGGGGTCGGCCGACGGGGCGATGGCCCGATCGGCGAGCAGCCGGGCCGACCCGACGAGCACTCGCCGGCCGTCGACGTCCGCCTCGACGCCGTGGCCGGCGAGGCTCGCGAAGCCGGACACGGGCCGGAAGCCGAGCTCGTCGAGGTGGCCCCGGGCGACGATCGCCCGGCCGATGGGGTGCTCGCTGCCCCGCTCGGCGGATGCGGCCAGATCGAGCAGCGTGGACCCGTCGCCGCCCGCGGCCGACGCGATGTCCACGACGGTCGGCTTGCCCGCGGTGAGCGTCCCCGTCTTGTCGAAGACGACGACCTCGACACGGCCCGCCTGTTCGAGTGCTTCGGCGTTCCGGAACAGGATCCCAGCCTCGGCGGCGCGTCCGGTCCCGACGATGATCGCCGTGGGCGTCGCCAGGCCCATGGCGCACGGACAGGCAATCACGACGACACTGATGAACGCGGTCAGGGCGAAGGTCAGCCGCGGTTCGGGGCCGCCGACCAGCCAGGCCACGAACGTGGCTGCGGCAACGACCAGGACCGCCGGCACGAAGACTTCGATCACCCGGTCGGTGATCCGTTCGATCGGTGCCTTCGACCCCTGGGCACGCTGGACGAGCTCGACGATCCGGGCGAGGGCCGTGTCCCGACCGACGCGGGTCGCCCGGAAGACGAACGAGCCGGTCGTGTTCCGAGTGGCCCCGATCACCTCGGCGCCGGGCGCGACGCCGACGGGCATCGCCTCGCCGGTGAGCATCGACGCGTCGACGGACGAGCTGCCCTCGACGAGGATCCCATCGACCGGGATGGTCTCCCCGGCCCGGACGCGGAGGAGGTCGCCGGGCTCGACGGCCTCGAGCGGCACGTCCTCGTCCGGCGCGCCGGCGACGATCCGGTGGGCGGATTTCGCCTGGAGGCCGACGAGCCGCCGGATCGCATCGGTCGTCCGGCCCTTGGCCCGCGCCTCGAGCCACCTGCCGAGCAGGATCAGGCCGATGATGATCGTCGCGCTGTCGAAGTAGGTCTCGGGCGCCAGGCCGGCTGCGTGGACGACGCCCGGGAAGACGGTCGCGAAGACGCTGTACGCCCAGGCGGCGCTCGTGCCGATCGCCACGAGGGTGTCCATCGTCGCCGAGCCGTGGCGCGCCGCCCGCCAGGCCGCCGAGTAGAAGCGCCGGCCGCCCCAGGCCTGGATGAACGTGGCCGGCACGAGGACCAGCCAGTTGAGCGTCTCGAGCGGCACGCTGGTCTGCGGCCAGAACATCACGGCCATGATCGCGACCGCAACCGCGATCGCCCCGACCGACTGCACGAGCAGGGTCCGCTGCTCGGCGAGACGCTCGGCATCCTCGGCGGTGAGCTCGGCCTCGAGGCTCTGCGCCGTGTGGCCGAGCCCGGTCTCCGGGCGTACCTCGTAGCCGGCTGCGTCGACGGCTCTGACGAGCTCCGGCCGGCCGACGATGACCGGGTCGAAGCGCACCGTGGCCTTCTCGGTCGCGAGGTTGACATTCACCTCGATGACGCCATCGGTCTTGCGCAGGAATCGGTCGATTCGATTGACGCAGGAGGCGCAGGTCATGCCGACGACCGGCAGGACGATCTCGATTGGGGTGGCGCTTGGTCCGGGCTTGCTCGTCATACTCCCAGGGAGTATACAGCTGCGAGGGGTTGCGGAAGGGCGTGGGGCGGAACCAGGTGGCTATACTCGGCCTGTGACTGGCAAGATCGGCCGGCCCGCCCGGACGGATCGGGCGGCGGCGTGGGAGAGCGTCCGCGATCGCCTGCGCGCCCGCGGCCTGCGCTGGACGCCCCAGCGCCGGGCGCTCGTCGATGTCCTCAGCCGGACCGATGGCCATATCACGGGCAGCGAGCTCATCGAGCGCTGCCGGGTGGCCGATCCGGCGACAATCCCGTCGACGGTCTATCGAACGCTCGACGTCCTCGAGGACCTGGGCTACGTCCGGCATCACCACGGCGTCGACGGCCGGGAGGAGTTCCACGTCCTGCCGGCCGAGGATCACGGTCATTTCCACTGCCAGGTCTGCGGCACGTCGTGGGAGATCTCGCCCGAAGAGGGCGCGGCGATCGCCGAGCTGATGGAGCGCCGGCGCGCGTTCCGCGTCGATCGCTCGCACGTGACGATTGCAGGCGAATGCGCCGCGTGTCGCGGCGCATTGCCCGGTGGTGAGACGGCCTCGAGCTGAGGCCACGAGCCGAGGCCCAGGCTCAGTTCGTCGTGGCGTTGCCCGCTTCGGCCTGGGTGAGCAGCGCGACCGCGGTGTTGATGGGGACCGCGAAGCCGATCCCCTCGGCGCTCGAATCGGTGGCGGTATTGATGCCGATGACCTGGCCGGCGGCGTTGAGGAGCGGCCCGCCGCTGTTGCCTTCGTTGATCGCCGCGTCGGTCTGGATCAGCCCGGTCAGGTGGACGGCCCGCCCGGTCACGACGTCCTGGACGTCGATCTCCCGGCCGGTCCCGCTGACGATGCCGGTCGTCACCGTGCCCGCGAACGTGCCCAGCGGATCGCCGATCGCCACGGCCAGCTGGCCGATCTCGAGGTTGTCGGAGTTGCCGAGCTTGACCGTCGGCAGGCCGGTTGCCGTGATCTTCACGACGGCCACGTCATGGGTCGGATCGGTGCCCACGACCGTGCCGTCGAACTGGCGGCCGTCCGACAGCTGGACGGTCAGCGAGCCGCCGCTGGCGACGACGTGGCGGTTGGTGAGGATGTAGCCGTCGCTCGTGACGATCATTCCCGAGCCGATCGAGGTGCCCGAGTTGCGACCGAAGCCGCCCGAGCCCGAGGCGGTGATCGTGACGACCGCCGGGGTGGCTGAAGCCGCGATCTGGACGATCGGCTGGTTGGCCGAGCCGCTGCTCGTCGGGACCGTCGTGCTCGTGCTCGTCAGCTCGGCCCGAGCGTTGGTCGCCGCCGGCGCCGCGCTGGGCAGGGTCAGCTCGATGACCCCGAAGGTCCCGCCGGCGGCGAGGCCCGCTGCGAGGATCGCGGTCAGGACGATCGTGCCCCGGCCGACGCCGCTCGCCGGACGCCTGGGCCCGGGTCCGGCCGGCCGTGGCGCTGGTACCGCCGGGGCCTCGTAGGCCGACTCGTCGTACGCGATCGCCTGGAACCCCGGCTGGGCCGGAACGCTCGGCTGGACCGGAGCGGTCGGATAATCGAAGGGGTTGGGGTTGGTGCCTGGATCGGTTGGCTGGGTCATCGCTGGAGCCTCGTGGACTGGTCCGGAAGTAGAGGTGTATGCACCAGTTCTACGAAGCGGCCCTGAGAACCACCTGAATCAATTCCCGACGCGGATCAGTCGTCGCTGCTCGGCACGCCCATGATGTTGAACCCGCCATCGACATAGATGGTCTCGCCGGTGACCGCCGAGGAGAGGTCCGAGGCCAGGTACAGGGCCGTCCGCCCGACATCCTCGATCGAGATGTTCCGGCGCAGCGGCGCGAGGTCGGCGAAGGCGCCGTACATCTTCTTGAACCCGGCGATCCCCGCGGCGGCCAGGGTTCGGACCGGGCCGGCAGAGATGGCGTTGACCCGAACGCCCTCCGCTCCGAGATCGGCGGCGAGGTAGCGCACCGACGCTTCGAGGGCGGCCTTGGCGACACCCATCACGTTGTAGTTGCTGACGACCTTCTCTGCGCCGTAATAGGTCAGCGTCAGAACGCTCGAGCCGGGGTGCAGGACGCCGGCCGCCCGCGCCTCGCGAACGACCGCAACGAGCGAATAGGCGCTGACGTCGAGAGCCAGCGCGAAGCCTTCACGGGACGTGTCGACGAAGCTGCCCTCGAGGTCCTCGCGCTTGGCGAACGCGAGGGCATGGACGAGGACATCGAGCCGGGCGTCGGGTCCGTGGGCCGCCCGCCAGCGGCTGAAGACGGCCCGGATCTGCTCGTCGGACTGGACGTCGCAGGGCTCGACGAACGTCGATCCGATCGACTCGGCGAGGGGTCGGACGCGGCGCTCGATGAGGCTCTCCACGGAGCTGAAGCCGACGGCCGCGCCCTCGGCGTGGAGCGCCTGGGCGATCCCCCAGGCGATCGAATGGTCGTTGGCCACCCCGAAGATCAGCGCATGCCGATTCTCGAGCAGTCCCATGGTTCCTCCGCGACGAGCTGCTGGCGGGCCGAGCACCGGCCACCCGAGCGCCGGCCACCCGTGCGCACGGTACCATCCCGCCGATGAGCCCAGCCCGAGTCGATCGCTCCGATCTGGCCAGCGCCCTAGCTGGCGTGCGCGGCCTGCTGCTCGACCTCGACGGCGTGGTCATCCTGGCCGGCCGGGCGATCGACGGGGCACCCGACGCCCTGGCGACACTCGACCGTCGCGGGATCCCCTACCGGATCGTGACGAACACCTCGCTGATGAGCCGCTCGACGATGTCTGCCTGGGCGGACCGGGCGGGATTCAGCCTCCGGCCGGAGCGCATCCTCTCGGCCCTTTCGCTGTCCGCCGCCTACACCGCCCGCCGCCATGCCGGCCGTCCGATCTTC
The DNA here is from genome assembly GCA_025450915.1 of Candidatus Limnocylindrales bacterium. Taxonomy (GTDB): domain Bacteria; phylum Chloroflexota; class Limnocylindria; order Limnocylindrales; family CSP1-4; genus Palsa-1033. The sequence continues at coordinate 253 of JANWLH010000048.1, read as the reverse complement.
GTCCTGGCATCCGACGACGCCCGGACCGAGTTCGCCGGGCAGCACCTGCTGTCGGAGGAGGAGGCCGGCCGGCCCGGGGCCACGGCATCGGCCGTGGTGATCGGCGATTCGCCCGAATCCGCGACATTCGACAACCTCAACCATGCCTTTCGGCTCGTGCGCGGCGGGGCCGAGCTGATCGGGATGCACCGCAACCCGTGGTGGCTGACGCCCGAGGGGCCGACGCTCGACTCGGGTGCGTTCGTCACCGGTC
>JANWLH010000047.1 GCA_025450915.1 Candidatus Limnocylindrales bacterium | reverse complement strand
TGCCATCGGCGACCGACCAGGTCAGCCGCGAGGCATCGGCGAGATCCAGCTCCCCCGAGAGCCGGATGTCCTCAGGCGTTGGCCGGCTCCTCGAGCAGCCCTGCCGCGGCGGCGACCGCCTCGAGCTCGCCGGCGAGGGCAGGAGCCACCCGGCCGTGGACGCGAACGGAGGTTCCGCCGTAGTCGAGCTCGACCGAGCCACGCTCGCGGATCCGGGCGATCAGCTCGCCGGCCGTGTACGGAATCTCAAGATCAACGGCGACACCCAGCGAGCCGATCACCGACCCGAGGGCCAGGCGCAGCGCCTCGAGCCCGTAGCCCGTGGTGGCGCTGATTCGCACCGCACCGGCCGTGATCGGCGCGGGCAGGGCAGGGTTCGCCGAGCCCGGATCGACGAGATCGGCCTTGTTGAGCGCCACGACCCGCGGCTTCTGCCCTGCCCCGAGCTCATCGAGGACGGCCTGGACCGTGGCCCGGTGCTCCTCCGCGTGGGCATCGGAGGCGTCGACAACCTCGAGCAGGACGTCGGCCCGGTTGACCTCTTCGAGCGTCGCCCGGAAGGCGTCGACGAGCTGGTGGGGCAGCTTGTGGATGAAGCCCACCGTGTCGGTGATGATCGCCGCCTGGCCATCTCCGAGGCGGACCTGGCGGCTCGTCGGGTCGAGCGTCGCGAACAGCTTGTCCTCGGCCTTCGCGACCTCCTCGCCGACGAGCGAGTTCAGGAGGGTCGATTTGCCGGCATTCGTGTAGCCGACGATGCCGACCGTCGGCACGAGGCGCCGATCGCGCGCTCGGGCGGCCGTCCGGCGCTGCTGGCGGACCTGGTCGACCCGCTCCTTCATCTTCTTGATCCGGTCGCGAATGATTCGCCGGTCCGTCTCGAGCTGGGACTCGCCCGGGCCGCGGGTGCCGATCCCGCCACCGGTCCGGCTCAGGTGGGTCCACATCCGGGTCAGGCGCGGCAGCTGGTACTCGAGCTGGGCGAGCTCCACCTGGAGGCGGCCTTCGTGCGTTTGGGCATGCATCGCGAAGATGTCGAGGATCAACCGGCTGCGATCGATCACCTTGACCTTGAGCAGCTCTTCGAGAGCCCGCTGCTGGCTGGGCGAGAGCTCGTCGTCGGCGATCAGCACGTCGAAGCCGGTCTCGCTCTTGGCGCTGAGCAGCTCCTCGGCCCGGCCCTTGCCGACGTACCAGTTCGGATCCACGTGGCGCCGGTTCTGCCACTCGGCCCCGACGACCTCGGCACCCGCGGTCACGGCCAGGCTGGCGAGCTCGGCCAGCGAATCCTCGGCGGTCCAGCCGTCGTCGCTGTCGGTATCTACGGCGAGCAGGAAGGCGCGTTCGACGGGCGCCGCGAGCTCGATCATCGCGTTCGGGGAGCTTCCGTTCGTCTTCATCCGGCCGTCAGGATAGTCGCTCATCGCCGAGGAACCGCTTGACGGCACGGATCGCAACCTCAAATGGATCGTCCGCGGGATCAAGCTCGACCTGCTCGTCGCCGAACGCGTCGCCCCGGAACCAGGTCCGCTGGCGCCGGGCGAATGCCACGTTGCGGGCGACGTTGGCCACCAGGAAGCCCTCCCGATCGATCCGGCCGTCGAGCAGGTCGAAGGCCTCCTGGTAGCCGATCGCGCTGAACGATCGAAGACTCGAGCCGAACTCCCCGCGGAGTCGCGCCGCTTCCTCCGGGAGGCCCGCCTCGAGCTGGCCGATCGCCCGCCGCTCGATCCAGGCGCGGTTGGTCTCCGGGTCGAGGGCCAGGTTGAGCCGCAGTGTCCGGCCTCCATAGCCGAGCGCCGCGACCGGCGGTCCGTCGCCGCGCAGGCGGACGATCTCGAGCGCCCGGACGACCCGGCGCGGGTTGCGCAGGTCGGTGCGGGCGGCCGTGAGCGGGGCTTCGGCCGTGAGACGGCGGGCGAGAACTTCGACGCCGTCCGCAGCGAGCTCCGCCTCGAGCACCGCGCGCAGGGTGGCATCGGCCGGCGAGGCATCGACGTCGAGCCCCGTCGCGACCGCTCGCAGCCAGAGCCCGGTCCCGCCGACGAGCAGCGCCACGCCGCCGCGCTCGGCCAGGTCGGCAAGGACCGGCTGCGCCGCCCGGATGAAGTCCGCGACCGAGAACGAAGCATCCGGATCGACGAGGTCGAGGAGGTGATGCGGGACCCGCCAGCGCTCGGCGAGCGTCGGCTTGGCCGTGCCGATGTTCATGCCCCGGTAGACCTGCCGCGAATCGGCGGAGAGGATCTCGACCGGCCGCTCCGGGCGGCCGAGATCGCGGGCGATCCGGATCGCCAGGCCGGTCTTGCCGGTCGCCGTCGGGCCACCAATGACGATGAGGGGCGGTCGGGCCGCGCGGACGGTCAGGCGAGCGCTCCGCGCAATGAATACGGGCCGGCGTGCTCGATCCGGACGTCGACGAGCCGCCCGACGAGCTCGGCCCGGCCCTCGAGATGGACGAGGGTATGGGCCCGGCTGCGGCCGGTCAGGTGGACGGAACCGTCCTTGGGGGCATCCTCCACGGCCGGCGTTGCCTCGTGCTCGTGGCTGCGCGACGGGACGATCGACTCGACGAGGACCTGTGCCGTTGTCCCGACCCGTGACCGGTTCCGCTCGAAGCCGATCGACTCCTGGCGAGCGAGGAGCTCGTTGAGGCGGCGCCGCTTGTCGGCCGACGGCACGTCGTCGGCCATGTGCGTCGCCGGCGTGCCCGGTCGGACGGAATAGGCTGCCGCGAAGACCTGGTCGTAGCGGACCGCCTCGAGGAGCCCCAGCGTCGCCTCGAACTGCGCTTCGGTCTCGCCGCAGAAACCGACGATCACGTCGGTGCTGATCGCGATCCCCGGGACGGCCTCGCGGATCCGGGCGAGGCGCTCGAGGTAGTGGTCGATCGTGTACTGCCTTCCCATCCTCCGGAGGACCGCGTCGTCTCCGGACTGGACCGGCAGGTGGAGGTGCTCGCAGACCGACGGGCAGTCGGCCATCGCACTGATCAGGCGGTCGGACAGGTCCCACGGGTGCGACGTGACGAAGCGCAGGCGCGGGATCGCCGGCTGACCGTCGCTCGTCCGCAGGCCGTCGATCGCCCGCAGCAGCTCGGCGAGGTCCGGTCGCCCGTGGCGATCCTGGTGTCGGCCGACCGAGCGCTCCGGGGCGATCCCGGCGAAGCGCGGATCGACCGGCAGGTCGTGGCCGTAGCTGTTCACGTTCTGGCCGAGGAGGGTGACCTCGCGATAGCCGGCCGCGGCCAGGCTCCGGGCCTCGGCGACGATCTCGTCGAACGGGCGGCTGCGTTCCGGGCCACGGCTGAACGGGACGATGCAGTACGTACACGTCTTGTCGCAGCCATACACGATCGGCAGCCAGGCCGAAGTCGCCGACTCGCGCCGGATCGACCCGCCAGCGAGCGCGGCTGCCCGGCTGTCGGCGAGGTGATCGGCGGCGCCGACGACGGTGCGCCCGACGCGGGTCGTCGTGCCGGTGCCGATCGCGGCCTGCGCGGAGGCCAGGCCGAGCCGGTCGATGAGCTCCGGTTCTTCGTCGGGCCGCAGGAACAGGTCGACGGCCGGGTAGCGCCGGCGGAGGCCGGCCCGGTCCGGCTCGCGGACCGAGCAGCCCGTGAGGACCACCCGCAGGCCCGGCCGGGCGGCCTTGAGCTTGGCCAGCTGGCCCTGGCGGCCGATCACCTTCTGCTCGGCGGCTTCACGGATCGCACACGTGTTGATCACGATCAGGTCGGCGTCGTCGAAGCCGGCCGCCTCGTCGCAGCCCGCACTGAGCAGGCGTCCGGCCATCTCCTCCGAATCGCTCCGGTTCATCTGGCAGCCGAGCGTCCAGATCGCGAACCGGGGCAGGGCCGGCGCCTCGGGCCGGTACTCGCCAACTCGTTGGTCGTCAGGCTGGATCGCAGGGCGGCCGAAGGTCGGGGATGGAGCCAGTGCCTCGAGCATCGGCAGGGCCCGGCGCTCAGTCGCCATTGGCCACCGCCGGTTCCGTCCGCCGCGCCAGCGCATTGAGCAGCCGCTCGCCGACCACCGCCGGAACCCAGGTCGTGGCGTGGACCTCGGCGTACGTGCCGGTATCACCGTGGAAGTCGCTGCCGCCGGTCTTGACGAGGCCGAGCTCGTCGGCGACCCGTCCGACCGAGTCGACATGGGCCTGGTCGAACGTCCGGTAGAAGACCTCGAGACCGCCGAGGCCGATCGCCTGGAGATCACGGATCGTCGATTCGTGGTTCTCGGCCTCGCCGAAGTGGGCGAGGACCGGCAGGCCCCCGGCCGCCCGGATCGCGTTGATCGCCCGAACCGGGCCGACACCCTCGCGGGGCACGTAGGCCGGGCGACTCCGGCTCAGCCAGCGCTCGAAGGCGTCCTCGACCGATGTGGCGTAGCCGCTCTCGATCATCAGCCGGGCGACGGTCGGCCGGCCGAGCGATTCGATCACGCCCAGGTCGAGGCGCTCCGCGGCCGCATCGACGGGCATGCCCAGGTTGCGCAGGACGCCCAGCGTCCGCTCGAAGCGGACCCGCCGGCCCTGGCGCTGGCCCGCCAGCAGCGTTTCGAACGCCTCGTCGTAAGGCCGGATCCCGAAGCCCAGGATGTGGAGCTCGCCTTCGAAGACCTCCCGCGCGCCGCCGGTCAGGCAGTTGATCTCGACGCCCGGAAGGAGGTCGAGGCCGGCGGGCAGGGCCGGAGCAGCGGTCGCCGTCAGCTCGCGATACGCGGCGAGGTTGTCGTGGTCGGTGATCGCGAGGAGGTGAACCCCGGCCGCGGCCGCCTGGACAACGAGGTCACCCGGGTCGAGCGTGCCGTCCGAGCGCAGCGTGTGGGTGTGCAGGTCGACCGGCGCCGGTCCGTCCGGCACGACCGGGCGGGCGGGGTCCTCGTGGCGATCCGGCCGGGTGCTCATCTCAGACCTCGACGAGCCGCTGGATCCGCTCGATTGCGAGGGCCCGCCCGGTGGCCGGGTCGATGTCCACCTGGCAGGCATTGAAGACGACCGGCCCCTCCCCCACTTCGAAGCGCGTCGGCAAGGCGTTGATGAACCGGGGCAGGACCGTCTCGGGCTTGAAGCCGATCACGCTGTGGACCGGCCCGGTCATTCCGAGGTCGGTCTGGTAGGCCGTCCCGCCGCGCAGGATCCGCTCGTCGCCGGTGACGACGTGGGTGTGGGTTCCGACCACGACGCTGACCCGCCCATCGAGGTGCAGCCCGAGGGCGTTCTTCTCCGAGGTGATCTCGCAGTGGAAGTCGACCAGCCGAATCGGCGGCAGCGGCTCGGAACCCTCGTCGATCAACCGGTCGGCCTCGGTGAACGGGTTCTCGATCGGCTGCATGTACGTCCGGCCCTGGAGGTTGATCACGGCGACGTGACTGCCGTCGAGCGCCTCGTGGACCGCCCAGCCCCGGCCGGGCACGTTCGTCGTCCCATAGTTCAAGGGACGCAGGATCCGGTCATTGCGTTCGAGCTCGGGGTAGATCTCGCGCTTGTCCCAGATGTGGTTGCCCGAGGTGATCACGTCGACGCCGGCAGCGAACAGGGCGTTCGCGGTGGATTCGGTCAGGCCCATGCCGCCGGCCAGGTTCTCGCCGTTGGCCGTCACGAAGTCAATCCCGCGCGCGCCGCGCAGGTCGGGGAGCAGGGCCTCAACCGCCAGCCGGCCGGGCTTGCCGATCACGTCGCCGATCATCAGGACCCGGCAGGCTCCCGCCGGCCGCGGGGCATTCCCGTTGGCTGGGTTACCGAGACGGACCTGTGCCGGCTCATGGCCGGTTCCGGAAGCTTCAGGCATCCCCAGAAGCGTACTGGACCACCAGGGGGTTTGGGCCGGCCGGCCCCCGGGCACGAGGAGATGGACGGGATTGCCCTGGATGTCGACCTGCCAGGCGGTCGTGTCTTGCCGCCGTCGACCCCGTATTCGGTCTTCCACCTCGAGGGTCAGGACATCGGGGACGGTGAGGGACGAGCCGTTGAGCGCAGATCGGCTCTTCCTGGCCGTCCCGGACGACGCCGGCTGGTCACGATCGGGCGCACGTCTCGAGTCCGTCTCTAAGATGGGCTGATGCCGCAGCCCAAGTTCGACCTGTGGGTCGGATCCCCGCCGGCCCGGCCGGTTCGGCGGGTCTCGCCCTGGCGCGGACGAACACTGCTGCTCGCTGCCATCCTTGTCGGCGCCTGCGCAGCACCACGCCCGGTGCCTTCGACGCCTGCCGGCGCGACGCAATCGCCGGCTCCGACAACACTGCCAGATCCGGGCCCCTCACCAGCCGCGACCCTCGCTCTCCCGCCTTCGCCAGGTCCGAGCTGCCCGCCGGGCTGCGGCGCGCCGGCGCCAGCCCAGTTCGCGCGGCACGGGTCGCGCGCGAACAAGGTTGTCGCGCTCACCTTCGACGATGGCTTCAACGTCCCGGCGTGCATCTCGATCGTCGACACGCTGCTCGCCGAAGGGGTGCCCGCGACGTTCTTTCCGAACGGCCAGTATGTCCGCGAGAGCCCCAGCTTCT
>JANWLH010000046.1 GCA_025450915.1 Candidatus Limnocylindrales bacterium | reverse complement strand
GTCGAACGGGCAAGCAGGCGGTCGCGCTCGGCAGCCCCGAGGCTCGACCAGCGGCGAATGGCGAGGATGCCCATGACGGGAGGGTACCCGACGTCCCTCGACGCCGGCCTGACGCCCCGCCGCCGACTAGAATCCGGCGATGACGATCGCTGCCCGACAGCCACTGCCCGGCGCCCGACCCGTTCGAGCCCCGCGCGGCACGGAGCTCACCTGCCGGGGCTGGGGCCAAGAAGCCGCCCTCCGGATGTTGATGAACAACCTTGATCCGGACGTTGCCGAGAACCCCGACGCGCTCGTCGTCTACGGCGGCACCGGCCGCGCCGCGCGCAGCTGGGAGGCCTTCGACGCCATCGTCCGGGAGCTGCGCCGGCTGGCCGACGACGAGACACTCCTCGTCCAGTCAGGCAAGCCGGTGGCCGTCTTCCGCACCCACGAATGGGCGCCTCGCGTCCTGATCGCCAACTCGAACCTCGTCGGCAAATGGGCGACCTGGGAGGTCTTCCGCGAGCTCGAGCGCGAGGGCCTGACGATGTACGGCCAGATGACCGCGGGCTCGTGGATCTACATCGGGACCCAGGGGATCCTCCAGGGCACGTTCGAAACGTTCGCCGAGCTGGCCCGCCAGCATTTCGGCGGCACGCTTCGAGGCCGGGTCACCCTCACCGCCGGCCTCGGTGGGATGGGCGGCGCGCAGCCCCTGGCCGTGACGATGAACGACGGCGTGGCCGTGTGCATCGAGGTCGACGAATCGCGGGCGAAGCGGCGCCTCGAGATCGGCTACGTGGACCGACTCACCCACGACCCGGACGAGGCGCTCGGGATGGCCCGGGCCGCAGCCGCGGCCGGCGAAGCCCTGTCGATTGCCCTGGTCGGCAACGCCGCCGAGATCGAGCCTGCCTGGGCGGCCCGCGGCGAGCGCGTCGATGTCGTCACCGACCAGACCTCGGCCCACGACGCGCTCGGCGGCTACGTGCCCGCCGAGATCGCGTTCGGCGATGCCGCCGCGCTGCGGACGAGCCAGCCCGACGTGTACATCGCCCACGCGATGCGCTCGATGGCCGCCCACTGCCGGGCGATGCTCGAATTCCAGCGTGCCGGGGCGATCGTCTTCGACTACGGCAACAACCTCCGGGCGATGGCCCAGGAGGCCGGGGTGGCCGACGCGTTCGACTACCCGGGTTTCGTGCCGGCCTTCATCCGGCCCCTGTTCTGCGAGGGCAACGGCCCGTTCCGATGGGTCGCGTTGTCCGGCGATCCGGCCGACATCCAGCGCACCGACGACGCCCTGATGGAGCTGTTTCCCGAGAAGGTCGCCCTGCACCGCTGGCTGCGGATGGCCCAGGCGAAGGTGCCGTTCCAGGGCCTGCCTGCCCGGATCTGCTGGCTCGGCTATGGCGAGCGGGCCCGGGCCGGGGCCGTCTTCAACGAGCTCGTCCGGACCGGCGCGGTCAGGGCCCCGATCGTGATCGGCCGCGACCACCTCGACTCGGGCTCGGTCGCCTCACCGAACCGCGAGACCGAGGCGATGCGCGACGGCTCTGATGCGATCGCCGACTGGCCCCTGCTGAACGCCCTCGTCAATACCGCGGCCGGCGCCACGTGGGTGAGCATCCACCACGGCGGCGGGGTCGGGATCGGCTACAGCCAGCACGCCGGGATGGTCATTGTCGCCGACGGCACGCCCCTGGCCGCACAGAAGCTCGAGCGGGTCCTGACCGCGGACCCCGGCATGGGCGTCGTCCGTCACGTCGACGCGGGCTACGAGCGGGCCATCGAGGTGGCCAGGGAGCGCGGCGTCCGGATCCCGATGCGCGAGGCCTGATCCGCGCTCCTGGAGGTCAGATCTTCGGCGGTGGGCCGGGTTCGGCGGCCGCGGCGGCGTCGAGCGCTTCGTTGCGGGCCGCCCAGTCCTCGGGGCTGCTGGGCATCTTCCTGATGCTCAGGATCGGCGAGAAGATCAGGAACAAGACCGGCGTGAACGACAGGATCGCGCCGACCCAGATCGTCGCCGAGAGGCCGAAGATCGTGGCCAGCACGCCGCTGATCACCGAGCCGATCGGGATCGTTCCCCAGACCAGGAAGCGCATCGTGGCGTTCATCCGGCCCTGCATCCGCTCGGGGGTGATCGCCTGGCGGAAGCTGACCTGGTTGACGTTGTAGACGAGGGCGCCGAAGCCGCCAATCGCCGACGACGCGATCAGGAACGGCTCGGCGCCACCGACCGGGGCAATCGCGATCAGGAAGATGGACGGCCCGTTGATCGCCATGGCCAGGACGATGGTCCGGCCGACTCCGATTCGAGCCGCGATTCGGTTCGCGACGAGGGCGCCCGCGAACGTGCCGAAGCTGCCCAGCGAGAAGATCAGGCCGATCCGCAACGGGTCGAGGCCCAGTACCCGGACGACGTAGACGAGGTAGATCCCTGTCGCGATGTTTCCGAACAGGTTGCTCGAGCTCGTGGCGCCCGCGATCATCCGCAGGTAGGGGTGGCGGAGGACGAACGACAGGCCCTCGCGGATCTCGCCGCCGAAGCCACGGAGTCGGTCGGCGCGACTGCCCCGTGGTGTCGTCGACGGTGGGATCGGCGGCTCACTGCCCTTGATCGTGAACACGAAGAGGGCGGAGGCCAGGTAGCTCACCGCGTCGACGATGACCGCAACCGGCGCCGTCAGGACCCCGATCAGGTAGCCGCCGAAGCCCGGCCCCAGGATCTGCGCCGCCGACTGGCTCGCCTGGAGCTTGGCGTTGCCCTCGACGAGCTGCTCCCGGTCGACGAGCGAAGGCAGGTACGACTGGTACGACACGTCGAAGAAGACCGTCAGGACGCCCATCGCGAAGCCGACGACGTACAGCTGGATGATCGTGAGGACGCCGAGCTCGTAGGCGATCGGGATCGAGATCAGGCAGAGCGCCCGGCCGACATCGCCGGTGATGAGAATCGGCCGGCGCTGGAGGCGGTCGACCCAGGCACCGGCGGGCAGGGTGAACAGGAGGAAGGGCAGGAACTCGACGGTCCCCAACAGGGCGACCTCGAAGGCGCTCGCCTTCAGGAAGATGATCGCCACGAGGGGAATCGCCAGCTGGCTGACCTGCGTGCCGAACTGGCTGATCGTGTCGCCAATCCACAGCTTCCGGAAATTGGGGTGGCGGAAGAGGTTCGGGCGCGCCATGGGCTCGGACATGGCGGGTAGTTTAGGGTCCGGCCAGCCCACCCGCCCGCAGCGCCAACCCGCCGGGAAGGGCGCAGACGTGGCACGATGGATCGCGTGGCCAAGCTCGTCGAGTGCGTGCCGAACTTCTCGGAAGGCCGCCGTGTCGAGGTGGTCGATCGCCTCGCCGCCGCGATCACCGGGACGCCGGGCGCCCTGCTCCTCGACCGGACGAGCGACGCCAGCCACAACCGCAGCGTCCTGACCCTGGCCGGCGAGCCCGATGCGGTGACCCGGGCGATGGAGCTGGCCGTCGAGGTGGCCGTCGGCGAAATCGACATGGAGCGCCAGTCGGGCGAGCATCCCCGGATCGGTGCCGTTGATGTGATCCCGTTCGTGCCGCTCGGGGACACGACGCTCGACGAGTGCATCGAGCTCGCCCGGGCCTTCGGCGCCCGGATCGCCAGCCGGTTCGACCTCCCGGTCTACCTGTACGCCGCCGCTGCTGCCCGCGCCGATCGGGTCAAGCTGGCCGACGTCCGGCGCGGCCAGTACGAGGGCCTCAAGGTCGAGATTGCCACCGAAGGCCGCCAGCCCGACTTCGGGCCCGCGCGCACCCATCCCTCGGCCGGAGCGGTCGCCGTTGGGGCTCGGCCGTTCCTGATCGCCTACAACATCAACCTCGACTCGACCGACATGGATCTCGCCCGCCGGATCGCGCGCCGGGTCCGGGAGTCGGGTGGCGGCCTCCCGCGGGTCCAGGCGATGGGCGTGGCGCTCGAGGACCCGCTGTGCGCCCAGGTCTCGATGAACCTGCTGGATTTCTCCGTCACGCCGCTGTGGCTCGTCTGGGACACCGTGCGGACCGAGGCGGAGGGTGACGGCGTCGAGCTGCTCGAATCCGAGCTGATCGGGCTGTGCCCGCTCAGCGCGTTCCTGGCCGTCGCGGATCACGCGGGCTTCGATCCGGACGCGCCGGTCGAGGAGCGTTGCGCGGCGGCGGCCGGCTATCTCCGGCTGCGTGACTTCAGCCCGATGCAGGTCCTCGAGCTGCGCCTGGCCGCGGCTCAGTGCGGTGACGGGTGACCCTGCGGGTCATCGAGGGCGGCCTTACCGACGGCCGCTCGATGGGCCTCCTGATCCTCGGCGCCGCTGAGATCGCGACCCTCTCCGGCGGCCTCCGGGCCGGAGCGAACCAGGACCAGCCCGAGCTCCTCTCGAGCGACCCGGGCGGCGGCCCCGAAGACGACGCGGCGCCGATCGTTGCGACCTGGGAGGATCGGATCGTGGCCGTCGGGCCACGGGCGCTCGTGGAACGGAGCCTCGAGGCCCAGGACCTGCCGCTCGCCCGGTTTGCCCGGATCGATGCCGAGGGCGGCACGATCACCCCCGGCCTGATCGATGCCCACACCCACCTGCTGTTCGCCGGCAGCCGCGAGAACGAGCTCCGCCTTCGCCAGGCCGGGGCCGGCTACCTCGAGATCCTCGCAGCCGGCGGCGGGATCCTCTCGACGGTACGGGCGACGCGGGCCGCGTCGCTCGACGAGCTCCTGGCGCACGGCCGGCGCTGGCTCGAGGAGATGCTCAGTCACGGAGTCACGACGATCGAGGCGAAGTCCGGCTACGGCCTCGACCTGCCGACCGAGCTGCGCCTCCTCGAGGCGGCCTTCACCCTGGGCCGGGAGGGCCCGATCGACGTCCTGCCCACGTGGCTCGGCGCCCACGCCGTGCCCGAGGAGTTCCGCCGGCGGCGCGATCCGGCCGAGGCGTTTACGCGCCACCTGCTCGAGGAGCAGCTGCCGGGGATCGCCGCCCAGGGCCGGGCCCGCTTCGCCGACGTCTTCTGCGAGGACGGGGTCTTCACTCCGGATCAGTCGCGGCGGATCCTGCTCGCCGCCGAGGCGTTCGGGATGCGTCCGCGGCTCCACGCGGACGAGCTGGCACCATCCGGCGGCGCGGAGCTGGCGGCCGAGATCGGGGCGTTGTCCGCCGACCACCTCGCCCGGCCGTCGGATGCGGGCATCGATGCGCTGGCGGCCGCGGCCGGCACCGATCGGCCGGTCGTGGCGACGCTCCTGCCGGCCACGACCTGGTTCCTGATGGCCGACCACTACGCCCCGGCTCGCACCCTGATCGATCGCGGCGTGCCGCTGGCGATCGGCTCGGACTTCAATCCGGGCACGTCACCGACGGCCAACCTGCCCCTGGTCATGACGGTGGCCTGCCTCCAGCTGAAGCTGACCCCGGCCGAGGCGCTCGCGGCCGTGACGATCAACGCGGCCCACGCGCTCGGCCTGGGCGACGAGATCGGCTCGATCGAGGCCGGCAAGCTCGCCGATCTCACGATCTGGCGGGTGCCCAGCCATACCCAGATCCCGTACTGGCCGGCGGCCGGCCTGGTCCGGACGGTCATCAAGCGCGGACGCCCCGTCTACCAGCGGGCGTAAGCCGCCCGCGGGCTGACGCGGCGGTCAGTGGCCCGCCTCGAGCCGGGAGCTATTGCTTGCCGCGGGACTCCAGCAGGACGACCGTCGTCTCCTCGGGCAGGGCGGACATCGCGATCTGGAGCTTGGCCTGGGCCGGACCGGGCGTCCCGCCCATCTCGTGGAAGAACTTGGCGAGCGCCTCGTCGCAGTCGCGCTCGTCCTCGCACACGGCCATCGGCACGACGATCTTCGGGTCGAGCTGCGCGATCAGCTCTGCGGCACGCGTGGCGCTCAGGTTGCCGCCGATCGGGACGCAGGCAATGTCGACCGAGCCGATATCGCCGAGCTTCTCTTCGGTCAGCAGGTGGCCGATGTCGCCGAGATGGATCGTGTGCATCTGGTCGAGCTCGACGACGAAGGCGGTCTGCCGGCCACGCTCCCCGCCGCGGGCGTCGTCGCGATAGGTCCGGACGCCGGTCAGCAGCACGTGACGGATCTCGTACTCGCCGGGACCGTCGAGGATGAATGCGTCCTCGAGGCTGCCGGGAACGAGGGTCTTCCCGTCCCGGGCCGTCGTGCCCTTGGCCCGCGCCAGGGGCGCGTCGTCGGGATGGCTGTAGGTGACGATCTCGGCCGTGATTCCCCGGCCGGTGGGTCCCACGACCGACTGGTAGGGATCGGCGACTACGACTGCGTCACGGCCTTTGAGCCGGACGCAGGTGCGCCCGTACCAGGTGAGTTCCATTGCCTTGATTCTGACAGATGGCGATCACCCGCGCCTTCACTCGACGCTCGACGAGCCGGGTCCCGGAAAAGGGAGACCGGGAGCGCCTGCCCAATCGGCGCTCCCGGTCGGAGGGAGGGAGGTGGAACGCGTCCTAACGGTTCCAGCCCAAACGGTACGGACAACGTGATTCAGCCACAACGCACCGTTTGATTAAGAAAGGGACATGCTCAAACGGGATCGGCTCCCGTTCGCTCCGTTCGCTCCGTGCGCTCGG
>JANWLH010000045.1 GCA_025450915.1 Candidatus Limnocylindrales bacterium | reverse complement strand
CTCGTCGAGGTCCTTGAGCGACTCCTCGCCGACGTTCGGGATGTCGCGGGTGATCTCCTCGGGGCCGAGCTTGGTGTCGCGGGCCTCGATCTCGTGCTTCTCGATGTGGATGCTCGTGAACAGGTCATCCCGGACGAGGCGGTCGCTGATCACGATCGCGTCCTCGTAGTTGCCGCCTTCCCAGCTCATGAACGCGACGAGCACGTTCCGGCCGAGGGCCAGCTCACCGAGGTCGGTCGAGCTCGAGTCGGCGATCGGGTCGCCGGCAGCCACCCGGGCGCCGACATCGACGATCGGGCGCTGGTTGATGCAGGTGCCCTGGTTGCTGCGGACGAACTTGCTCAGGACGTACTCGTCGAGCTCGCCGGCATCCGTCTCGACCTGGATCCGCTCGGCCGTGACGCTCGTGACGACACCGGCGTGGCGGGCAATGAGGACCTGGCCGGAGTCCTGCGCGGCGCGAACCTCCATGCCGGTGCCCACGATCGGGGATTCCGGCTCGAGGAGCGGCACGGCCTGGCGCTGCATGTTCGAGCCCATCAGGGCGCGGTTCGCGTCGTCGTGCTCGAGGAACGGGATGAGCGCCGTGGCGACCGAGACGACCTGCTTGGGCGAGACGTCCATGTATTCGATCTGGTTCGGGCGCGCCTCGGGGAACTGGTCGCGGTAGCGCGACGGGATGCGCTCGGCCAGGAAGTGACCGGCGGCGTCGAGCGGCGCGTTGGCCTGGGCCACGACGTGCTGCTCTTCCTCATCGGCCGCCAGGTACTCGATCTCGGCGGTGACGATCGGCCGGATCGGGAATGCCTGGGCCTTCTGCTTCTTGAGCTCGGCCGCGGCGGCGGCGTCGAGCTTCTTGCCGGCCTTGACGACGACGGTGCCGTCCTTGGCGACGAGGTCGATGCCGGCCTCGAACTCCGTCAGCCGGGGATCGTCGAACGCGACGGTCCGCTTGACCTTGCGGTAGGGCGTCTCGATGAAGCCGTAGCTGTTGATCCGGCCGTACGTGGCCAGCGAGCCGATCAGGCCGATGTTCGGGCCTTCGGGCGTCTCGATGGGGCAGATCCGGCCGTAGTGGCTGTGGTGGACGTCGCGGACGTCGAAGCCGGCCCGCTCGCGCGACAGGCCGCCAGGCCCGAGGGCCGACAGGCGGCGCTTGCTGGTCAGCTCGGCCAGCGGGTTGGTCTGGTCCATGAACTGGGACAGCTGGCTGCCGCCGAAGAACTCCTTCATCGCGGCCACGACCGGTCGGATGTTGATCAGGGCGTTCGGGGTGGCCTTGTCGATCTCCTGGATCGTCATCCGCTCGCGGACGACACGCTCCATCCGCAGGAGGCCGATCCGGAACGCGTTCTGGATCAGCTCGCCGTTGGCCCGGATCCGGCGGTTGCCGAGGTGGTCGATGTCATCGGCTCCCCAGCGCTGCTCGGAGGGCGCCTTGGCGGCCTCGATGTTGAGCTCGATCAGGTGGCCGACGATCGCCGCGATGTCCTCGCGGGTGATCGTCCGCTCGTCGCGCTGGAGCTCGATGCCCATCCGGCGGGTGACCGCGTCGAGCTTCTTGTTGAACTTGTAGCGGCCGACCCGCCCGAGGTCGTAGCGCCGGAAGTTGAAGAAGAGGCTCTCGACGAGCTGGCGGGCGTTGTCGCCGGTGGGCGGATCGCCCGGCCGGAGCTTCTTGTAGACCTCGATCAGCGCCTCGTGCTGGTTCTTCGTCAGGTCCTTGTCGAGGGTCGAGGTGACGTACGGGTGGTCGGGGTCCGTGTCCACGTTCGTGAACAGGCCGGCGATCTCCTCGTTCGTCTCGAAGCCGACCGCCCGCAACAGGGTGGTCGCGGCGATCTTGCGCTTGCGGTCGACCTTGACCGACAGGAGGTCCTTGTTGCTGGTCTCGAACTCGAGCCAGGCGCCGCGGTTCGGGATGACCTTGGCGCTGAACAGGGTCCGGCCGCTGGTGGGATCCTCGGTGGCGCTGTAGTACACGCCGGGCGATCGAACGAGCTGGCTGACGACGACCCGCTCCGCGCCGTTGATGATGAACGTGCCCTGGTCGGTCATGACCGGGAAGTCGCCCATGTACACGCGCTGGCGCTGGATCTCGCCCGTTTCCTTGATCAGGAGCTCGACGTTGACGTAGAGCGGCTGGCTGTAGGTGAGGTCCTTGGCCCGGCACTCGAGCTCGGTGTACTTGGGGATCCCGAACTCGTAGTCGAGGAACTGGAGCTCCATCACCTTGCCGGTGAAGTCCTTGATCGGGCTGATCTCGTCGAAGAGCTCCCGGAGCCCATTGGCGATGAACCAGCGGAACGAGTCGAGCTGGAGCTCGATCAGGTTCGGGATTGGCAGGACTTCGGGGATCCGGGCGTACGAGGTGCGCGCGGATGCCTTCGTCGCCCTGGGCGACGAATCAGCAGACAGCATGAATCGCTCCTATCGGAGGAGGATGGGGAAAAGGGGGAAAGCGAGGATCACAGAAAGAGTAGGATACCGCGATTCGGCGCCATGTCAAACAGGGTGGCGGCGACGTTCGCCACCACCCGATCGTTCCAGGCGGCTGACCCGGTCGGGCGGGACCTTGGTCCCGCGGGCCGACCGGGCCCGCGCTGGGCTCGGGCTACTTGATCTCGACCTTCGCGCCGACCTCTTCGAGGGCGGCCTTGATCTTCTCGGCCTCCTCCTTGGTGACGCCTTCCTTGACCGCCTTGGGCGAGGCGTCGACCAGGTCCTTGGCCTCCTTGAGGCCGAGGGCGGTCAGCTCGCGAACGACCTTGATGACCGGGATCTTGTTCGGGCCGATCTCGGTCAGGGTGGCCGTGAACTCGGTCTGCTCCTCGGCGACAGCCTCGGCGGCGGCGGCCGGGGCGCTGGCGACGGCCGCCGCGGCGGGTGCCGCCGCGGTGACGCCGAACTTGTCCTCGAACGCCTTCTTGAGGTCGGACAGCTCGAGGACGGTCATGCTCCCGATCGCATCGAGAATCTGGTCTGCGGTAATCGTGGCCATGGGACGTTGTTCTCCTCAGTCAGGTGAGCTAGGCGGCGCTGCCGCGCTGCTCGATCAGGGCGGCCAGGCCGCCGGCAATGTCACGGAGCGGAGCGGCCAGGAGGCCGGCCATGTTGGCCATCGGCGCGGCGAGCGCCCCGGCCAGCTGGGCCAGGAGCACGTCACGAGACGGCAGGGCGGCCAGCCGGGTGAGCCCGTCGGCGTCGATCGCCTGGGTACCCAGGACGGCACCCTTGAGCTTGATCACCTTGAACGGCCTGGTCGCGTCGATGACCGCCTTGGCCACCGCGCTCTCGTCGCCCGAACCGAACGCGATCGCGCTCGGTCCCTTGAGCAGCGGCGAGAGGGCTTCCCGGCCGGCGTCGTTCGCGGCGATCCGCATGAGCCGGTTCTTGACCACGCGATAGGTCACGTTGTGCTTGCGCAGGGATCGCCGGACCTCGGCGAGGTCGCCTACGCTGAGGCCGCGGTACTCGGAGATGATGAGGGTCGGGTTGCGCGAGAGCTCCTCACGCAGCTCGGCCACGGTCTCCCGTTTGGCCTCGGTCGGCATGGATACCTCCGATGTTCTGGCGCGCAGCCGGCGCGCGGCGGGTGGTGCGGACCCGGCCCGTGGGCGGGTCTGCCCCTGCGACGGTCCAATCGCGTCCGCAGGGGCCGACGCACTCCCCGCGAAGGGAGGCTCGTCCTGCCTCGGCGTGCTCGCCGGCGTCCCCGGTGCCGGTCGTCCCGGCTCCGATCCGTTCGGCGGTTCAAGCCCCGACCGTCACGATTCGCCGAGTGGCGAAGGGATCACGGTCCGCGGGCGCAGGCTGTCTTGGGCGTCCGTCGTTGTTCAGTTGTCTGGCGACGCAGCCCGATCTCGCGATCGGGACCGCCACCGCGTGTCGTGGGCGGGCCGGGCGGTCAGGCCGCGGCGGCAACCGCCAGGAGGGCCGGCACGTCGACCCGGATTCCGGGGCCCATCGTACTGGCAATCGTCAGGCCCTGGAGATAGTGGCCCTTCGCGCCGGCCGGCTTCGCCCGGTTGATCGCGTCGATGAGCGTGGCCAGGTTCTCGTTGAGCTGCTCGGCGCTGAAGCCGGCCTTGCCGAACGGCACATGGATGATGCCGCCCTTGTCGACCTTGAACTCGACCCGTCCGGCCTTGACCTCGCGCAGGGCGCGCTCGATGTCGAAGGTGATCGTGCCTGACTTCGGGTTCGGCATCAGGCCCCGCCGGCCGAGGATCTTGCCGAGGCGGCCGACCATGCCCATCGTGTCGGGGGTGGCCAGGGCGACGTCGAATTCGAGCCAGCCCGCCTCGATCTTCTTGACCAGGTCCTCGGCCCCGACCTCGTCGGCGCCGCCGCGGAGGGCCTCCTGGGCCTTCTCGCCCTGGGCGAAGACGGCCACCCGGACCGTCTTGCCGGTGCCATGGGGCAGGACGACCGTGCCCCGGACCATCTGGTCGGCGTGGCGGGGATCGACGCCCAGCTTGACGTGGGCCTCGACGGTGGGGTCGAAGTTCACGACGCTCGTCTGCTTGACGAGGTCCACCGCCTCAGCCGGGGCATAGACCTGATCGTGGTCGATCAGCTTGGCGACTTCGTTGTACTTCTTGCCGTGAGCCATCGTTCGTGCGCTTCCTTTCGCGGCGGCGGGCGTGTCCCGCCTTCCCCTGGCGCGGGGTGGACGGCCGGCTGGTTCGCTGCCGGCGGGTAGCTGCTGGCGGCCGGCGGCCTAGCCGACGACCTCGATGCCCATGCTCCGGGCGGTTCCTTCGATCTGGCGGGCGGCCGCCTCGACATCGTTGGCGTTGAGGTCGACCATCTTGACCGCGGCGATCTCGCGGAGCTGGTCGCGGGTCACCTTGCCGACGGTCTCCCGCTTGGGGGTGGCGCCGCCCTTCTCGAGGCCGGCCGCCTTGCGCAGGAGGTCAGCCGCCGGCGGCGTCTTGAGGATGAACGAGAACGAGCGATCCTCGAAGACCGTGATCTGGGCCGGGATGATCTGGCCGGCCTTGTCGGCCGTCTTCTCGTTGTACGACTTGGTGAACTCGACGATGTTGATGCCGTGGGGTCCCAGCGCGGTGCCGACGGGCGGCGCGGGCGTCGCCTTGCCGGCCGGCAGCTGGAGGGTCAGGATGATTCGGACTTTCTTGGCCACGCTTGCGCCTCTCGGTCAGGTCCGCCCGGGGGCGGGGATGGTCAGAGCTTCTCGACCTGCAGGAAGTCGAGCTCGACGGGCGTCTCCCGGCCGAAGATGCTCACGAGCACCTTCACCTTGTTCCGCTCGGGGTTGACCTCGTCGACAGTGCCGATGAACTCGGCGAACGGCCCGTCCGTGACGCGGACGCTCTGGCCCTTGGTGAATGCCACCCGGTACTTGGGCGTCTCGACGCCCATCGTCCGGAGGATCTGCTTGACTTCGTGCTCGGCCAGGGGGATCGGCTCGTTGCGTTGGCCGGGGATGTTGCCGCCGCCGACGAAGCTGGTCACGCCCGGGGTGTTGCGGACGACGAACCAGGAGTCGGGGTCCAGGATCATCTCGACCAGGACGTAGCCCGGGTAGACCTTCTTCTGGACGGTGTGGCGCTGGCCCTGGCGGATCTCGATCTCGTCCTCCATCGGGACGAGGACCTGGAAGATCCGATCTTCCATGCCCATCGACTCGATCCGGTGCTCGAGGTTGGCCTTGACCTTGTTCTCGTAGCCCGAGTAGGTGTGGATCACGTACCAGTGCTTCTCGGGCGCCGGGATCCGGGTCTCGGTGGTCACGTCGGTCATCTCAGCCCAGCCCGCTCAGCAGGGTCAGGCCCTGGGTGAAGATGAAGTCGAAGATCGAGATGAAGACGCCCACGGCGAGGCTGACGATGAACACGAGCACCGTCAGGTTGATCGTCTGCTGGCGGGTCGGCCAGGAGACCTTCTTCAGCTCGGACCACGATTCGTCGAGATATCGACGGAAACGCTGGATCACGTGAGTGAGGCCTTCTTCATGGGTACGGATGTGGGTGGGGATGGCAGGCGCGGCCGGACTCGAACCGACAACCACTGGTTTTGGAGACCAGAGCTCTGCCAAATTGAGCTACGCGCCTCCGCTGGATCGCTACTTCGCCTCCCGGTGGAGGGTATGACGGCGGTCACGCGGACAATACTTCCGAAGCTCGAGCCTGCTCGGATCGTTCTTCTTGTTCTTGCGCGTGGTATAGGTCCGCTCCTTGCACTCGGTGCAGGCGAGGAGGATGACCGGCCGGTTCTCGACTTTTGCCATCGTCCTACTCGGCGATCGAGGTGATCGCGCCGGCGCCGACGGTCCGGCCGCCCTCGCGGATCGCGAAGCGCAGGCCGATCTCGAGGGCGATCGGGGTGATCAGCTCGACGGTCATCGCG
>JANWLH010000044.1 GCA_025450915.1 Candidatus Limnocylindrales bacterium | reverse complement strand
TGGGTCGGGACTCACGGTCGCGCTCCTTCAGAGGGTGGAGGGCGAGCGTCGCTCGGCGATGGTCTCGGGAGCAGGTGTCCCGTTGCCCAAGCCGTTGCAAAGACCTGACAGGCGTCCCGGCAGCTCCTCGGCCGGCGCCGGCCCGCTAGACGACCGCGTCGTCCGAGCGGCGCCGGCCGGAGCGCGGGCAGCCATCGACGTACGCGAGCACGTCACTGAACGACGCCGTTGCGAGCGCGACACTCGTGTCAGCGGCCCCGTAGTAGAGGTTGAGGCGGTCCTTCTCGGGGTCGACTGTCCAGCCGCACGGAAAGACCACCTGGGTGACGTCGCCCTCTCGCTCGTAGATGGCCGCCGGCCCGAGGACCCATTCGTCGCTCCGGTGCAGGACGATCGTCGGATCCTCCAGGTCGAGCATCGTGAACCCGACCCGGTAGATGGGACCGCTGGCCGTCAGGTGGACGCCGTGGTACATCACCAGCCAGCCAGAATCGGTTTCGATCGGCGGAGGCCCCAGGCCGATCTTCCCGGCATCCCACCAGGCTCCATCGCGGGCTTCGATCAGGAGGGAGTGGTCGCCCCAGTGACGCAGGTCCGGTGAGTACGAGACCCAGACGTGGGCACCACCGCGGAGTGGCGTCGGGCGATGGATCATCGCCCAGCGACCATCGATGCGCCGAGGGAAGAGGGCCGCGTCCTTGTCCTCCGGGGGCATGGCCGGGCCGAGCCGCTTCACCGTCCTGAAGTCCTTTGTCGTCGCCAGGGACACGAGCGGGCCCCGTCGGCTGTAGGCCGTGTAGGCGATGACCCACTCGTCGCGCTCAGCGAGCCACGTCAGGCGGGGATCCTCGCAGCCCCAGAACTCCTCGGGATGTCTGTCGGGCTCGGGGCTGAGCAATGGCTCGGGATCGAAGCGCCAGCTGTCGACGCCGTTCTTGCTCCGGGCAACCTGGAGATGGGAGATGCCGCGAAGGTCCTCGACCCGTAGCAGGAGGATCGTCTCGTCATCGAGGAGGGCCGCGCCAGGGTTGAAGACGGCATTGGATGCGTAGGGCAGATCGGCCGCTGTAATGATCGGATTGTGCTGATGGCGCTCGAACAAGGGCTTGGATGCGGGGCGCAGGTGAAACGTCATACGCCGAGGGTACTCCGCAACGGGCTAGCTCTCCGGGCCCGGCGCGAGCGGCAGGGCAACGCCCACGTCCGCGCCGCCCGCATTCGATCGATCAGCTCGACTGTCCAGGCTCCCAATGCCCATCGCGGTAGGCGTACCAGACCGCGTCGCGGCCACTGAGGTCGTTGGGATGGACCCGTGCCCGCGGGTAGCGCAGGCGGATCCTCGCCTCGAGCACCGGTCCGTCGAGATGAGCGCCGGCGAGGTCCCGGACGTACCTGGCGAAGTCAACGTCGCTCGACGGCACGGCGACCACCCGGAGGGCCCATGGGACCGCCGGAAAAGAGCGGACGGACTGGTGCATGGCCCGACGGTATGCGCTGGTTGAGGCCGGAACCATGCGACCACTGACCATCCACCTCCCATCCGCATTGCAGGTCGACGTGCATCGGCGGCCTCTGGTACTGTCGGCCTCCCTCGCAAAGCCGGTCACGTCACGAAGGGACGCGGTCAACAGATGGTCAGGAGCGATGCCCGAATCCTGGTGAGCACCGACTCCCGGATCCTCGAGGCGACGCCCGCGGCGCTCGAGCTCCTTGGGCTCACCTTTGATCAGCTCCAGGCGCTGCCGCCGGGCGGCCTGTCCCTCGAGCAGGACGCGGCGGCGTCGGCCGAGTTTGCGGCGGCATGGGAAGGCGGCGGTCGGCCACCCCTCGTGGGGTCGACCACAGTCCGGTTGCCCGACGGCAGCCTTGCCCGCGTGCGCTACTACATCTGGTCGCGCGAGGATGGCAAGGTCGAGGTCGTCCTCGAGGGCAGCTCCGAGCCGGTTGCCCAGGCGCCCCGGGCCTACACGATCGGCAAGGTCCTCTCGGCGTGGCGGGCGGTCGAGCGTCGACTCGAGACGCTCGATCCCGGCAGCGAGGAATGGCAGGCGGCCGACGCGGAAAACCGCTACTTCCGGTCCGAGTACCGGCGACTGTCGAACCAGGTCTAGTCGGTCGACTCGAGATCGACGTAATGCTGGATCTCGAAGTCGAGCAGCCCATCCTCGAGCCCATCGAAGTAGACCGGCCTCGCGAGGAGGTCGAGGCCACCGGCCCAGGCGTACAGCGCAGCCATCGATTCCCAGCGGCTCACGAAGATGAACTCGTAGGCCGCTCCGTCGGCCTGCTGGCCAACGTGAACGTCGATGGAGCCGGCGACCTTGCGGGCATCAACCACCTTGGCGATGGCCCGTTGCCGGAACACGTGGACTGAGTCTGGCCGAACGCGCGTCCGGAGGATCCGGATAACCATCGGCCCACCATACGGCTGCGCCGGCCGGAACCCAATGCCAGGGATACGGTTGCAATGGATCTGCAAGGGCAGAGCCACGACCCGCCGGCGGTCGATCTGTCACGTCATCGCAATGGGCAGCGAGGCCACTCGTGCATCGTCGTAGTGGCCTGGACCACATCGTTGTCCACAAGGCGGAACACCGCCGCGCAGTCCAGGAGAACAATCATGGGCATCATCGCGTGGATCATCCTCGGGGCGATCGCGGGCTTCGTGGCCAATCTCATCGCCGGCGGTAAGGAGGGCGTCCTCGGGACGATCCTGCTGGGCATCGTCGGGGCAGTCGTCGGCGGCTTCATCGCCGGCTCGGTGCTGGGGATCGCCGATATCACCGGCTTCAACATGTCGAGCATCCTGGTGGCGATCTTCGGGGCCGTCATCGTGCTCGTGGTCTGGCACGCCCTGTCGGGTCGCCGCGGGGTAGCCAACCGGGTCTGACGGTCAGGGGCAGATATCTGCCCCTGAGCTCCTGGTCAGCATGTTTCTTGCGGCTCGGATCCTGCCCTCCCTCCCAGGCAGGCCGAGCCGCTTCTTCGTGCCCGGGTCAGGCCGCGACAGCCTCCGACTCCGGGAAGGCCGCTGCAACCAGGGCCCGAACGGCGCGGGGATCGGGAGCGGCGTCGGCGGGCGACAGGACCGAGGCGTGGATGCCTGGGCGCGGGCAGTCCGCCTCGGCCCGGAAGGCAACCTCGAGGCGGGTCCCGTCGGGTCGCAGGATCTCGAACGTTCCGGCGGCCGCGCCTGTGGCCAGGAATTCGGCCCACAGGCGGGCCGCTTCCGCTCGGCGCTCAGGCGGTGTGAGGTCGACGAGCGTCTGGCGGAGGACGAGCTCGGCAGGGACCCCCAGCAGGGCCTCGATTCCAACCGACGCGTCGACGAATCTGGCCTTGGAGTCCGCGAGCAGGACCGCCGGGCCGGGGGCGGGGAGTGACGGCGAGCCTGGAGCGAGGCAGTCGTACGTTTCGAAACGCCATTCGGTCATCAGCCGCAGGAAGGCCGGGTCGAAGGTGCCGTTTGCGCGACGCTGGGCGAACTCGTGGAGAGCCACACGATCTCGCCAGGACGCGACCACCAGCAGCTCGGTGTGATCCCCGATCACCCGACGCCCGACGTGGAGCCCGGCAACCCCGGCAGCCCCGACCTCCGGCCCGACGGCCCGGATCATGTCGTGAGCCGCGGCTTCGGCATGTGGTGCGACCCGCGCCCAGATGATTCCGAGCGCGCCGCCCGCGACAGCATCGACGGGCAGCGGTGGGCCGTCGGCGACCTCGAAGAGGTCGATCGTGATGCCCTCGAGCTCGCCGGCGGACTGGCCGGGCAGCGCGCCGTCCGGCCGTCCCGACGCGGCGGCCGAGATCGACTCAACCGATTCCCAGGTCGAGAGGGCGAGGAATCCGAGGCTGTCGCTGGCCCGCCGGAATCCGACCGTGGCACCAACGAACCCGGCGGGCGTCGGGCGATCTGAGCCCAGAGCGCGCAGGCGATCGACGAGGTTGCCCTCCTGGCCAGCCTGAACCTGGCCCCGGAGGAGTCGGATGATCATGGCGACCCTCCCGCTCTGATCAAGGGACGAGTCCGGAGCGCGATTATCGAAGGCCCGCCGGCGCTTGTCCAGCCCGCACCTTGCAACGCGTTTGCAGCGCGAGCCTCAGGCGCGCATGCGTACCCGGACCTGCCCGGCGGTGAGGATCTGATCAGCACCAGAACGAGCACACAGCGGATTTGGAGGATGCATGAGCCCCACGAAGATCAGCAAGCTGGCGCGGTCGAATCGCTCGCCGGAGCCACGCCTCGGCGCCCGGAGCCCGGAGGTCCAGCCATTCGGCCGCCTGCGCCTCCTGCCGATCGCGTTGTCGGCCGAGGCGCGCGGCCAGAGCGCCCAGGTGCTCAACGAGATCCTGGCCGACTCGATGATCCTCTACGGCCTGTACAAGAAGCATCACTGGCTGATGGCGGGACCGACCTTCTACCAGCTTCACCTGCTCTTCGACAAGCACGCGGCGGAGCAGCTCGAGCTGATTGACCTGATCGCGGAGCGAGTCCAGAGCCTGGGTGGGATCGCCGTCGGCGACCCGCGTCACGCCGCGGAGATCACGACGATCGAACGGCCGCCAAACGGCGCCGAAGACGTGCCGGTCATGATCGACCGCCTGCTGGACGCCCACGAGACGATCATCGAGAAGGTGCGCGCGGCGATCGAGGCGACCGAGAAGTCGAAGGACTGGGGCAGCAATGACCTGCTGATGGGCGACGTCCTGCGCCGCCACGAACTCCAGGTGTGGTTCGTTGCCGAGCACGTCGTCGACCTGCCCCTGATCGAACCTCGATCCTGAGACCACAGTGCCGAAGGAGGCCAGACGAATGGCGAAGAATGGAACAACGGCTGACCTGAGCGAGTCGAGCTCGGATGTCGATGAGGGCTTCCGAACGGTTCTCGAGCGTGGGCGCTCCGTCGCGGACCACTTGCCCGATGCCGTCGCTGAGGCACGATCCGCGCTGGACGCCGCCCAAGGCCAGCTCGACCTGCTCTCGGACCGGGGGGTCATCGCGGCGGTCGGCTATTGCGCCGGGATCACCACCGGACTCTTCCTGGCGGGCGCACCACGGGCGATCCTGGCGATCTCGGTGGTCCCCCTCGCCGTGACGGTTCGTTCAGCCCTGACCCGTGGGGTTCGCCTCTCGCGACTGGTGAACTAGACTCGGGGAACCATGACGGCCCTGACGCGGAGGCGACCTCCGGACGCACTCCGCGGGGCCTTCGTTGCGTACGGCCTGGCGATCGCGGTACCGATCATCGCCACGGCCCTGACCTTCGGCATCAATCGGGCGCTCGGCGGCAATATCGGCTTCCCGATCGACTTCATCGCGGTCGCGATCGTCGGCTGGCGGGGCGGCCTCGGCCCCGGACTCCTGGCCACCCTGGTTTGCTCCCTCGGCGAGCCGATCGTCTTCGTCGACCCGCCCGGCTCATCAGGTCTCGAGCTGGGCCGGCTGGCACTCTTCGCCCTGGCCTGCGTCGTCGCGAGCCTGCTCACGGACCGCCTGCGGGCGTCCCAGCAACGGGCCGAGGAGCGTGGCTTCTTCGTCCAGGAGCGCGAAGAGCGGCTCGAGCTGGCTGTCGCCGATCGTGATCGGCTGCTCGCTGCCGAACGGCAGGTCCAGGAGATCCGGGACGCGTTCATCGAGGTGCTGTCGCACGAGCTGCGCACGCCGATGACCACGATCGTCGGTGGCGCCGAGCTGCTCGAGCGCGGCCACCTGGGTCCGGAACGCGGTAGCGAGGTGGCCCACGACGTCCGCGAGGAGGCGGAGCGGATGATCCGGCTGATCGAGGACCTGCTGGTCCTGAGCCGGGCGGAGCGCGGCAGCCTCGAGATCAGCGACGAACCGGTCCTCGTCCAACGGGTCGTCGACCGCGTCGCCCAGGACATCAAGCGCCGCCAGCCGTCGCTCGTCCTCGACATCGCCCTGGCGCCCGACCTGCCGCCGGTCCGGGCCGAGCTGACCTACGTCGAGCAAGTCCTGCGCAACCTCGTCGGCAATGCCGCGAAGTACGGTCCGCCGGAAGGCCCCATCCGCATTGCCGGCTCGGTCGCCCGGGGATCGGACGACCAGGGGTTCGTCGAGATCCAGGTCCTCGACGCCGGTCCGGGCATCCAGGCCGAGGACCTCGAGCGCGTCTTCGAGCTCTTCTTCCGTTCGCGGGAGACCGCGGCCCGGGTCAGCGGTGCCGGAATCGGCCTCTTCGTCAGCCGCCAGCTCATCGAGCTCATGGGTGGCAAGATCTGGGCCCACCGACGGGCAGGAGGCGGCTCGGAGTTCGGGTTCACCCTGCCCCTCGAGGCGGAGGACGAAACGGACTAGGCGAGCTCGCTAGGAGAGCTCGTCCACGCGGCAGGCGCGAACGCACTCGACGGCCGTCAACCACGCCAGCGTCGACTCCGCACCCTGGTTGGCATTGACGCCGACCGAGCTCAGGCCGTCGCCACATCCGCCCCGGTCGGGCTCCGCCACGGAGATCCCGAGCGCATTGGCTCCCAGGAACCATCCATAGGCACGTTCCATCTCGGTGAGCCAGGCCGGCTGCCCGGTCACCCGCCAAGCGGCCGCGCAGGCCTCCACGATCGAGGCAGCGTCAATTGGCTGCTGGTCGAACTGGGCAGGCTCCTGGCCATGCGGCCACCAGCCCTGGTTGCCGATCAGCTCCAGGTGGCCGGACGCGCTGACCTGCTGGTTGAGAAGCCAGTCGAGGGTGGCGAGGCCACGGTCGACCATCGCCGGGTAGCCCAGGCGCTGGCCGCCTTCCACGAGCGCCTGGGCGAGGATGGCGTTCTCGTAGGTGACCTGTGGCTCGGGCCACGGCCACTCGGCGTCTGTTGCCTCGAAGGCATCGTGGAGGCGTCCCGTCAGCTCCTCGAGGACGATCCGGGCAGAGCCATGGGGCCGTCTGCCTGCCGATGCAGCGATGCAGCCCAGGACCACGTGCGCCCACGGCCTCAGGCCTGTGAGCTCGAGGGATACCGGCAGGATCTCGTCGAGCAGGTCCGATGCCGCCCGGCTGGCTGCGTCGTCGACGGGATCTCCGCTGATGACCCCGAGCGCCTGGACGGCCCGGGCGTGGGCATCTGGCGATCCCTCCCGCTCGAGCCAGTTGCCATCGTCGTCCCGGAAGTTGCGCATCCGGCTCGTCTTGGCGACGATTGCGCCGGCCAGGAACTGGATGCTCCGGTCGAGCGTTTCGGCCACGACCGGCCGGCCCAGCTGGCGGCCGTGGAGGATGTCGACCACCGCCGCCCGGGCCACATCGTCGGTGCAGTAGCCCTGGCCCGGATCGGGCAGGCGCCCGCGAGCGTGCTGGTAGATGCCGAAGCTTCCGGTGAGCTCGTCGAGATGGGTTCGAACGACTCCCGGGAGTGGCCCGAACATCGGCGGCGGCCGCTCGCCGTGCGACCGTTCCGGGGCGCCGATCGGACGCGGCGACGTCGCCCTAGCCAAGCGAGGTGCGCTCCCGATCCAGTGGGGCGACGGCCAGCCCGGATCCGGGATCGACGTGCCGCCCTGATACGCCGCCACCGACGGCAACCCTGGCGAACAGGCCGAGATACTGGCGACCGACCGTCTGCCAGGTCATCCGGCGCCCGTAGGCATAGGCCCGCCGGCGAGCCTCGTCACGCCGCGGGCCGTCGGTCAGAAAGCTGCCGATCTCCGCGCCCAGGGCG
>JANWLH010000043.1 GCA_025450915.1 Candidatus Limnocylindrales bacterium | reverse complement strand
TGGTGCCGAAGCCGGGATTTGAACCCGGACGAGGTTGCCCTCAACGGTGTTTGAGACCGTCGCGTCTACCGGTTCCGCCACTTCGGCGTGGGTCGGCGGCCATCGTACCGCCTCGGTGTAGTGCGCCGACCCCGCGACCCAGCGCGCCGCTGGCGGATGGTCTCCGTGAGATCGACAGACGCCGTTTTTCTCGCCAGGCCGCGGATCCGACGGTCAGCTGAGACCGGAATCTGGATCGAGCTGAGCACGGGCGGGCACGCCACGGCGACCCCGCGGCTGCCGTACGATCGCGGCACCGCCCCAGGCTTCGTGAATCGGAGGAGTCGGATCGCTGTGGCCACCGTCGTCAGCATCCACTCGTTCCGTGGCGGGACGGGCAAGTCGAACACGACGGCGAATCTCGCGGCGATCTATTGCCATCGCGGGTTGCGCGTCGCCGTGATCGACACCGACATCCAGTCGCCGGGCATCCATGCCCTGTTCGGGTTGCGCGGCGAGGACGTCGAAGCCTCGCTCAACGACTTCCTATGGCACGACCGCCCGATCGAAGAGGTCGCCCAGGACGTCACCGTCGCAGCCGGCACCGGTGCCACTGGCCGGATCCACCTGATCCCCTCGAGCATGAAGCCGGGCGAGATCGCCCGGGTCTTGCGTGAAGGCTATGACGCCCAGCGGATGACCGAGGGCTTCCGGCGCCTCGTCGACCAGCTCAAGCTCGACGTCCTCCTGATCGACACCCACCCGGGCCTGAACGAGGAGACGCTGCTCTCGCTGGTCCTCTCCGACAGCTTGCTGATCGTGATGCGCCCCGACCGCCAGGACTACGAGGGCACCGGGATCACCGCCCGGGTGGCCAAGGAGCTGCAGGTCCCGAAGATCCGGATCGTCGTGAACAAGCTGCCCGATGCCTTCGACGCGACTGCCGTCCAGGCCCGGGTCGAGGAGGCCTATGGCTGCCCGGTGGCCGCGATCCTGCCCCACTCCGACGAGCTGATGCGCCTCGCCAGCGAGGGCATCTTCGTCGCCCGCTACCCCGAGCATCCCCTCTCGAGCCTCTACCGCCAGGTCGCCGCGAGCCTGGTCGAGCATGGCGGCTGACGAAGCCCCAGCCTTCTCGCGCGAGAGCGTCCTGGCGGGCCTGCCGGCCCGTCGTGCCAGCACCCTGCTCTTCGCGATCGAGAGCCGGACGGCCCTGCTCGTGTCCCGGGCCCGGCACGCGATGGCCCGCTTCGAGACCGAGCGAACGGCCGCCGACCGCGAGCAGTCGTTCCTGGCGGCCCTGGCCGCCGGCCGGACGCCGCTGGCCGGGCTGAGCATCCAGGACCTCGACCGCCACGCCCGGGGCTGGGCGGACCTGGTGCCGCCGGATCCGGCGCTCCGGGCCGCCGTCCTCGGCCGGATCGTCGAGAAGTACGGCCTGCCCGAGCCGGCCCACGACTTGCGGGCGGTCCTCGGCGCCAGCGAGCCGGCCGTCGTCGACGCCTATCGGCGCCAGGCCGGCCATCCACTGGTGGTGGCTGCGACGAGCGGCCTCCCGCTCCGGCAACGGCTGCACTGGTGGCGGGCCGGCGTCTCCCGCCGGCTCGAGAGCCTGCCGCCGTTCTGGCTCGCCTACGCGCTGACCCTGACCGAAACGATCGGGGGCGGGGTGCTCGCCCTGCCGATCGCGTTCGCCCGCTTCGGGGCCGTCGGTGCCGCCGTGGTTTTGGTCTTCTTTGGCCTGGTCAACACGCTGACGGTTGCGGCCCTCGTCGAGAGCATCACCCGCGACGGGAACATGCGCTATGGAACCGCCTTCTTCGGCCGGCTGGTCGGCGATTACCTCGGCCGGCCCGGGATCCTGGTCGCGGTCCCGGCGCTGTTCGCCCTCGACGCGGTCGGCTTCCTCGTCGCGCTGGTCGGCTTCGGGACGACGATCGGGGGTGCGACCGGGCTGCCCACGACGATCTGCGCGGCGCTCCTCTTCGTGGTGGTGCTGGTCGTGCTGTGGCGCGGCGCGTTCGATGCGACGGTGGCCCTGGCCGTCGCCGTCGGGCTGATCAACCTTGGGCTGATCATCCTGATCACTGTCCTGGCCCTCGGGGCCGCCGGCGGCAGTGCAGGACCGCCGGCCGTGCAGGTCGGCCTGACCCTCGATGCGTCACTGTTGGAGGTGATGTTCGGGGTCGCCCTGGTTGCCTACTTCGGGCACACCTCGGCCGGTCATGCGGCCAAGGTCGTCCTGGCCAGGGACCCCAGCGGCCGGCATCTGATGGCCGGCAACGTGGCGGCGATCCTGACCGCAATGGTCGTCTACATCGCGTTCGTCCTGGCCGTGACCGCGGCCGTCGGACCCAGCGCCCTGGACGGCTACCAGGGCACCGCACTGACCCCCCTCGCGGCCCGTGTCGGCCCAGTCGTCGATGCCTTCGGCACGATCTACGTGACCCTCGGCGTCGGCCTCAGCGCGATCTACCTGGGCCTCGGGATCTTCAACCAGATGGTCGAGGTGATCGTGGCCATCCCATTCATGGGCGCCCGCTCGGACATGGCCGCCCGGTTGGTCGGCTTCGCGATCCGGGCCGCCCCGCTGGTGGCGATCTTCATCGCCGTCGAGGCCCTCCTGAGCGCCAACGTGATCTCGTTCACCGAGCCGCTCAACGTCGTGGGCACGATCACCCTGCCCCTCCTGGGCGGGCTCTTCCCGATGCTCCTGCTCGTCGCCTCGCGCAAGCGCGGCGAGCGGATCCCGGGCCGGGTGATCGGAGCGCTCGGCTGGCGCGTGACGGCGCTCCTGATCGGGGCCCTGTACCTCGCCTCGCTGATCGCATTTGGCCTGTGGATCGGGCATGAGCCGCTCGAGCGGCTCGCCGCCCTGGCCACGGCCGGGGCGATGATCGCCCTGGCCCTCGTCACCTGGCGACGAGGCGCGTTCGCGCCGCGCACGGTGGTGGAATACCGGGTCGAGGCCGGCCCGCCCGAGTATGGGGTCCTGTCGCTGCTGTCGGCCGGCCGGCCGCTCTCCGCCCAGATCAGCCTGGGCGAGACGACGGGGAATCGGACGCTGACCGCCGCGGAGATCGTGATCAACGCTCCGAACCGACTGCGCACGATCAGCGTTGCCCTGCCCGCCCGGGCTGGCCGCGAGCTCGAGCTGTGGATCCATTCGATCGCCGCCGATGGCTCGTCGCTGCCGGCGGCATCGCACGTCGAGCTGGCGGGGGTCGGCGACGTGCAGGCAATCCGAATCGGCGGCCGGACCGACACGCCGTTGATCGTGTCGGGCGCCGGCGAGGCTGCAGTTCTGACGATTTCCCTGTCCGGCGTTCCGGCACAATCGTGACCACGTGGCGCGCGTGGCCCGGGGAGGCTGTGGTCCGCGCCTGGAGGAGGTTGCGATGACCGTTCGTGTCCCGCAGGGCCTGCTTGGGCGAGCCCTGGTTGCCGTTGCGATCGGCGTGGTGCTGGCCGGCTGCGGCGGCTCCACTGCCAGCCCGGCGTCGGCCAACGGCGATCCAACCAAGGACAAGCTGGCCCAGGTCGAGGCCCGGGGCACCCTGGTCCTGTGGACGGATCCCGACTATGCCCCCCAGTCGATGGCGGTCAAGGGCGCCACCCGGCTGGCGTCGACGAAGTGCGCCCCGAACCAGATGACCGCGCCCGAGATGACCGGTTACGACGCCGAGACGGGCAAGCTCGTAGCGGCCGAGCTCGGCCTCGAACCGTGCTTCGTGACCGCACCCTGGGACCAGGTGATCGCCGGCAACTGGGGCGACCAGTGGGATGTCGCCTGGGGCTCCGGTGCGCTGGAGGCGTCCCGGATGGGCGCCCTGTATGTCACCCAGCCCTACTACACGACGCCGGCCAACTTCTTCGTCCTGGCCAGCTCCCCGTACCAGAAGCCGTCCGATCTGGACGGCAAGCAGATCGGGGCCTGCTCCGGCTGCACCCACCAGCAATACCTCCAGGGCACGCTGGCCTTGCCCGGCGAGTCGCTCAGCCCGCTCGTCGCGAATCCGAAGCTGGTGACCTACGCCTCGGAGATCCCCGGCCTGGCCGACGTCGCCGCGGGCAAGATCGACGCCTTCCTGTGTAGCCAGCCGGTGGGCGCGGGCGCGATCAAATCCGGCTCGCCGCTGCGGATGCTCGACCAGGTCGCCTTCTACACCTACAAGACGGGCTACGTCGACCGCGGCCTGACCCTCTCGCCGGCCGCATTCCTGGACAAGATCAACGGAGCGATCCATGACCTCGAGACGAACGGCAAGCTCAAGGCCCTGTCGATCCAGTTCTTCGGGATCGACTTCGTGACCGCCGCGGCCACCTTCGACCTCGCGAGCGTCGGCCAGAAGGTTCCGTAGGCGGCACCCGCCCGCCATGTCCGCTGATCGCCCGCGCCCGTTGAACGGCCGGATCGTCTGGCCTTGGCGGCGCAGCCTTCGGGCGCGGCTGATCGCCTACTTCCTGCTGCTCTCGACGCTCACCGTCCTGGTGGTCGGCGCACTGGTCTACGTCCGGGCCACCGGCGACCTGACCAACGCGATCTACGACCGGTTGAGTGCGGTGGCCGCGGTCAAGGCCGACGCGATCGACCGCTGGGTCGACGAGCAGAGCCGCAACGTGGTCTTCGTCAGCTCGATGCCCGGCGTCGGCGATGATGCTCGGACGTTCCTCGACCCGACCGCCGGCTCGACCGGAAAGCAGCAGGCCGCCGACGAGCTGCGGACGGACCTGAGCACGGTGGTCTCCAAGACGGCCGACGCCGAGGAGATCTACATCCTCGACCTGTCGGGGACGATCCAGATCTCGACACTCGCCCAGGATGAGGGCAAGTCGCAGGCCAACGAGCAGTTCTTCGCCGGCGGTTCGTCCCAGACGACGGTCCAGAACGTGTACGTCTCGAGCCTGACCCACCAGCCCACGATGACGGTCGCCACGCCCCTCTTCGACCACAACGGGGCAGGCCAGCGAGTCGCCGTCCTGGCGGCCAACCTGAGCCTGGCCCGGCTCGATCAGATCGTCCAGCAACGGACCGGCCTGGGCCAGACCGGACGGACCTACCTGGTCGGACCGGACCAGCGCCTGATCCAGAGCACGACTGCGGCCGGTTCGTCCGGTGTCCTCGACTCGCTGGGGATCGAGAATGCCGTCGTCAACCACCAGGACGGCCAGGGCCTGTACGCCGACGACCGGGGCGTGCCGGTGATCGGGGTCTACACCTGGATGGGCGCTCGGGGCGCCGGCCTGCTCGCGGAGATGAGCCAGGACGAGGCGTTCGAACCGGCGCGTGAGCTGGCCCTGACGATCGGCGTGGTCGGCCTGCTGGCCGCGATCCTGCTCGTTGCCGGGGTCTCGATCGTTGCCCGTCGGGTCACCCGGCCGATCCTGTCGCTGGCGGCCACGGCCAGCCGGGTGACCGCCGGTGATCTGGGGGCCGTCTCCGGCATCCAGTCCCCGGACGAAGTCGGCACCCTGGCGGTCGCCTTCGACGAGATGACCGCCGAGCTGCGCGAGAACGTGGCGACCCTGGAACGCCGGGTGGACGAGCGCACGGTCGAGCTCCAGGCGGCGCGCCGCGAGGCCGATTCGGCGAACGAGGCGAAGAGCGCATTCCTGGCCGCGATGAGCCACGAGATCCGGACGCCGATGAACGCGGTGATCGGGATGAGCGGCCTGATCCTCGACACGCCGCTCGACCCGGACCAGCGCGACTACGCCGAGACGATCCACTCGTCCGGCGAGGCGCTGCTGACGATCATCAACGACATCCTCGATTTCTCCAAGATCGAGGCCGGCCGGATCGAGCTCGACGCCCATCCATTCGTGCTGTCCGAGACGATCGAGGGCGCCCTCGACGTGATGGGCCCAATTGCCGCGGCGAAGGACGTCGAGCTGGTCTACGACCTCGACCCCGTGCTGCCGTCCACGGTGATCGGCGACGGCGGCCGGCTGCGCCAGATCGTCCTCAACCTGCTGTCGAATTCGGTCAAGTTCACCGAGCAGGGCGAGGTCGTCCTGACGGTCAGCGGCCGGCCGATCGAGCCCGCCGATGGCCACGCCGACGGCGCCGATCGCTGGGAGATCGAAGTGGCGGTCCGCGACACCGGGATCGGCATCCCGCCCGACCGGATCGGCCGTCTCTTCCAGTCGTTCAGCCAGGCCGACGCGTCGATCTCGCGACGCTACGGCGGGACCGGCCTGGGCCTGGCGATCAGCCGCCGCCTGGCCGAGCTGATGGACGGCTCGCTCGTAGCCGAAAGCAGCGGCGTCGCCGGAGAGGGGAGCACCTTCCGGCTCGTGATCCGGGTGCCTGCCGTCGAGGCGGACGCGGCCGCGGCTCACGGCGGGGCGGCCACGCCAGGCGGCGCTTCCATCGCCGGCCGGCCAGTCCTGGTCGTCGACGACAACGCGACGAGCCTGGGGATCATCGCCGGGCAGCTCGAGCGGCTTGGCCTGGCCGTCACAGCGACCGAGTCCCCGCTCAGGGCCCGTGAGCTCGCAACTGTGGCACCAGCCGCCTTCGAGGCCGTGATCACCGACCTGCGGATGCCCGAGCTCGACGGCCTCGAGCTGATCGCGGCGATCCGCGCCGCGGGTCTGCCCCGGCCGCCCTCGATCGTCGTCCTGTCGGTGCCCGGCCAGCGCGACCGCGATGCCGAGGGCGTGGCGGCTTTCGTCTCGAAACCGGTCAAGCCCGAGTCACTCCGCGATGCCGTGGTCGCGGCCCTGACGGGGGTCCCGATCCACGTGCAGGCGCGGGTCCAGCCACGACTCGCCGTGGATCGGGAGCTGGGCGTCCGCCATCCGCTCCGGATCCTGCTGGCCGAGGACAACCCCGTGAACCAGAAGCTCGCCAGTCGGCTGCTCGAGCGGATGGGCTACCGCGCCGACATCGCAGCCGACGGGCTCGAGGCGGTTGCCGCAGTCGAGCGCAGCCCGTACGACGTGGTACTGATGGACATCCAGATGCCCGAGCTCGATGGGCTCGAGGCGACCCGCCAGATCCGGGCGCGCTGGCCGGACCGGGCGCTGCGGATCGTGGCGATGACCGCCAACGCGATGGAGGGCGACCGCGAGACCTGCCTTGCCGCGGGCATGGACGACTACCTGTCGAAGCCGATCCGGCCCGAGGAATTGGCCCTGGCCCTGGACGCGGTCCCGGTCGGGGCAGGTGTTGCCGGGGTGTCGACACCGACGCCTGCACCGACGCTGGCGCCCGCGGCCGTGGCCGCGGCCGAGGCCGCGATCGAGGCTCCGGCCGGCACGACGGCCGTCGACCGGCCCTCCCTCGATCGCCTGCTCGCGACGACCGGCGGGGATCCGGCCTTCCTGGCCGAGCTGATCGACACGTTCCTGGCCGACGCGCCGGTCCAGCTCGAGGCGATGCGGACCGCGGCCAACTCGGGGGTCGTGGCCGACCTCGTCCGGCCGGCCCACTCGCTCAAGACCAATGCTGCGAACATGGGCGCCCTCAACCTGTCGGCGATGTGCCGGACCGTCGAGCTTGCCGCCAGGGCCGGAACCGTTGATGACCCAGTGGCCATGGTGGCCGCCGCCGAGGTCGAGTTCGAGGCGGTTCAGGCTGAGCTCCGAGCATCGCGGCCGGCGTCGTGAGCGACGGCGGACGGGTGCTCGTCGTGGACGACGAGCGGCTCAACCGGATGATCCTGCGCCGGGCGCTCGAGAGCCAGGGCCACACCGTCGACGAGGCCGAGAACGGCCAGGTCGCCCTCGCGCGGCTGGCCGCCGGACCGATCGATCTCGTGTTGCTCGACCTGGTGATGCCCGAGCTCGACGGCTACGCGACCCTTGCCGCGATCAAGGCCGACCCGGCCCTCGGCCACCTGCCGGTAATCATCATCTCGAGCGTTGAGGAGCTCGACAGCATCGTCCGCTGCATCGAGATGGGCGCCACGGACTATCTGCCCAAGCCGTTCCAGCCGGCGATCCTGCGGGCCCGTGTCGACGCTTCGCTCGCCGGTAAGCGGCTGCGCGACCTCGAGCTCGAATACCTCGAGCAGGTATCGCGGGTCACCGGAGCCGCCGCGGCCCTCGAGGCCGGCCGGGCCGACCTGGGCAGCCTTGCCGAGGTCGCCGAGCGGACTGATGCCCTGGGCATCCTCGCCCGCCGGTTCATGAGCATGGCCCGTGAGGTCCAGGCCCGCGAGGAGCGCCTCCGCGAGGAGGTCCGTGAGCTGCGGATCGAGATTGATCACGTCCGCGAGGCCCGCCAGGTGGCCGAGATCACCGAGACGGAGTTCTTCCGCGACCTGCGCAACCGGGCAGGTGACCTTCGCCGGATCATCCGGGCCGACGAGGACTAGCCGGCGGAGCAGCGCGCCGGCGCGGCGAGCCAGCGCCCCGGCAGCAGACGCAGATGTCTCCGTGAGATCGACAAACGGCGGCTTTCACGCCAGGCCGCGGATCCGACGGTCAGCTGAGACCGGAATTTGGATCGAGCTGAGCACAGGCGGGTACGAACTCGGGCTGGGACACCGTCGCGAGTTGGCGAGGGCGCCGAAAACGCGACGTTTGTCGATCCTGGGGAACCAATGGCTCGGGACGTCGCCGAGCCGGAGCTGCCGCGGCTGTGCGGCGCGCACGTTTCAGGCGGCGTGACAAACGAGCGGTTTCAACGGCCCACCTCGGCGCGAGGCTCGAGAATCATCCCGGACTGAGCGTGCGCGGGGAGAAACCCGCGACCCGGGACGAGCCCGACCACCTCCCAGGCCGCTGGGAAGCCGGTTCTGTCATGCCACGTGCGACAACGTTCCGGGCACGGGACCCGTCACGGAACCGGCACGCCGGGCGCGTCGTCTGGGCAAACGACGATGCTAGACTCGGCCAGCCTTCCCATCGCGCTCCGGAGGAGCCCTTCGATCGTGGGGGACCTTCGAACGACTGCGACTGCCGATGACGGACCACAGCGGCGCGACCTCATCCTCGTCGAGCGAGCCCAGGCTGGCGACCTGTCGGCCTTCAACGACCTCGTCCTGTGCTACCAGGATCAGCTCTATGGCCTTGTCGCGCGGATGGTCCCCGACCAGGACCAGGCCGCGGATGTCGTCCAGGAGGCGTTCTTCTCGGCCTATCGGAACCTCGACGCGTTCCGTGGCGGCAGCGTCAAGAGCTGGCTCAGCCGGATCGCCGTCAACGCCGCGATGGACCTCCAGCGCGCCCGGAAGCGGCGACCCGTCCAGCCGTACCCCGAGCTCGAGGACGATTCGTGGCAGCCGCCGGCGGGCGAGGAGGCGGATCCCGAGCGCCAGGTGGTCACCGCCGAGCGCGTCCGGGCGCTGAACTCGGCCCTCGCCGCGATCGGCGACGACCAGCGCGCCGCCATCGTCCTGTTCGACGTCGAGGGCTTCGACTACACCGAGATCGCCGAGATGACCGGGGTCAGCCTGGGGACCGTGAAGTCGAGGATCCACCGCGGCCGGCTGGCTCTCCGGCGGTGCCTCGAGGACCGGATGGAACTGTTCCGTGGCTGAGGGCGTCAGATAGCCATGCCTGCGCTCACCCATCGCTCCAGCGATCACGACGAGACGCTGATCGCACGCCTCGCCGCCGGCGACCTGACCGAAGCCGAAGCAGGCCGGGCCCGGGCGCTCGTCGCAGCCTGCCCGGCGTGTGCCCAGGTCGAGGCCGACATCCGTTCGATCATCGCGGCCACCGAGCGCCTCCCCGCGCCCCATCGGACGCGCGACTTCCGATTGACCGACGCCGATGCGACGCGCCTGCGGCGCACCGGCTGGCGGCGCCTTCTCGGACGATTCGGCGAACCACGCCTCGCCTTCACCCGGCCCCTGGCCACCGGCCTCGTGGCTCTCGGGATTGCCGGCCTGGTCTTCGCCAGTGCGCCGTCGTTCCTTCAGGCCGGTGGGGCCGCGACCGCGGCGCAGGCACCGGTGGCCGGCGGCCTGAGCGGCCTGCCGGCCTCGTCGAACGCAGGCGCGAGTGCCACGGGGATCGAGTACGGGCCCGGTGCGGCCGGTGGCGTCGACGGCGGGGAACCCGCAGCCTCGGCGCCCGTGCCTCCGCCGCTGACCGTGCCCAGCCCCGCCGCAAGCGTCGCGTCGGCGGACGCGAGTGCCGGTCCGGCCGCTTCGAACCCGCCGGCCGACGTGAGCTCTGCGACGGCCGCGCCACCGCCTGTCGGCATCCGCAATCTCGCGAGCGTGCCCGCCTCGGCGGCCCCCGCGCCTGTCTTCAACGCGAATCCGGGACAGGGCAAGTCGACCGGCGGAGCGGCCGAGGCGCCGAGCGGCCCGTCCGCTCTCGTCCTCGTATCGCTCGTCCTGCTCCTGGTCGGTGCGGCGCTGTTCATTCTGAGGTGGGCCGCCCGCCGCGCGACCTGATCACCGACCCCCGGCGGGTACACTTGGACGACGTTCCCGTCCCTTCGTTCCGCCGAGGCATGCCGATGGAACGCCTGATGCTGCTCGACGGCAACGGGCTCATCTACCGCGGATATTTCGCGCTGATCAACACGCCCCTCACGACGTCGAAGGGCGAGCTGGTCAACGCCGTGTTCGGCTTCTGCAACATCGTCCTGCGCGGGTTCCAGGACATCCAGCCGGACTACGCCGTCATCGCCTTCGACCTGGCGGGTCCGACCTTCCGGCACGAGCAGTTCGCCGCCTACAAGGCCACCCGCCAGCGGATGCCCGACGACCTGCGCGAGCAGTTCCCGAAGGTCCGCGAGGTCGTCAAGGCCCTCCGGATCCCGGTCCTCGAGCTGGCCGGCTTCGAAGCCGACGACGTGATCGGAACGCTGACCGTCGAAGCGGAGCAGCGCGACCTCGATACGACGATCGTCACCGGCGACCTCGACATGCTCCAGCTGGTCACCGACAAGACCCGCCTGATGACGACCCGGATGGGCGTCCAGAACACGGTGATCTACGACCCGGCCCGGATCTTCGAGCGCTACGGGCTGCGGCCCGACCAGATGATCGACTTCAAGGCACTCAAGGGCGATTCGTCGGACAACATCCCGGGCGTGCCCGGGGTTGGCGAGAAGACCGCGGCCAAGCTGGTCAGTGACTACGGCACGCTCGATGGCCTTTACGAGCACATCGACGAGGTAATCCCCGCCCGGCTGCGCGAGCCGCTGCTCGAGGCGAAGGACCAGGTGCTGATGGGCCGTGAGCTGATGCGGATCGTGCGCGACCTGCCGGTGAAGCTCGACCTCGACGCGGCGCGCCTCGGCGACTATGACCGGGAGACCGTCATCCGGCTCTTCCGCGAGTTCGAGTTCCGAACGCTGATCGAGCGCCTGCCGCCGCTCAAGGGTGAGCGCGCCGACGAGGCGGCGGCAGCGATCCGCGGGACGATGGCCGGCGAGGAGCCGATGCGCGCCGCCCAGGTGCCGGGCGCTCCCCGGGGAGCGGCCGGATGGGGCGCCGGGGAAGGGCCGCGGCGCGGCCGCCAATCGCTTGTTGGCGAGGGTTCCGGCCTGCAGCTGGCGCTCGATTTCTCGTCGATGGACAGCGGCACGCCGGCCAGCGTCCCTCGCGCGACCGCCCGGGTCGAGGCCACGGCTGCGGCGCCGGTGCCCGCCGGCGAACCCGGGATCGGGGCGGGTGCCGATCTCGCTGGCGTCCTGGCCGCGGCCATCGATGATCCGGCCAGCCGGATCGAGATCGTCTCGGGCGAGGGGATCGAGCAGCTCGAGCCATGGCTGGCCGCCCAGTCCGCGGTCGGCGTCTCGCTGCTGGCCGATGACCCACGGCCGCGCAAGGGCGTCCCGGTCGCGCTGGCCGTGGCGGGTCTCGACGGGCGGGTGATCGCCGCCGAGGGGCCCTCCGACGCGGATCGGCTGCGGGCGCTCATTGAGCGCTTCGAGATTCCCGTCGTCGGCCACGAGGTGAAGCCGCTCCTGGTGGCCCGCTTCGCCGCCGCGCCGGACGGGCCCGCGACGCCCGTCGCGTTTGACACCCAAATCGCCGCGTACATCCTCAATGCGTCGCTGCGCAGCCAATCGATCGCCGACGTCGTCGCCGAGCAGCTCGACCTGATCCTGCCACCGGCCAAGGAGCTGCCGCCGTACGTCCGGGCGGGCCTCGAGGCCCTGTCATCCGTCGCGGCCCGGGTGCCCCTCGAGGCCGCCCTCGAGCGCGAGAATCTCGATCGGCTCTTCCGGGAGATCGAGCTGCCCCTGATCCCGGTCCTTGCCCGGATGGAGGCGGCCGGCGTAGCCCTCGACCGCGATGCGCTCAGGAGCCTGGCCGACGAGTTCGCCATCGAGATTGCCCGGCTCGAGGCCGAGGTCTATGCCAGCGTCGGCCACGAGTTCAACCTGGGCAGCCCCAAGCAGCTCGAACAGGTCCTCTTCTTCGAGCTCAACCTGCCGAAAGGCAAGAAGACGAAGACCGGCTATTCGACCGATGCGTCCGTCCTCGAGGACCTCCGGGGCGTCCATCCGATGATCGCCAGCCTGCTCGATTGGCGGACCTACACGAAGCTGCGCTCCACCTACGTCGAGGCCCTGCCCACGTTGATCGCCGCCGACGGACGCCTGCACACGACCTTCCACCAGGCCGTCGCCGCCACCGGCCGGCTGAGCTCGTCCGACCCGAATCTCCAGAACATCCCGATCCGGACGCCACTCGGGCGGCGGATCCGGCGGGCGTTCGTGGCCGGGGCACCCGACGTGACCCTGGTCGCGGCGGACTACTCCCAGATCGAGCTCAGGATCCTGGCTCACGTGTCGGCCGACGAGCATCTCCGGGATGCCTTCGCTCGAGGTGCCGACATCCATCGCGAGACGGCCGCCAGGGTCCTCCACAAGGCGGCCGAGGACGTCACCGCCGACGAGCGTTCGATGGCCAAGATGGTCAACTTCGGGATCGCCTACGGCATGAGCGACTTCGGCCTCTCGAGCCGGGCGAACATCCCCCGGGCCGATGCCCAGGAGTTCATCAACACCTACTTCGCGACCTACTCGGGGATCAGCTACTACATGCTCCACATCAAGGAGGTCGCCCGGCGCCAGGGCTACGTGACGACGCTCCTCGGACGCAAGCGGGCGATCTCCGAGCTGGATGCCCGCAACCCGACCCTGCGCGCCGCCGGCGAGCGGATGGCGATCAACATGCCCATCCAGGGCACGGCCGCCGACATCATCAAGATCGCCATGATCCGGCTCGACGAGCGCCTGCGCGAGGGCGCCTTCCGGGCCAGGCCCCTGCTCCAGGTCCACGACGAGCTCCTCCTCGAGGTGCCCCGGGACGAGGTCGACCGGCTCATCCCGGTCCTCCGCTCGACGATGGAAACGGCGCTGGCCCTCGACGTCCCCCTGACCGTCGACGTCAAGGTGGGCGACGACTGGGAGGGGATGGCCGTCCGGCCGCGCGAGGACCTCGTTCCCGCCGATGCCTGAGCTGCCCGAAGTCGAGACCGTCGTCCGTGACCTCCGACCACGGATCGTCGGAGCCGAGATCGTCGGAGCCCGGTCGACCTGGGGGCGAACGCTCCGGAACCGCGATGCCGAGGGGTTCGCAGCCGCGGTTCGCGGTCGCCGGATCGAGGCCGTCGGTCGGCGCGCGAAGCTGGTCGTGATCGAGCTCTCGGGCGGGGCGGCGCTGACGATCCACCTAA
Source organism: Candidatus Limnocylindrales bacterium (assembly GCA_025450915.1). Taxonomy (GTDB): domain Bacteria; phylum Chloroflexota; class Limnocylindria; order Limnocylindrales; family CSP1-4; genus Palsa-1033. The sequence goes on along the minus strand of JANWLH010000043.1, from coordinate 4,054 downwards.
AGATGACCGGCCAGCTGTTCGTCGTGCCGGCCGGCGCCCCGGAGGATCCGTACAACCGTCTCGCGCTGGCCTTTGCCGACGGGCGGGAGCTGCGCTTCCGGGACATCCGCAAGTTCGGCCGGGTCGGCTTCTACGAGCGCGACGCGGCCTCCGGCGAGCTCGTCACCGAGCCTGGTGGCACGGCGGTCTTCGCCGGCCACGGACCCGAGCCGCTCGAGCCGGCATTCACGCTGGCCGCGTTCCGCCGGCGCCTTCGTGCCCGGAAGATGCGCCTCAAGCCGCTCCTCCTCGACCAGTCGTTCATCGCCGGGATCGGCAACATCTATGCCGACGAGGCGCTGTGGGCCGCGCGGCTCCACCCGCTCCGCTCGGCGGCGTCGCTCCGGCCGGCCGATGAGCGTCGTCTCTACCTCGCGATCCGGTCGATCCTGGCCGAGGCCATCGACCGGCGGGGGAGCTCGATCGATGACTACACGGCACCCGACGGCGATGGCGAGATGCAGGAGCGCCTGCAGGTCTACCAGCGCACCGGCGAGCCGTGTCCGCGCTGCGGCCGGCCGATCCGCCGGATCGTCATCGGCGCCCGGGCGACCCATTTCTGTTCGTGGTGCCAGCGCCTCCCCGCGGCAGATCGAGCCGCCCTGAAGCGATCCGGCGGCCGGGCGATCCTGGCGGCGATGACCGGCGGCGAAGGCAGCCAGAAGCCCGGTGCGGCCACGAGCACGACCGAGCGGACCCGGTCGGCGGCCGCGACGCGGCGAGCCGCCGCGCGCTCGAGCGCTTCGGGCGGGGCCGGCTGATGTCGATCCTGCGCCTCGAGAAGGTGACCCGGGAGATCGGCACGTTCGTCATCCTCGACCAGATCGAGGCCGCGATCGCCCTCGGCGACCGGATCGGACTGGTCGGCCCGAACGGGGCGGGCAAGACGACCCTCCTGCGGATCGCGGCCGGGATCGACGAGCCGGATCTCGGCTCGGTCAGCCGCAAGCGCGGCCTGACGCTCGGGCTCCTGGCCCAGGAGTCGCACTTCGACGTCGCCTTCATGGCGTCCCCGGACCTGCGCACGGCGGTCCGCTCCGCCGCGGCCGACCTCATCGACCTCGGCGCCCGGCTGCGCGAGCTCGAGCATGCCCACCGGGTCGAGGAGCCGCTCTACGCCGAGCTCCAGCACCGTTTCGAGATCCTCGGGGGGTACACGCTCGACCAGCGGATCGACGAGACGCTGTCGGGGCTGGGCTTCACCCGCGACGAGTGGACGAAGCCGCCCAGCGCCCTCTCGGGCGGCGAGCAGACCCGCGCCGCACTCGCCCGGCTCGTGATCGCCGATCCCGACCTGATGCTCCTCGACGAGCCGACCAACCACCTCGACCTCGGCGCGCTCGAGTGGCTCGAGGCGCACCTCCGGCGGCGCAACGGTTCGCTCCTCGTCGCCTCGCACGACCGGGCGTTCCTTGACGGGACCGTCGAGCGAATCTGGGAGCTGCGCGACCGGAGGCTGACGATCTTCCGGGGTGACTACGCGGCCTATCACCGCCAGCGGATCGAACGCGACGCCCGCCTCGACAAGGACGTCGCGACGCAGGCCGAGCAGATCGCCCGCGAACAGGAGCTCGTCCAGCGCTACCGGAGCCACCGCAAGTACGCGAAGATGCACGAGCACGAGGCCCGCCTCGCGCGCCTCCAGGAATCGAAGATCGAGGCACCCAAGGCGGGTCGCAAGCTGCGCCTGCCGACCGCGGCCCTGGTTGGCGGCGGCGGCCCATCGCGGTCGGGCGAGATCGTGGTCCGCGCCGAGAACCTCGTCGTCGGCTACCTGCCCCGGTTCCGCCAGGCCGAGGACGGCGAGCCTGCCCAAGGCGCCGAGCCTGCCCAGGGCGACGCGCCCACGACGCTCTCCGCGCCGGCCGAGCCGCTGGCGATCGCCCGCGTCCCCTTCCTTGCAGCGCAGCGCGGCGACCGGATCGGGATCGTCGGGCCCAACGGGGCTGGCAAGACGACCCTCCTGCGGACGATCGCCGGCGACCTGCCGCCGCTCGATGGAGTGCTGACGATCGGAATGGGCGTCTCGATCGGCTATCTCGCCCAGCTGCGCGGTGCCGCGATCCCGGGCGAGACGGTCCTTGGCGCAATGACCTCGGCAATCTCGATCACCGAGGGTGAGGCGCGGAGCTATCTCGCCCGGTTCCTGTTCCGGGGCGACGACACGTTGAAGGAGGTCCGGGCCCTGTCGGGCGGCGAGCGCTCCCGGCTGGAGCTGGCGTTGCTCGGGATCATGCCGTCCAACCTCCTGCTGCTCGACGAGCCGACGAACCATCTCGACATCCCGGCCCGCGAGGCGATCGAGGCATTCATGGCGGCAAGCCCCGCCACGCTCCTCGTCGTGTCGCACGACCGGCGGCTGCTCGAGACGGTCTGCGACCGGCTGTGGGTCGTCGACGATCATCTCGCGGCGCCCTTTGACGGCGGTTATCGGGCCTGGCGGGCGGCCGTTGCCGTCGGCTGGACGGCCGCGTCGGCGATCGAGGCGGAGGCACGCCGGCTGCACGGGTCGGGTCCCGGCGGCGCCGCGACGAAGAAGGTCGGTGTCGCGGCCGGCGTCCGGCCCGGCCATGGCGGGGGCCCTGCCGGCACGTCGGGCAACGGCGCCCGGCCGCTGGCGGACGTGCCGGCGAAGGCGGCCGCCAAGCCTCCCGCCCGGCCGAAGCAGCCGAAGCTCTCGAAGGACGCCTACCGCAAGCAGCGCGCGCTCGTCGACGGCGAGCTGACCCGGCTGGGCCTGCGCAAGAGCCACCTCGAGCTGGCCCTCGGCGATCCCGCCGTGGGCTCGAACTTCGTCGAGCTCCGGCGCATCACGAGCGAGCTGGCCGACGTGACCGCCGGCCTCGAGGCGGCCGAAGAGGCCTGGCTCGAGCTCGAGGACCGCGCACCGTGACGCTCAAGATCGGGATCACGGGGCCGATCGGTTGCGGGAAGTCGACGGTCCTCGGCCTGCTCGCCACGGACGGCGCCCTCGTGATCGACGCCGACCAGGTCGCCCGCGAGGTGACATCGCCCGGTTCGCCGGTCGTGGCGGCGATCGTTGCCGCGTTCGGGACACGGGTCGCGGGACCGGACGGCGGCCTCGACCGGGCCGCGCTCGCGGCGATCGTCTTCCGCGACCCGGCTGAGCTCCGACGGCTCGAGGCGATCACCCATCCCGTCGTGCGCGAGCGGATCCTGGCGACGATCCGCGATGCCGAGGCGGCGGGCGTGCCGATCGTCGCCCTCGAGGCGATCCGGCTGGTCGAGGCCGGCTATCCGGCACTGCTCGACGAGGTCTGGCTCGTGACCTGCGATCCGCAGGCCCAGCGCGAACGACTGGCATCCCGCGGCCTGGCCGCCGCCGATGCCGCGGCGCGGATCTCGGCCCAGTCGAATCTCGCCGAGCGCGTCCGGGCGGTCGCGAGCAGGATCATCGACACGAGCGGCTCGATGGCCGAGACGGAAGCCGCGGTCCGGGCGGCCCTGGCTGCAGCACGCCGGTCGGACGATCCGCCGTCATAACTAGCTCGCCGCCCAGCTCGGGATCGAGGTTCGGCCGGATCCGGCCGCGGAGCCGTAGGCGGAGGGCTGCACCGGCCGCGGGCGACAGGGCGGGCAAGGTCGCTGGGGGCGAACAGAACGAGGGAATGCGGCGACCCCGGGCGGCGGTCGGACGGCCATTTCTCCATTCCGTTCGCCACCCGCAACCATTTCGCAGGTTTCGGCCCGCCGCGTGGTCCTGGAGGGCACGATTCCCTCGCTCTGTTCGCCAGGGGCGAACGCGACCGCCGCCCGGATCCCGAGTTGCCTCAGGCCATTGCGGTGTCCGCGTGGAGCGGTCAGGATGCCGCGATGAAGCGACTCACGAGCTCACCGGATTCCGCGACGTTCGAGGTGCCGGGACCCGAGCTGGGGTAAGGCGCCCCTGCGTCGTCCTCAGCCAGGACCCACAGGACCAGCTCCACGACTACGACTGGTGCGTCATTCGGCTCAATGACGGTCGGGAGATCGAAATTCCGGCGTTCGAGATGCG
>JANWLH010000042.1 GCA_025450915.1 Candidatus Limnocylindrales bacterium | reverse complement strand
CGTTGCCCAGGACCGCCACTTCGAGCTCGCGGGCCCCGACCACGTAGCGCTCGACGAGGGCGAGCGTGTCGTGCTCGAAGGCCGTGGCCAGCGCGCCAGCACGCTCCGCCGGGCCGTGGGCCAGGGTCATCCCGACCGAGCTGCCGAGGCGGGCCGGCTTGACGATCAGGCGCGGATCGCCGGTCCCCGACGCGAACGCCTCGAGCTCGGCGAGAACACCGGCGGGGTCGCTCGTCCAGCGCCGGGCGGACACCTCGCGCCAGTCGACGACCGGCAGGCCGAGGCCCCGCACGAAGCGCTTGAAGATCGCCTTGTCCATCCCGATCGCCGAGGCCGCCACGCCGGCGCCGGTGTACGGCAGGTCGGCCGCCTCGAGCAGCGCCTGGACCGTGCCGTCCTCGCCGAACGGCCCGTGGAGGGCGATGAACACGACCGGCCGGGGCTCCCGGGCGGCGAGGCGCTCGAGGACCGCGCCGCTCGACAGCGGGCCTTCGGCGCCGAGGGCGGCCGGGTCGTCGAAGTCGGCGGGTGCCAGATGCGGCTCCCCGGCCGTGGCGCCGGCCGCCGGCGTGGCCTCGGCACCGGGCAGCGGCCACCAGCGGCCGTCCAGATCGATCACCACCCGGTCGACCTCGTAGCCGGCCCGGCCAAGGGCGGCCGCGACGGCGGAGCCGGAGACGATCGAGACATCGTGCTCGGCGGACGGACCCCCGAGGAGGACGACGACCGGCGGCCGGCTGCTCATGCCGCCGCCTCCGGCTGCCAGTCGCCCCAGTCGCCCAGGTAGACGACCTCCTCGACGAGCAGGATCCCGGTCCTGCGCTCGACCTCCGCGCGGACGCGGTCCGAGAGGCGCCGCAGGTCGGTCGCACTGCCCTTTCGATCGTTGACCAGGAAGTTGGCGTGCTTCTCGCTGACCGAGACGCCGCCGATCCGGAGGCCCTTCAGGCCGGCCCCATCGATCAGCGCCCCGGCCGAGTCCGGCAGCGGGTTGCGAAACCACGAGCCGGCGCTCGGGGTGCCCAGCGGCTGGTGCTCCTGGCGCCAGCGCTTGATCTCCTCGAGGCGCTCCTTGATCTCGGCGGCCGAGGCCGGCTCGAGCTGGAACGTGGCTCCGAGGACCACCTCCGGGATGCCCGCCGGTCCAGGATGCTTGAGCCGGCTGTCGCGATAGTCGAGCCCGAGCTCGGCCGGCGTGAGCTGGCCTTCGCTGCCGTCGGCCGCCAGGACCCGCGCCCGGGCGAGGACCGCCGCGATCGTCGAGTCGTGGGCACCGGCGTTGGCCCACACTGCGCCCCCGACCGTGCCCGGGATCGCCAGGCCGAACTCGAGCCCGGAGAGCCCGGCCACCTGGCTGGCGGTGGCCGCCCGGGCCATCGGCACGCCGGCCTCCGCGACCAGCGTCCGGCCCTCGATCTCGATCCCCTCGGCGCGGTCCTGGATCACCAGGCCCCGGATCCCGGCGTCCGCGATCAGGACGTCGCTGCCCCGCCCGAGGAGGGTGTGGGCGAGCCCCCGCGACCGGGCGAACTGGACGAGCTTGCGCAGCTCGAAGGCGTTGTGGGCGACGGCGAAGAGGTCGGCCGGTCCGCCCAGGCGGATCGTCGTGAAGCGCCCGAGGGGCTCGTCGCGCGAGGTCTTGACGCCGATCCGGCGCTGGATCTCGGTGCCGATCGCGAGCGCATCGAAGGCCGCGGCCTGGCCGCTCGGGGTGGTCATCCGGGGAGCTCGCCGCGCGCTCGGCGGACGATCGCGGCCGCCGCGGGGAAGGCCCGGTGCTCGGCGGCGGCGAGGACCAGGTCGGCGACGGCGGCAGCGGCCGCCGGCCGGCCCAGGGCGCGCGACGCGGCGGCCATCGCGTTGTGGGCCGCCGGGTCGTCGAGGATCGCGGCGGCGGCCAGCAGCGAATCCGCATTGAACGCCTCGTCCTCGATCAAGCGAGCGGCTCCGGCCTCGACCAGGGGCAGGGCGTTGGCGCGCTGGTGACCGGCCGCGTGCGGGTAGGGCACGACGACGAGCGGCCGGCCGAGGGCCGTTGCCTCGGCCAGCGTCGAGCTGCCGGCTCGCCCGACGATCAGGTCGGCCGCGACGAGGGCCTGGGTCATCTCGGCGCGCAGGAAGGGATACGGCCGGTAGCGATCGCGAACCGCGGCCGGCAGCAGCTCGCGACCGGCCAGTGCCGCGGCATAGCCGGCATCGCCGGTGACGTGGACGACGTGGAACCGCTCGACGAGCCGGCCCAGCGCGTCGGCGACGGCCGTGTTGAACCGGCGGACGGCCTGCGACCCGCCGAAGACCAGCAGGAGGCGGCCGCCCGCGGGCACGCCGAATCGCTCCCGGGCGGCAAGCGGATCGATTCCCTCGAGCTCCCGGATCGGCGTCCCGGTCTCGAAGCAGCGCCCCTCGGGCAGGGCCAGCGTGGCACAGGTCTGCGCGCTCGAGACCGCGACCGCGGCGACGAGCCGGGCGGTGGCCCGGACGCTCCGGCCGGGAATCACATTGCCGTCCCACATGACGACCGGGATCCGCAGGCTCCGGGCGGCGAGGATGATCGGAATGGCCACGTAGCCACCCGTCGTGAAGATCGCGGCCGGCCGCTGCCGGGCGAGGATCGCGGCAGCCTGGGGAACCGACATCGCCAGCCTGGCCGGATCGAGGACGAGGTGGACCGACCGGTCGCTGCTGCGCAACGAGCGGACGGCCAGCCGGCGCAGGGGGATCCCGGCGGCCGGCACGATCCCGGCCTCGAGGCCACGCCGGCCGCCGAGCCAGGAGATCTCCGGATCGGCGGGGCTAGCGCGAAGTGACCGGGCGACGGCCAGCGCGGGGTAGATGTGCCCGCCCGTTCCGCCGCCCGCGATCATCAGACGCATTGTTGAAGGTGCCTCGTTCCACGGTTTCTCGAGAGATGGACAGGAGGATGCCGACGGCGGCCAGGCTGATCGAGAGCGACGAGCCGCCGGCACTGATGAACGGCAGGGTGATCCCGGTGATCGGGATCAGCGCCACCACGACCGCGATGTTGATGAACGCCTGGACGCACAGCCAGGCCGTGATCCCCGCAGCCAGCAAGGCCCCGAAGGTGTCCGGCGCCGCGAGCGAGATGCGCACGCCCTGGTAGGCCAGGATGACGAAGAGGGCGATCACGATCGTTGCGCCGACCAGTCCGAACTCCTCGCCGATCACGGCAAAGATGAAGTCATTGCTCGCGTTGGGCAGGGCGATCCCGCCGGCGATCTGGCTCTGGCCGAGGCCGGCCCCGAAGATCCCGCCGAGACCGAGCGCCAGCAGGCCCTGGATCGCGTGATAGCCGGCTCCGGTCGTGTCCTGCCATGGGTTGAGCCAGATCCGGATCCGCTCGAGCTGGTAGCCGTGGAGCATGAAGGCCGCCACGCCGGTCACGCCGAGCCCACCGAGCGCGCCCAGGTGGGCGAGGTTGGCTCCGGCGACGAAGACCATCAGGACGCCCGTGATCGCGATGACCGAGGCGGTCCCGAGGTCCGGCTCGGCAATGACCAGCAGGACGAGCGGCACGTAGATCAGGAGGAAGGGCAGGAAGCCGCGCCAGAATGAGCGCACCTCGGTGCCCCGCCGGGTGAGCCAGTGGGCGAGGTAGACGACCAGGGCCAGCTTGGCCACCTCGGCCGGATGGATCGCCGGCAACGGGCCGACCTGCAGGAAGCGCGCGGAGCCGCCGACGACCCGGTTGAACGAGGGCACGAAGACCAGGATGAGCAGGACGATCGCAAGGCCGTAGAGCGGGATCGACAAGAGGCGCAGGCGGCGGTAGTCGACCCGGGTCATGACCATCATCGCGATCAGGCCGAGGGCGCCCCAGACCACCTGCGGGCCGACGATCGCGAACGAGTTGGACGAGCCGGCGTAGGCCTGCATCGCCGATGACGAGTAGACGACGAGGACGCCGATCGCGGTGAGGGCGACCACCGCCACGAGGACGACGTAGTCGGGCGCATGAGTCTCGCGCCGGACGACGTTGGGCGTGCTCCGCCCGGTCGCCGGCCGGCTGCGGACCGTGGGCTTGAGCAGGCTGGTGACGACGCTCATTGATCCTCCATCCGGCTCGATCGGCGCGTCCGGGCAGCGGCCAGGGCCGCGACGGCCGCCTTGAAGGCCCGTCCGCGGGCCTCGTAGTCGGGGAACATGTCGAAGCTCGCCGCGGCGGGGCTCAGCAGGACGGTCGCCCGGGGCACGCCGTCGGGATCCTCCGGCCGTGCCCCGGCCAGCCCGGCCCGGATCTCGCGGGCGATCTCGTCGGCCCGGCCGACGGCCGCCTCGAGCGTCACGGCCCGCTCCGTGCGGCCGAGGCCCGCGGCATTGAACAGGCGCTCGAGCTCGGGACCGCTCTCGCCGATCAGGACGGCGGCCGCGGCTCGCTCGGCGACGACCGGCGCGAGCGCCGCCAGGTCGACGCCCTTGTCGCGGCCGCCGGCGATGAGCACGATCGGTGCCGGGAACGACCGGAGCGCGGCGATCACGGCGTCCGGCTGGGTCCCCTGCGAGTCATTGACGAAGCGGACACCATCGATCTCGCCGGCCGGCTCGAGGCGGTGCTCGACGCCCTCGAACGTCCCGAGCGCGGTCCGGATCGCGTCCGGCGCCAGGCCCATCAGGAGGGCCGCGCCGATCGCGGCGAGCGCATTCGAAACGTTGTGGCGTCCGGGCAGGTTGACCTCGGCGACCGGCAGGATCCGGCCACCCGGCCCGGTCCCGGCGAGCCCGCCCCCGGCGATCGCCAGGCGCTCGACGCCCGCGGCGACGATCCAGCCGTCGACGATCCCGAGCCCGCCGTTCATCGGCCGCTCGAGCCGGTAGAGCAGGGCCGGTGCCGTGCCCAGGCCGGCATACGCCGCGACGGTCGGGTCATCCGCGTTGAGGACGAGCGCCCCGGCCGGGTCGACGAGCTCGGCCAGGCGCCGCTTGACGCGCCGGTAGGCGGCCAGGCTGCCGTGCCGGTCGAGGTGGTCGGAGGTGACGTTCGTGTAGACCGCGACGGTCGTTCCCCGCGACAGGGTCGGCAGCTGGAGCTCGGACAGCTCGACGACGACGCGATCGTCGGGACGCACGTCGTCGAGGCGCTCGACAAGCGGCCGGCCGATGTTCCCGCCGAGGATCGAGCGGTGGCCGGGATCGGCGGACAGGAGGTGGGCGAGCAGGGCCGAGGTGGTTGTCTTGCCCTTCGTGCCGGTCACCCCGAGCGTGGTGGCCGGGCAGAGGCGCAGGAAGAGGTCGATCTCGGAGACGAGCGGGGCGGCCCCCGGATCGCCGGCCGCGCGAGCCGCGACGAGCGCCTGGAGGGCGCCCCGGAGGCGCGGCTCGGTCGTCGGGAAGTCGGGCGAGATCGCCGGGGACGTGGTCACCAGGGCCATGCCCCGGAGCGCGTCGGCGGGATCCGCCTCGGGACCCAGCAGGAGGTGGACCGGCCGGTCGCCGAGCCGGGCGATGGCGTCCGCGAGATCCTCTGCCGGGCGGCCGTCATAGATCGTGACCGCGGCCCCGGCATCGGCCAGGAACCGCGCCAGGGCCACGCCGCTTCGGGCGAGGCCGAGGACCGCGACAGGCCGGCCGCCGAGCGCCCCCGAACGGACCGCCGCCAGGCTGAGGTGGTCGAGGTCGATGGTCATGGCGATCATGCCAGCGCGTGGATCGAGGCCAGGAAGAGGGTCACGCCCATCATGCCGGCGAGGACGCCCACGATCCACAGCCGGACGGTGATCTTCTCCTCGTCCCAGCCGGACAGCTCGAAGTGGTGGTGGATCGGGCTCATCTTGAAGATCCGCTTGCCACCGGTCGCCTTGAAGTAGGCGACCTGGATGATCACCGAGCCCGTCTCGACGACGAAGACCAGGCCGATGAGGGGCAGCACGACAATCTGACCCGTGATGAGCGCACACACCGCCAGACAGGCCCCCAGCGACAGGCTGCCCGAGTCGCCCATCAGGACCTGCGCGGGGTGGACGTTGAACCACAGGTACCCGACCGTGGCCCCGATGATGATCGCGCAGAGCAGGGCCAGGTTCGGCTGGTGGGGCACGTTGAGCAGGGCGATGATCATGTAGGCCAGGAACGCGAAGGCGGTCGTGCCGCCCGCCAGCCCGTCGAGCCCGTCGGTGATGTTCACCCCGTTGCTCGTGGCCACGATCGCGAAGGCCGCGAAGATGATCCACAGCGGCGCCCCGATGACGACGTCGCCCTCGAACGGGACCCGGATCGCGTCGATGTTGAAGTGGCGCTGGATGTACAGGGCGGCCAGGACGGCCACCACGATCTGCCAGATGAGCTTGTGACGGGCGCGGATGCCGTCGCCGGTGCGCACATTGAGGTAGTCGTCGAACGCCCCAAGGGCCGCGACGCCCAGCAGGGCCGCCAGCGGCGAATACGTGTCCGGGGTGTTCGTGCCCACGGCTCCGAGCAGGACGGCGACCGCAGCGACGACCAGGACGATCAGGATGCCCGCCCCGGTCGGGGTGCCCTCCTTGAGGTAGTGGCTCTCCGGACCTTCTTCCCGGATGTGCTTGCCGAAGCGGATCGACCGGGCGAAGCGGATGTACGGCGGCATCAGCACGACGACCAGCAGGAAGGCGATCAGGAGCCCCTGGATCAGCTCGATCGTGCCGATCGTCATCGGCCGAGCTCCGCGCGCAGATCGTCGACGAGGCGATCGAGGGCGATCCCCCGCGAGGCCTTGACGAGGATCACGTCGCCCGGCGCCAGCCGCGGCCGGAGCGCCTCGAGGGCGGCCTGCCGGTCAGGGACCTGGATCACCCGGCCCGGGCTCATCCCGCCGGCCCGGGCCGCCCGGGCGATCGGCTCGGCGCCCGGACCGACCACGATCAGCAGGTCGGCGACGCCGGCCGCGGCCTTGCCCACCTCGAGGTGGCCCGCCTCGTGGCCCGCGCCGAGCTCGAGCATCTCGCCGAGGACCGCGACGCGCCGGCCGGGCAGCCCGGCCAGGACGGACAGTGCCGCGCGCATCGATGCCGGTGCGGCGTTGTAGCTGTCGTCGACGATCGTCACGTTGCCCAGACGGACGAGCTCGCCGCGGTGCGTCGCGGGCGGTGCGACGGCAAGCCCGCTCGCGATCTCGTCGAGGTCGAGCCCGGCCACGCCGCCGACGGCCGCCGCGGCGAGGGCATTGTGGACAGCGTGCCGGCCGAGGCTCGGCAACGCGACCCTGCGCCGGCCGGCGCTCGTTCTCAGGGTGAAGCGCATGCCGTCGGCGCCGGCCGCCTCGATCGCCTCGGCCGTCACGTCCGCGCCCGGTGCGAAGCCATAGGTGACGACCCGGGCCGAGGTCCGGGCGGCCATCCGCGCAACCCGCTCATCATCGGCGTTGAGGACGGCCGTCCCGTTCGCGGGCAGGGCTTCGACGAGCTCGGCCTTCGCCCGCTCGATCGCCTCGATCGAGCCGATCCGCGACAGGTGGACCGGCTGGACCGCCGTCACCACGCCGATCCGCGGCCGGCCGATGCGGGCCAGGTCGGCGATCTCGCCGCCGACGTACATGCCCATCTCGAGGACGAGCGCCTCGTCGGCTGGATCGAGGCGCAGGACGGTCAGGGGCAGGCCGATCTCGTTGTTCTCGTTGCCCTCGCTGCGCAGGGTCCGGAAGCGGACGGCGAGGACGTCGGCGACGGCCTCCTTGGTCGAGGTCTTGGCGATGCTCCCGGTGATCCCCACGGTCAGCGGGTCGAAGCGGCTCCGCCAGCCGGCGGCGATCGCGCCGAGGGCGTCGAGCGGCCGGCCGACGCGGATCACGCTCGTCGATGCGAGATCGCCGGCAGGCAGGCCCGGCCGGCTGACGAGGACCGCGGCGGCGCCATTGGCGACCGCTTCGGCGAGGTGCTCATGGCCGTCGGTCCGCTCGCCGGGCAGGGCCACGAACAGGTTGCCGGGCACGACCCGCCGCGAATCGACGGCGGCGCCGCGGCTCGGCCGGCCGGCGTCCTGGACGAGCCGCCCACCGCTCAGCCGGGCGATCTCCGCGGCGTCGAAGGTCTCGCTCCCCGAGCGTGGCGGCGGACCGAGGGGATCGATCACGGCGGCCAGTGTCGCATGACCCGCGATCACGGATACGGATCGGCCGACGGAAGGGGCCCGGTCGAAGGGGCGGGCGCGGTGGACGGAGCGGCGCCGGTCGGGTTGAGATCGAGGGTCTTCATCGAGTCGGTGGCGATCCGCCGGAAGAGCTCATAGGACTCGACCGCCAGGGGCAGGTCGCCCTGCCGGACCACGAGCGGCTTGCCCTCGTGGATCTCGACCGCGATCACCAGCTGCGGGGCGTTCTTGCCGATGTAGCCCACGAACGTGTTGTTGTAGCGGCTGGCCAGCCAGCCGCCGTGGCCGTGGTTGGCCTTGGGATCCCAGATCTGGGCCGTGCCGGTCTTGCCGCCGATGACGTAGCCCTTGACCAGCGTGCCCGCCGCGTACCACGGCACGGTGTGCACGACGTAGGACATGAGGTTCGTCAGGGTTGCCGAGATCGTCGGCGAGATGACCTGGGCACCCGGCGTTGCGGGCACGGGCTGGCTGCCGATCGCGGCGACGATATGGGGCGTGACCTGGGTGCCGCCGTTGACCATCGCCGAGTAGGCCGTTGCGAGCTGCAGCAGGGTCACCGCGACGCCCTGGCCGAATGCGGCGTTGGCCAGGTCCACCTGGTGCCATGGCTGGATCGCCGGATCATGGACCGTGCCGCTCGCCTCGTCGGCGAGGTCGACGCCCGTCGGCTGGCCGAATCCGAGCTTGTCCCAGGTGGCCTTGAGGATCGCGGCGGACGCGTTCGTCGTGGAGGCAAGGCCCATGGCGACCCGGGCGGCGCCGACGTTGCGCGAGTAGGCCAGGACGTCCTCGAACTTGATCCTGCCCATCGGCCGCTTGTCGGAGTCGTAGATCCGGGCGGTGCCGTGATCGAGGGACAGGGAGCCGGTGTCGTCGACGATGCTCGTCGGCGTGATCGTGCCCTGCTGGAGGGCGGCCAGGGCGGTCAGCATCTTGAAGACGGAGCCCGGCTCGTAGGTGTCGCTGACGACCGGGTCGACGAAGTTGCCCGACGGCGTCTGGGCATAGTTGTTGGCGTCGTACGAGGGGTAGCTCGCCTCGGCGTAGATCTGGCCGCTCTTCGGATCGATGACGACGGCGGAGACCGAGATCGCCCGGTCGGCAACGGAGGCGGCCATCACTTCCTGCTCGACGGCCAGCTGGAGGTTGTCGTCGATCGTCAGGGTGATGTCCTGGCCGGGTGTCCCCGGATCGACCACCTGGGCGGTGTCGATGAGCGGCCGGCCGTCGATCGAGCGGGCCGCCAGGACCACCTTCGGCCGGCCCGCGAGGACGTTCTGGTAGTACTGCTCGACGCCGTACTGGCCGACTCCGTCGTGGTTCACGAAGCCCAGCACCTGGGCGGCGAGCGACGTCTTCGGGGCGCCCCCGACCTGCGGCTCGACGCGCGCCGCCTCGGTGGCCAGGTCGACCCCGCCGGCGCCGCCGTCGGCGGTGATCGCGGCCTGCAACCGGTCGGCCGTCGCCTGGTCGAGGGCGTGGGCGAGGATCACGTAGGGCCGGGTCGAGTTGATCTTCTGGCTGAAGACCGACGCGTCGGCCGGGTCGAGGCCGATGATCGCGATCAGGTCGTTGGCCAGCTTGGCGCGGGCCGCGGCGTCCGTCCCCAGGAGGTTGGGGTTCGCCTCGAGCATGTACTGGTCGACCGTGGTCGCCAGGACGACCGTCCCGCTGCGGTCGTAGATGGTCCCCCGGCGGCTGGGGATCGAGACCTGGGTCAGGGTCTGGTTCTGGGCCCGTGCCGCGAGCATCTGCTGCTGGGCAACCTGCCACCAGGCCAGGCGAGCCGTCAGGCCGGCGCCGGCCACGACGAAGACGAGGAGGACGACGAGGAGGCGTCGCCGCGAGTCGGTCCGACCTAGCATCGATCGATCTGGTCTACCGGGCCGGGACGATCAACGGCGCGCCGAGCTGGTCGAGGCCGAGGTCGATCCCTTCCTTGCGGATCGCCGAGGCGCCACCGAGCCGGTTGAGGTCGCTGATCACCTGCTGGCGCTGGCCCTGGAGCGCGGCCTGCTCGTTCGTCAGGCGGTCGATGTCGACCGCCGTCGTCGAGACCTGGACGGTCTGGGCGAGCGAGAAGAAGCCGAGGACGAAGATGATGGCGATCGCTCCGAGGAGCAGTCCCACCCGGTTCGCCCGGCGGCCGGCACGAACCGCAGTCCGGGTCCGGCGGCGAGCGATCGAGGGCGCTGTCTCGGTCCGCGGCCGGGGCTGGACGGCTGGCCCGATGCGCGGCAGGGCAACGGCGCTGGCGGCACTCCGCAGGCCCGATCGACCCCCCAGGCGGCCGGCTTGGACCGCCATCAATCGCCCACCGAGAAGCTCAGCCGATGGCTGGCCCGGGGCACGTCGAACCGGACGCCGACCTGCTCGTGATCGTCACCGGCGAGGCCGTCGAGGTCCGCCTGGGGCTGCGTGCGCGGCTCGACCTGGCGCTCGTGGATCTCGTGCTGGCGGCGCCCATACGAGCGTCGGCGATGGGACTGGTGATGCTTGCTCATGGGTCTCCTCCCTTCGATGACGATCAGGCTGCGAGTCGCTCGGCGGCCCGCAATCGGGCACTCCGGGCACGCGGGTTGGCGGCGATCTCGGCGGCGCTCGGGGTGAGCGAGGGCCGGGTGACGAGGCGCAGGCGGGGCGACCGGCCGCAGACGCAGACGGGCAGGCTCGGCGGGCAGACACAGCCCCGGCGTTCCGCCTGGAAGAAGCGCTTGACGATGCGGTCCTCGAGCGAGTGGTAGCTGAGGACGACCAGGCGGCCGCCGGGCCGGAGGAGATCCACCGCGGCCGTCAGCGCCTCGGCGAGGGCGTCGAGCTCGGCATTCACGGCGATCCGCAGGGCCTGGAAGACACGTGTCGCGGGGTGGATCCGGCGGCGGCCCGGACTGGAGCCCGGGGCGACCCGGACGATCAGCTCCGAAAGCTCCTCGGCCGTGGTGATCGGTGCCGATCCCCGGGCCGCGACGATTGCCCGGGCGATCCGGGCGGCCTGGGGCTCCTCGCCGTAGCGCCGGAAGAGCGCCGTAAGCTCGAGGGCATCGAGGCTCGCCAGGAGCTCCGACGCCGGCAGCCCGCGGCTGGGATCAAAGCGCATGTCGAGCGGGCCGCCCGTCCGGATCCCGAAGCCACGGTCGCGATCAGCCAGCTGGAAGCTGGACAGGCCGAGGTCGAAGAGGAGCCCGTCGACCAACCCGAAGCCGGCCGCCGGCGCCACCTCGGCAAGCTCCCGGAAGTTGGCTTGCCGGAGGACCAGCCGGTCCCCGAACCGTGGCCCGAGCCGCTGCCCGACCCGGGCGATCGCCGCTGGATCGGCATCCAGCCCGAGCAGCCGGCCGTCGGGCGTGGACGCTTCCAGGATCCGTTCGGCGTGCCCTCCACCACCGAGTGTGGCGTCGATCTGGAGGCTGCCGGGCGCGGGGGCGAGCATCGTCATGACCTCGTCCACCAGGACCGGCAGATGCCCATCCTCCATCACTCCTCCGACTCGACTGGTGGATCCGACTGGACCCTGGAAGCGCGTGTAGTCGGCCCGGCGGGCCTCAGATCCCGAGCCCGCTGAGGTGCTCGGCCATGGCTTCGGGCGCGTCCATCGCCCGGCGGTAGATGTCCCAGCGCTCGGGCGCCCAGATCTCGGCGTGATCGCGAGCCCCGACGACGACGGCATCGGTGGTCAGGCCGGCGGCCTCGCGCAGGCTTGCCGGCAGGACGATCCGGCCCTGCCGGTCAGGCTCGACCTCGTAGGCGCTGGCGAAGAGCGTCCGGCTGAACGTGCGGGCATTGGCATCGCCGATCGGCAGGCCACCGACCTTGCCGGCGAGCTCGTCCCACGCCGAGCGCGGGAAGATCGCCAGGCAGGCATCGAGCCAGCGGGCAACGTAGGCCCCGCCATCGAGCTGGACGCGGAACTTCGCGGGGACCGCGACTCGTCCCTTCTCGTCCACCGAGTGCCGATACTCGCCGGTGAACACCGTTCGGGTTTCCCAATCGTCTGCACTGCGAAGGCAGGCCGGATGTCTCGCCTGGTTCGGTCCCGAAGCATGGGACCATTCCCCACTTGACACCACTTCGTGCCACTGCGGCGTACTATAGCGCCCGGCGGGCATCCGTCAATGGACGAATCGACAAGTGGGGGCGGCAAGCGGCGGCCAGTACTTTCCGCTTGTTGAACGACCGGCCCGGCCGATGCTAGGGTCAGCGGGCAGGCGGGCCGGATGGTCCGCCAGCAGGCTCACGAGAGGGATGGCGAGCTCAGATGGCGATCCAGCTGCCCATGGCGCCGCTCCAGCCCGAGGTCGAGGCTGAGCTGTCGCACCTGGCCAAGGCCCGGATCCGCCGCTGCACGTATCGCCGGCTGATCGCGGTCACCGCCGGCGACGAGCGGATCTACGAGGTCGAGTGCCTCTTCCCCGAGCGCAAGGTACCCATCCCCCTGGGCGATCTCGAATCGGCCACGCCCGTGTGCAACGCCTGCACGGCGCCGCACATCTTCCGGCCCGACGAGGACTGACGGGCCGCGATCGGCGAAGGTGCCAGCGAGGCGCCCTGTAAGCCGAGTTCTGTCCCGCGATCGCTCGCGGGGACGGTCATCCATCTCGACCGGCGGTTGCCCGCCGGTTCATGCGGCCGACCCGAGGGCTGGGCAGCGCACCTCTCCCCCGCGCCGGTTGCCCGGCACGGGTTGCGCCCTCCTATTTGGCCTTGCTCCGGGTAGAGTTTGCCGCGTTTCACCCCGCCGGCCGAAGCCGCCGGACTCGTCTCTGTGGCACTGGTCCTCGCCTCACGGCGGGCGGGAGTTACCCGCTACCCTGCGCTGGGGAGCTCGGACTTTCCTCGAGACGAGTCCCGAGGGACCCGCCGCGCGACCATCCGGACGCCTCGCTGGCCGGGGTATCCTACGCCGCCCCCGATCCAGGCGGACGATCCGGCCGGCGGACGACGACCGGCGGCCCGCCCGCCCGGACCCGGTCGATCGCCTCGTTGGCCAGCTCATCCGCGGCCGAGTTCTGGGCGCGCGGCACGTGGCGGGCCGACCAGCGCCGGAACCGCGCCAGGGACGCCCGGACCTCCGCGTAGAGCGGCGCGATCTTGAGGTCCTTGACCCGCCAGCGACCGTTGACCTGCTCGACGATCAGCTTGGAGTCGAGCAGCAGGTCGACCTCGGTCGCCCCGAGCTCGAGGGCCAGGGCAAGTGCCCGGACGACACCGACGTACTCGGCGACGTTGTTCGTGCGCACGCCCAGGTACTCGCTGATCGTCGCGAGCGGCCGGGCCAATGGATCGCCGGACCCGGGCTGGGCCGCGTCGATCAGGACGGCCCCGGACGACGCCGGCCCGGGGTTGCCCTTGGCGGCGCCGTCGGTCCGGATGATCAGCCGGAGCCCGTCGCCACCGGGCGGCTCGTCCAAGAAGCCGGTCAGGCCTGACGCTCGACGATCGCAGCGGAGACCTCGAGGATCGCCCGGGTCACCTCGATCCCCCGCGGGCAGGCGTCGGTGCAGTTGAAGATCGTCCGGCAGCGCCAGACCCCGTCCGGGTCGGCGAGGATCTCGAGCCGCTCGTCGGTGCCCTCATCGCGCGAGTCGAAGATGAAGCGGTGGGCCTGGACGATCGCCGCCGGACCCACGTAGCTGGGCTGGGCCCAGAACGAGGGGCACGACGAGGTGCACGCGGCGCACAGGATGCACTTGGTCGTATCGTCGTAACGCGCCCGGTCCTCGGGCGACTGGAGGCGCTCCCGGGTCGGCGGCGGGCCGTTGCTGATCAGGAACGGCTGGACACTCCGGTACTTCGCGAAGAAGCCGTCCATGTCGACGACCAGGTCCTTGATGACCGGCAGGCCGGGCAGCGGGGCGACGCTCATCCGGCGTCGGCCGAGCTGCTCGACCCGGATCTTGCAGGCCAGCCGGTTGCGGCCGTTGATGAGCATCGCGTCAGAGCCGCACACCCCATGGGCACACGAACGCCGGAAGGTGAGCGAGCCGTCGACTTCGTACTTCACGCGGTGGAGCAGGTCGAGGACGCGGTCCATCGGCTCGGCCTCGACCGAGTACGAGACCCAGTGGGGACCGGCGTCCCGTTCCGGGTCGTAGCGCAGGATCCGGAGGTCAACCTGCATGTTCGACTCGCACGGTACTGGCTCTGCCTCGAATGCTCATCAGTACGCTCGGGGCTTCGGTTCGAAGCGGGTGATCGTGACCGGCTTGTAGGCCAGGCGCGGCCCGCCCTCGGCGCGGTACGCCAGCGTGTGCTGGAGGAAGTTCACGTCGTCCCGCTCCGGGTAGTCCTCGCGGGCGTGGGCGCCCCGGCTTTCCGTGCGGGCGAGGGCCGAGACGACCGTCGTCTCGGCACAGTCGAGCAGGTAGCCGACCTCGCGCGCCTCGAGCAGGTCGGTGTTGAAGACCGAGCCCTTGTCGTCGACGTGGACCCGGCTGTAGCGCTCCTGGAGGGCGCGCACCCTGGGCAGGGCGGCGGACAGCAGCGCCCCGGTCCGGTAGACGCCCACGTTGTCCATCATCACGTCGGCCAGGTCCGACCGGATCCGGGCCGCGCTCTCGCCGGTCGGTCGATCGGAGATCGCCCGGAGCTCGGCGCGCACGGGCTCGGCCGCATCCTCGGGCAGGACGGGCAGCTCGACGCCGCGCACGTCGCGCGCCATCTGGCGGCCGGCCCGCCGGCCGAAGACGAGCAGGTCGACGAGCGAGTTCGTGCCCAGCCGGTTGGCGCCATGGACGCTGACACAGGCGCACTCGCCGGCCGCATACAGGCCGGGCACGATCGTGCGCTCGGCGTCGCGGATCACCCGGGCATGGAGGTCGGTGGGGATGCCGCCCATCGCGTAGTGGGCGGTGGGCTGGACGGGCACGGGCTCGCTGATCGGCTCGACGCCCTGGTAGATCCGGGCAAAGTCGGTGATGTCGGGCAGCTTCTCCTCGATCACCTTGCGCCCGAGATGGGTGACGTCGAGGTGGACGTAGTCCTTGCCGCCGATCCCCCGCCCCTCGCGGACCTCCATGTAGATCGCCCGGCTGACCATGTCCCGGGGCGCCAGCTCCATGAGCGTCGGCGCGTAGCGGGCCATGAACCGCTCGCCCGAATCATTGCGCAGGTAGCCGCCTTCGCCGCGGGCGGCCTCGGACAGCAGGATGCCGATGCCGACGATCCCGGTGGGATGGAACTGGTAGAACTCCATGTCCTGCATCGGGACGCCGTGGCGGTAGGCCAGGGCGACGCCGTCACCGGTCAGCGACCAGGCGTTCGAGGTGATCCGGAACATCCGGCCGAAGCCGCCGGTCGCCAGCAGGACCGCCTTCGATCGGAACGCATGGAGCTCGCCGTCGGCGATCCGGTAGGCCACGACGCCCGCCGCCCGCCCGCCGGCGCCGGCATCGCCGCCCTCGAACAGGAGGTCGACGACGTGGTACTCGTCGAAGAACTGGACGCCGGCCTTGATGCACTGCTGGTAGAGGGTCTGGAGGATCATGTGCCCGGTCCGGTCGGCCGCGAAGCACGAGCGCCGGACGGGCCCTTCGCCGAAGTTCCGGGTGTGCCCGCCGAAGCGGCGCTGGTCGATCTTGCCGTCCGGCGTCCGGTTGAACGGCAGGCCCATGTGCTCGAGCTCGATGACCGTCTCGATCGCCTCGCGCGCCAGAACCTCGGCCGCGTCCTGGTCGGTCAGGTAGTCACCGCCCTTGACCGTGTCGAACATGTGCCATTCCCAGTGATCCTCTTCGTGGTTGCCCAGGGCCGCGCAAACCCCGCCCTGGGCCGCCCCGGTGTGCGAGCGCGTCGGGTACAGCTTCGTCAGGACGGCCGTCGGCACGCCGGCCTGGGCCAGCTCCAGGGCGGCCCACAGCCCGGCGCCGCCCGCGCCGACAATCAGGGCGTCGAAATCCTGGTCCATCTGTCCCTCAGGCCGGCGGCTGGGGCAGGGTCGCAACGACGATCGTGCCGAACGCGAAGAGGCACAGCCCGAGCAGGTAGAAGAGGGTCATGACAGCCGTCCGGCTGCGGCCGTTGAGGTAGTCGCCGGCGACGATCCGGATGCCGAGGACGGCGTGGACGATCACGACGGTCAGGAAGAGCCAGTCGTTGGCCCGCCAGAAGAGGCTGCTCCAGCGGACGTTGGCGATGAACGCCGCCGTCTGGTCCTTCGGGTCATACAGGACGTGGAGGATCAGGAAGTGGCTCAGCGACAGCACGAAGAGCGCCAGGCCGGTGATCCGCATGATGTACCAGACCGTCCGCTCCGACCCCTGGCGGGTCGGCCGGACGCTCCCCGAGCGAGAGTAGCGTTGGGTCATCGCGCGCTCCCTACTGCCCGAAGATCGGCTTGAGGATGACGAAGGCGACCGGCAAGCCGACGATCGTGAACAGCGCCCAGTTGAGGTACCACAGCTGGCGGTGGTAGCGGGTGAAGATGGGCCAGAAGTCCATGACGATGATTCGCAGGCCGTTGAGCGCGTGGTACAGGAGGGCCGCACCCAGGAGGGTCTCGGCGAGCCGCCCGATCGGGCTGGCGTAGATCTGGAGGACCGTGTCGTAGGCGCCCGGGTCGGCACCCGAGAGGAAGATGTCGATCACGTGGAAGATCACGAACACCCAGATCGCGACGCCCGAGATCCGGTGGAATGCCCAGGCCAGCATCCCTTCCCGGGCGCGATAGCGGATCAGCACGGGTCCTCCCTGGCGAGTTCGATTCAGGGCAGTCGTTTGACGAACAGCTGTGACCCGACGGCCGGGTCCGACCGGCTGCGGGTCCTCGGGCCGCCATTCTAGACCGAACGCCGGCCTCGACCGGCCGGCTGCGGTGCCCCTCCGGACGAGCGGCGCGGTACCATCCCCTTCCCGGCCCGGAACGACCCGGTCCGACCGTCCCAGGAGACCTGCCCGCGTGAAGATCCAGGAAGCCGACGCGAAGTCCCTCCTCCTGGCGCAGGGCCTGCCGGTGCCGGCCTGGGAGGTGGTCCGCTCGGCCCCGGAGGCGCGAGCTGCCGCCGAGCGGGCGTTCGCCGCCGGAGCCAGCCTGGTCGTGGTCAAGGCCCAGGTCCTCGTCGGCGGCCGCGGCAAGGCCGGCGGGGTCAAGGTGGCCGCCGATGCCGGCGCCGCGGAAGCCGCCGCGAAGGCGATCCTGGCCCTCGAGATCAAGGGCATCCCCGTTCGCAAGCTGCTCGTCGGCCCGGCCGCCGACATTGCCCGCGAGTACTACCTCGGGGCGATCCTCGATCGGGTGAGCCGGCGGATCGTCGTGATGGCCTCGGCCGAAGGCGGCGTCGAGATCGAGGAGGTCGCCAAGGTCAATCCCGGCGCGATCCATCGGCTCGAGGCCCATCCCCACCTCGGCCTGCTCGACTGGCAGGCGCGCCAGCTGGCCTTCGCCGTCGGCCTCGGCGGACCGCACCTGCGTGACTTCGTCCAGGTCGCCAAGGGCCTGGTGGCCACGATGCTGGCCAATGACGCCGATCTCGTCGAGGTCAATCCACTGGCGATCGTCCGCGAGACGGCGGCCGACGGCAGCCCGGTCGAACGGCTGGCGTGCCTCGACGCGAAGATCACCCTCGACGATTCGGCCCTTTTCCGGCACCCGGCGCTGGAGGCCCTGCGGGACCTCGACGAAGAGGATCCGGTCGACCGGCAGGCCCGCGACGAGGGCATCAACTTCATCAAGCTCGACGGCTCGATCGGCTGCATGGTCAATGGGGCCGGGCTGGCGATGACGACGATGGACCTCGTCAAGCGGGCTGGCGGCGAACCGGCCAACTTCCTCGACATCGGCGGCGGGGCCCGGGCCGACAAAGTGGCGGCCGCGATGCGCCTGATCCTGGCCGATCCGCAGGTCACCGCGATCCTGGTCAACATCTTCGGCGGGATCACCCGCGGCGACGAGGTCGCCCGGGGCCTGATCGAGGCCCGCGCCGTGCAGGCGCGTGACGTGCCGATGGTGGTCCGGATCGTGGGCACGAACGCCGAGGAGGCCGCCGCCCTGCTCGAGGCGAACCACTTCGCCACTGCGTCGAGCCTCGACGACGCCGCCGCCAAGGCGGTCGCCGCCGCCGGCGCCGCCGCGAGGACCGGACCCCTCACGAACCCGGCGGCGGACCGATGAGCATCCTCGTGGGCCGTGAGACCCGCCTGGTCGTCCAGGGGATCACCGGCCGGGAGGGCGAGTTCCACTCCCGGGCGATGCTCGACTACGGGACCCGGATCGTTGCCGGCGTCACGCCCAACAAGGGCGGCCAGCAGACGCTCGACGGGCGCGTGCCGGTCTTCGACACGGTGGCCGAGGCCGTCCGCGAGACGGGCGCCAATACGAGCTGCATCTACGTCCCGGCGGCCGGAGCGCCGGACGCGATCCTCGAGGCGGCCGGGGCGGGGATCGAGACGATCTTCTGCATCACCGAGGGGATCCCGGCGCTCGACATGCTCCGGGCGGTGGCCGTCGTCCAGGCGGCCGGCGCCCGGCTGATCGGACCCAACTGCCCCGGGGCAACCTCGCCGGGCCGGGCGAAGGTCGGGATCATCCCGGGCTCGGTCCACCGCGAGGGCGGCGCCGGCGTGGTCTCCCGATCGGGGACGCTCACCTACGAAGCCGTCCAGGCGATGACCGACGCCGGGATCGGCCAGTCGACGTGCGTCGGGATCGGCGGCGACCCGATCATCGGGACGACGTTCCTCGACGTCCTCAAGCTCTTTGCCGCCGATCCCGAGACCGACGCGATCGTGCTGATCGGCGAGATCGGCGGGTCGGCCGAGGAGGAAGCCGCGGCGTGGGCCGCCGAGCACCTCCGGGGCGTCCCGATGGCGGCGTTCATCGCCGGCAGGACGGCGCCCGAAGGACGCCGGATGGGCCACGCCGGGGCGATCATCTCGGGCGGCTCGGGGACCGCGGCGGACAAGATCGCCGCGCTCGAAGCGGCCGGAATCCGGGTCGCGGGCTCACCGACCGAGATCCCGGCCATCCTGCGGGCCGCGGGCTACCGGGCCTGATCGGCCGGCGATGCGACCGTCCGAGGTCCTCTTCCTCTTCGACTACGATCGCTGGGCGACCGGCCAGGTCCTCGACGCGAGCCTCGACCTGGGCCCCGATGAGTGGTCCGCCGACTCGGTGATCGGCGAGCGGGGCATCGGCGGGATCCTCGTCCACGCACTCGGCGTCCACGAGCGCTGGCGAACCGGGTTCGAGGGCCACCGGCCGTCCCTCGCGATTCGCGAGAACGAGCCCCTGATCGGGAGCGACGAGCTGCGCGAAGCGTGGGAGGCCGAGTGGCTGCTCCTCCGGACGTTCATTGCCGGGCTCGACGAGGACCGCCTCGATCGCGCCTATGCCGGCGCGCCGCTCTGGCAGGCGATGGTCCAGCTGATCAACCATGGCACGCAGCACCGCAGCGAGGCGGCCGTCATCCTGACCGCCGCCGGTGCCTCACCGGGAGACCTCGACATCGTCCGCTTCACCTTCGAGCAGGCCCACGGGGTGGGCGATTGAACGCGGCCGACCTGCGCTTCCTGTTCGCCTACGACCGCTGGGCGACCGAGCGCGTCCTGGCCGCCTGCGAGGGCATCGACGAGACGACCTGGTCGGCGCCGAATGCGATCGGCGAGCGGGGCCTCGGCGGGATCCTCGTCCACGCCCGGGGCGCCAGCCTGCGGGCGCTCGAGGCCTGGCTGGCCGGCCTGACCGACGACGAGGTCGCGGCCGTCGAGGACGAGGCCCCGTTCTGGCGGTACCTCGCCCACCTCGCCAATCACGGCACCCAGCATCGGAGCGAGGCGGCCGTCCTCCTGACGGCGGCGGGCCACTCGCCGGGCGACCTGGACATGATCGATTTCATCGAGGCCCAGGCCGCGGCCGGCCGCTGATGGCCGCCCTGATGGATCTCGTCGCCGGCGTGCAGGACGAGATCCTGATCACGATCGGGACCGACGACCTCGCGGGACTCGCCGACCGGCGCCGCTTTCCCGCCCACCTGGCCCTGGGCGCTGGCCTCGATCCCACCTGGCTCGACCTGTTCAGCGAGGCAGCCCGCTCGGTGACCGGGACCGACGAGCCCCAGGACTTCCTCGACGCGCGCCGGGAGCTCGACAGGGTCGGCGCGGGCAGGCCCGGGGGCCGGCAGGGCGGCGCGGCCGCCGGCGACCGGACGATCGAGCGGGTCGATCCCCGCTGGGTCGAGGCGATCGCCCGCCTCGACGACAGCCAGATCGACCGGGTCACCGGCCGCTGGATCGACCTGCTCGACGAGGAGCTGGGCACCCTGCCCCGCGAGGAGAAGCCGTGGATCCGGCAGCTCGCGGGCGAGCTCGTCGCATTCTGCCGGGCGGCTCTCCGGGCACCCGACATCCTCTTCGCCTGGTCGCTCTGAGCGCCACCCCGGTCCTCGAGCTGGCCGGTGTCGGCGTGCGCCGGAACGGCCGCTGGATCGTCGACCACATCGACTGGACGGTCCGTCCGGGCGAGCGCTGGGCGGTCGTCGGCCCGAACGGCTCGGGCAAGACCACCCTCCTGCGGATTGCCAGCACGTATCTCTGGCCGAGCCGCGGCACGGTCGGCGTCGTCGGCGAGACGATCGGCCGGACGGATGCCCGCGAGCTGCGCCGCCGGATCGGCTACGTGAGCGCCGCACTGGCGGCCGAGATCGAGCCCAGCCTCCCCGCTCTCGACGTCGTGATGACCGCTCGGCATGCCGCCCTGGCCCCCTGGTGGACCGCGTTCGACAAGGCGGACCGGGATCGGGCGATTGTCGGGCTCGCCCGCCTCGGCCTGGCCGGCTTCGAGGCACGCTCGTTCGGCAGCCTCTCGTCGGGCGAGACGAGCCGGGTCCTGATCGCCCGGACGCTGATGGCCGAGCCCGACCTGCTCCTCCTCGACGAACCCGCCGCCGGCCTCG
>JANWLH010000041.1 GCA_025450915.1 Candidatus Limnocylindrales bacterium | reverse complement strand
TCGCTTTCGGTGCGGATGGTGTGGCGGATGATCCGGTTGCGGTCGCGGCCTCCGCCGCGCGGGCCCTTGCGCATCTCCGGCGAGACCCGCGCGCCGACGGCGTCGAAATACGCCCAGGCCGCCTGCAACAGGGTGATCGCTCGCTCGAGCTCCGCCTCGCCCAGCGGCCCATGCTCGGTCGAAGAGGGCGAGAAGGAGATGCCCCAGAAGTCGACCGATCCGGTTCCGACCCGCTCTTCCACGACCTCCAGTGGGCCGGCAGCGTGGAATTCGCGCGCCAGGCCGGCGAGGTCCGCGATCGGCCGGTAGCGCTGCCGATACGCCTCGAGCGTCTCCACGGCGAGCTCGCCGGTCTTTGCGCCCCGGCTCCACCCGGGCCAGTCGAGGGCGAACGCCACCGAGCGCTTGTCCTTCGGTCCGTGTTCGATCACCGTGCGAACGGGCATGTCTCAGTATCGCATTCGACGGGACCGTGGCCGTAGACGTCGCCGTCCCGGACCACGATCGGGCCGACCGCGATTCCGGCGTGCGCCGGCGGCAGTCCCGCCGCAGTGATCGAGGCCATCAGCTCGCTGCCGCGGTCATCGCTCGGACCGGCCAGGCCTGGCAGATCGAGGGTGGTTATTGGGGTGACTCAGCCACTCCGGACGTGTGGGTGGCCTGCGGCTACGTCCTGCCGCCTTCGGCGAGCCAGTAGCGCAACGCAACCTGAGGCGATGTCGCACGGCAATCGATCAGGATCGAAGAAGCGGATGGTGGCTCGGAGTCGGTAGAGTCGGAGTCGACCAATCGAACTCGGCGAGCATTCGACGGTCGCGGGGCGGCGCGTCAAGTGAAAGGACGAATAGCCATGGCCAAGGCATCAGGCAACGTATTTACCAAGGAAGAGCGCGCGGCGGTCCAGGAGACCGCTCGAGAGCGCAAGAAGTCGGGCAAGCTCACGCCCGAGCAGGAGCGCGCCGAGGGCGAGGCCGACGTCCAGGCCAAGATCGCCGGGATGCCCGCGGACGATAAGGCGATGGCGAAGCGCATCCACGAGCTCGTCCTCGAGACCGTCCCGGCGCTCGTCCCCAAGACGTACTACGGGATGCCGGCGTACGCGATGGATGGCAAGGTGATCTGCTTCTTCAAGCCGAAGTCGAAGTTCAAGGTGCGCTACTCGACCTTCGAGTTCCAGGCCGACGCCGGCCTCGACGACGGCGAGATGTGGCCCGTTTCGTTCGCCGTCGTGAAGCTGACCCCCGCGACCGAGAAGCGGATCGCCGACCTGGTCAGGAAAGGTTCGAACCGGCCGTCCTAGGCTCGGCTCAGTGGCCGCCGTTGGCCCGCTCATAGGCCTCGCGCGCCTGCCGCTCCATCTCGCGCAGTTGGCGCCGGTAAGCCTCTGCCTTCGGCGTCGCCACGATTTCACTGACGGGCTTCCCCAGGACCCGCTGGATCTTCTTCTGCGCGGCCGCCCAGCGTGACTTGAACGGGGCCCGATTCGCCTCGGACAGGAACTCCCAGTGGACGCCGGCCTGGAGCGCGGCCGTCTGCATGTGAGCTCGCCGGTACGAGAACTCGACCTCCGACAGGTACGCGTCGAACTCGTCGGGATCCGCGCCGTAGCCGAAGGTCTGGGCCTGCTGCTCGGTGCTGTTGACGCGCTCGGCCTGCTGCTCCACGTGTCGATACTCGTGGAGGATGCTCTCGTACAGCTCGTCGAGGTGGTCAGGGCTCAGCCCCTTCGAACTGATCGTGAAGCGCGGGTTTGGCAGCATGCGGCCGGCGTTGTCGGGGTCGGCGAACCTGGATCGGAACGACGCCGCGGCACGAAAGCCGTCGACGTCGCGGATCTCCCAGAGCTCACCTTCACCCGAGGTTCGCAAGAGCCGCGGATCCAGCTGGCCCCGGCTGGTCATCGCCTCCACGACGACGCGGAGCGCGCCCGCCTGGTCATCGGCCTCGATCAGCCGGCCAAACGCCTGCACCGTCTCGGCCGGGAGAGCCGATGCCTGGGCGGCCGACCGCCCGTAGATGTCGAGGCGCTGCACGGAGGCAGCACCGTCCGTCAGGCGAGCTGTGGTCGCGGCGTTGCCGGCGAGCCGCTGGAGCAGGACGGCGTCGGCGGGCCGCAGGATGGCAGCGCCCGGGCCAAGCTGGGCGATGGGATCCTCGCCGGGCGTGCCGTGCGCCTTGCGCCGGGTTCCTGCCGTCCGGGACGACGCCCGGCCCTGCTGTCGTCCGATCTCCACGGCCCCGAGCATACGTCCGCGCCCTGGCCCGGACGAGCTCCCCACTTTCGAACGCCCCGAGGGCCGCGACCGCCGCCCGGCCGCGTCCAACTAGAAAGGCGCTGCGCGTCGTCAGCCGGCGAGCAACTGCGGCGTCGATCTGCTCGAGCAGATCATCGGGAATCGAGACCAGCACCTTTGCCACGGGCGGACGGTATATCCACTGGATATCCTGCCGATCAACCGTCTCCAGCGGGGGCTTCGATGGGCCGAGGAGTGAAGGAAATATCGCGGGGTCGAGGTCAGTCGCTCGGAGCAGTGCCGCCGAGGAGCAGGTCCCAGGCGTTCTGGGTTCCGACCGTGATCTGGGCAAACGCCGCTCCGGCCGTCAGCCAGACGCCAGGCACCCAGCCGGCGATGAGCACGAGGCCGGCGACGATCAGAACGATCATCGCCGCCAGCGGCGCCACGAAGCGGAAGGCGAGCTGCGGCTTCGACCATTGTCCGCTGCGGGCTGTGACGAAGGCGCCGCGGGATGACTCAAGCCCGAGCAATCCGAAGCCGACGACCAGGACGCCTTGGGCGATTGGCCGCCCCTCGGGGATGAGCAACGCCAGGGCGATCACCAGCGCGTAGAAGAGGCTCGTCGCAGACGCGTAGGCGAGGTCCCAGTGGCGGCCGGCCCTGACGTGGTTGCCCGACTGGATCGATTCTCCGACGAACACGAGCCCCAGGAGGACGGCCGCCACCCCGGCGAGAACCACGAAGAACTCCTGCCACGCGGCGAGCGTGGCGTTGATGCCCATCGACGGCATCGTAGATCGGCGCGATCCCCAGGTCACGGGAGCCGGCCGACGATGAGCTGGGCGGCGGTGACGCTGGCGCCGACCGTGCAGCCCGGCATTGCGCAGAACAGGTCGAAGAATGTCGTGCCCTGGATGACGAACAGGGCGCTGATCGAGAGGCCGCCGGCAGAGCCCGAACCGAATGCCGCCCGGTCGAACACGTTGTTCAGGTCCGCGACCGGCAGCTCAGCCGGCACCTGGCTGCGCTCCTGGTCCCAATAGGCCTGGGCGGTGGCGGCATCCGGTGCGGGCGGCGCCAGGATGAGCTTGACCTCGGTCAGGCCGCTCTTGAACGTGCAGACGCGATCGGGATCCAGCGTCGCGCTGACGCCCGCGCCGAGCTTCTTGCCCATGAGCGTTGACGCCTCCTCGGACGTCAGGAGGCTGCACGGATCGATGCTCCCCGGTGTGGGCTGCGCACCGCTTGCCGCGGGGCCCGACGATGGAGCAGACGACGGCGCAGTCGAGGCGCTGGAGGGCGGAACGATCGCGCTCGAAGGGGGCGGGACGACAGCAAGCGGCACGGAAGGTGGCACCGTGCCGGAGGCGCCGCCGGTCGTGCAGGCGGCGAAGAGGACGGTGAGGCTCAGGATCGCGGCGTAGCGGTGCTTCGAGCGCATGGGATCTCCTTCAGCGGCTCTGCAGGTGGAGGGTCACGGCGGCCGCGATCCGGTCGAGCGGGACGTTCGCCCGTTCATTGACCCGGCGTGCGACGCCTTCATCAGCGGCTTCGATGATCGAGAAGACGACCTGGTCGGCGGGCATCAGGATCGACCCGACGTGCTCGACCGGCGTCCCCTCGGACGTCATGGCCTGTGCCGCACGTTCAAGGTTGGCGACGACCGAGCGAGCGATGGCCTCGTCGACGCCCGGCCAGTAGCGCTCGACGAGGAACGTCCGGGTCCGAGCTGCGTCGGCTGAGTCGCGGTCCATGTGTCGGACCGTAGATTCGAGGGCCTGCCGACGAAAGGGGTGATTACCCCGATCTGTCGCGCTCGGTCCCCTCGTCCGGCCCCTCCCCCATCCGCGCGCCGAGCTCGGCCCGCGAGTGGATCCCGAGCTTCTCGTAGACCCGCCCGAGCACGTTGCCGACGGTCTTCGGTGCGAGGAACGCACGTTCGGCGATCTGGCGGCTCGTCATGCCCGTGGCGGCGAGCTCGGCAACCCCGCGCTCCGTCTCGGTCAGGTCGTGCGCCGCTCGCGGCCGGAGGCCGATGCGCGCGAGCTCGACCGTCGCTCGGTCCGCCCAGAGCGGCGCGCCGAGCGTTTCGAAGATCGCGAGCGCCTCGCGCAGGCGCTCGTCCGCCAGGCGCTTCTCCTTGCGCCGCCGATGGACCTGGCCGAGCGCGAGCAGGGTCCGCGCGCGCTCGAAGGGCATCGGCAGCCGCTCGTGGGCGACAAGGGCTCGGGTGAGCGAGTCGAGTGCAGCGTCACCGTCGCCCCGCGCCGCCTGGAGCAGGCCGCGGCCGCGGTCCGCGATCGCGAGGGTCCACGGAGTCGGCGCCTCCCGGCCGGCCTGCTCGAGCCAGTCGACGATCGCGGGGGCGCGCTCGATGTCACCGACCGCCAGGGCAGCCTCCAGGCGATCGCCGTCGATCTTGAAGCGGCCCGGGTGGCGTGTCCCGCTCGCGGTCGCGGCCCGCTCCGCAGCCGTCAGCTGGGCATCCGCCTCATGGACGTCACCGGTCGAGAGCGCCACGAACCCGAGGATGTGCCGGTGGTAGACCTCGAGGGCGAGGTCGCCGCTCGCGAGCGCCAGCTCGAGGCCCTCGGTCGCGAGCCGCCGGGCTTCGTCCGTGCGTCCATCGTGAGCCGCGACGAGCGCCAGGCCCCGCAGCCGCCAGGACGGGAAGATGTCGGCGCCTTCCCGTCCGTAGCCCTCGTTCGCGGCCTCGGCGCTCCGCCGCGCGGCCGGCCAGTCGCCGCGGAAGAGCTGGAGGCCGGACAGCGACACGAGGTTGAACGGGTCGTCACCGCCGGGACCCGATTTCACCTGGATCAGGTGCTCGGTCATCGCGATCGCCCGGTCCACGTCGTCGAGCTGGCGCGCGAACCCGTAGTCGATCCCGTCGGCGCCGTCGTGCTCCCACGACCGGCCGGTGTCGCTGATCAGGCCGCGGCCTCGCTCGATCTCGTCGGTGCGCAGGCCACGGACGAGACCGAACTCCGAGCTCGCGTGCAGGAGCAGGACGTTCGCGAGCAGGTCAGGATCGACCTCTTCGACGTTCGCCGGCGCATCCGCACCGTCCAGGAGCTCCAGTGCCTCGGTTACGAGCCGGTTCCCACGCTCGAGGTCGATCTGCATCACGAGAAACGCCGCCCGTCCCAGCACCTTGGCGCGGAGCAGCGGTTCGTTGCCGGCCTCGGCGAGCGCCGCGTCACCGAGCCGCACGGCATCGGGCGTCTGGCCGTGGTAGTAGCGGATGACCGCCCGGAGACTCAGTGCGTCGGCCCGGGCGGGACCGGGCGGCGCCACCGCGATTGCGGTCTCGAGCATCGCGTCCGCCTGGACCACCTCGGAGACGTCGATGAACAGGCACTCGGCCGCCAGCATCGCCCGACGGATCGCCTCCTCGCCCCGCAACTCCGGTGTCAGCTCGCTTGCTCGCTCATAGAGCGAGGCCGCGTCGAGCGTCGCACCGCGATCCCGGCTCGCGACCGCGGCGGCCTCCAGTGCCTGGGCCACGCTCTCGTCGCGGCCCTCGGTCGCGCCGCCGAGGTGGCGGGCCCGCGCGTCGTCGGACGTGGCCGTGCGGGCGAGCGTGGCGTGAACTCGCCGGAGCTCGTCCGGGCGAGCGAGGGAGATGACCGCCTGGGCGAGGAGCGGGTGGCTGAAGCGGATCGCCTGGCGATCGACCCCCACGATGCTGGCCTCGAGCGCGGGCCCGAGCGCCGCCGGCGCCTCGGGATCCGCCCGGCGGAGCGTGTCGATCGTCGGCTCCGCCGCCACGGCCGCGAGCAGCAATGCCCCACGGGTGGCCGGCGGCAGGGCGCCGATCCGCGCCTCGACCAGCGCCCCGAGCGTCTCCGGGATCGGCAGGCGCTCGCCCGGCGTCACGACCGCCCCGGACCGGACGAGGTCACGGGCAATCTCGAGGGCGTAGAACGGATTGCCACCCGACGCCTCCTCGATCCGGACGAGGACCAGCCGGGGAAACGACCGGCCGGATCGGGCAAGGAACAGCTGGTGGAGCGCGGCGAGCGGCAGCGGGCCCACGCGCAGCTGCTCCCGCCGGGCATCGGGGACGCCGGCGACGAGCTCGAGCACCGATGTTGCCGGCTCGCCGCGTACCGCGAGGAGCACGCCGGCATGGCGATCGACGAGGCGCCGGATCGCGTAGGCCACGATGGCCGCGGAGGCCTCGTCGAGCCACTGGGCATCGTCGATCGCCAGGATCAGCGGCCGATCGCTCGCGAGCTCGCGCAGCAGCGTCGCGGTGGCGACCGAGAGCGTCCGCTGGTCCGGCAGCTGGCCCGACGGCTCGGTCCGCAGGATGGCGATCCCGAGGGCGTGCCGCTGGACCGCGGGCAGGAACGCCAGCTCGGCGTCGGTCACGGTCGAGAGCAGGTCCGTCAGGCCCCCGAGGCTCAGTGTCCGTTCCGACTCTGCGGGCGCGGACCGGAGAACCCGGGCACCAACCTCGTTCGCGTGCTCGATCGCAGCGCGCCAGATCGCCGTCTTGCCGATCCCGGCATCGCCGTGGATCAGGAGGCCCGCCAGCGCCGATCGCGCGCGCTCGAGGAACCGGTCGACCGCCTCGACCTCGGTTGCGCGCCCGATCAAGTCCGTGTCCATTACGCCACGAAGACTAGGCGCCTCCGGAACCTGGGAGGAGCTCGTCGGCCATTGAGCGCGAGATTCTTGCTATGCCGGCCGGTATATCCAGTGGATATCCTCGCCAACGCGCGTTCCGTGGGCGGACCCGTGGACCGGCTGCCGTCAGGTGGTCAGGGCCGGTGCAGGGCCTTGTCCTGGTCGAGCCAGGCCCAATCGTGCCAGCGACGTTGGTCGACGACCGACGCGATCGCGAGCCCGAGACGTGAGGCATCGCTGTTCACGCCGGGTGCCACGCGCTCGAGCGGAGACAGGCGCGTCCGCTCGGCTCGACTGCGCCGGTATTCGTCGAGGCTGGCCGGCTCAGCTGGATCGATCATCGGGTGCAGCCTCCGTCGTCGCAGCAGCCGGAAATCGTGGTGGACCTAAGTCTAGGCCGGGACCGGTCGGGCCTCTCGGGGCCTCTCGCGGATCCGGGCCCCGCGAATGGCGGGCAACGAGGATGATCGCCGCACCGGCGACCGTGATCGCGGCGATGATCTGGGCGACGGGGACGCCGAAGAACGTCCAGTTGTCGGCCTTGAGGGACTCGACGGCGAAACGAACCGTCCCGTACCAGATGAAGAAGACCAGCAGCAGATCGCCCGGGCGCAGGCGGGTCGCGAACCGGCGAGCCAGCCAGATCAGGGCCAGCATGCCGAGGAGGCCCGAGATCGACTCATAGAGGAACATCGGCTGGAAGTGCTGGCCGAGGGTGGCCAGTGGGTCCGATCCCGGCGGGCAGGGATAGCCCTGGGTCCGGTACTGGCACTGGATCGCGATCCCCCAGGGCAGGGTCGTCGGTGAGCCGTACAGTTCCTGGTTGAAGAAGTTGCCCCAGCGGGCGATCGCCTGCATCGCGAACAGCCCCGGCGCGACCGCATCGGCCCACGACAGGAACGACTGGCCCTTCCAGCGGACGTAGACGAACGCCGCGATCGTGCCGGCGATGATCCCGCCATACACGCCGAGGCCCGAGTACGGCGGCAGGACGATCCTGGTCAGGTCGTCCTTGTACAGCTGCCACTGGTCGATGACGTGATACAGCCGGCCGCCGATCAGGGCGACGACCGCCACGACGATCATCCCGTTTGCGAGCTGCCCAGCGTCCAGGCCACGCCAGCGCGCCTCATGGTTGATCACGAGATACGCGGCCATCAGCCCAACGGCATACGCGATCCCGTACCAATGGACGATGAGCGGGCCGATCGTGAAGGCAATCGGGTCCGGGGTGATGTCGATCACGGCTCAAGTGTGCCAGAGCGGCTTCCCG
Source organism: Candidatus Limnocylindrales bacterium (assembly GCA_025450915.1). Classification (GTDB taxonomy): domain Bacteria; phylum Chloroflexota; class Limnocylindria; order Limnocylindrales; family CSP1-4; genus Palsa-1033. The sequence goes on along the minus strand of JANWLH010000041.1, from coordinate 12,216 downwards.
AGGCCCTGGCGACTCGATGGCGGGCTTCGCCCAGATCCGTTCTACATGGAATGTATCTGGCGCTACAATCCCACGATGGAAGGCGGGCGAGTCGGGGACCTTGAGCAGATCGTGCGAGGTGCGGTGGCGATCACAGATCGGGCGATCGCGGCGGCTGGAGCCGACCTGACCTTCGTCCAATGGCGCGTCCTCCTGATCGTGGGCGAGCGGGACGAAGGCGTGAGCATCGGCGAGATCGCGGTCCGGATCGGCGGCCATGCATCGCCGGCGAGCAGGCTGATCTCGCGGCTCAAGCGTCGCGGCATCGTGGTCACGGCGAAGGGCGAGCTCGACGCGCGGGTGACGACCGTGCGCCTGACGCCGGACGGCGCGGCGCTGCGCACCCGGGTTCTCGACCATCGACGGCGGGAGCTCGCCAGCCTGCTCGTTGGCGTACCGACGCTCCGTGACCAGGAGACGATCGCCTGGCTGGCGCGCGCCTTTGGATCGCTCGCGTGAATGGCCGGGGCCTCTATGGCGTGCGCCGCCGAATCCGCACCACCGCCTACCTGCGCAAGTGGGTCATTCTCGGAGCCTTGATCGGCGTGATCAGCGGCCTGGGGGCGGCCCTGTTCTTCCTCGCGCTCGACCTCGCGACGCGATCCTTCCTCGGCGCGATTGCCGGCTTCGTACCCGCGTCGCCGTTCGGCGAGGGCGGCCGGCCGATCACCGACGCGGCACGACCATGGGCGATTCCGCTGGTGGTCGGCCTCGGGGGTCTCATTTCCGGAATCATCGTGTTCCGGCTGGCTCCAGAGGCTGAGGGCCACGGCACGGACGCCGCGATCGCCGCTTACCACCACGGTGCTCGGCGGATTCGCGCTCGGATTCCGTTGATCAAGCTGGTCGCGTCGGCGATCACGATCGGATCGGGCGGTTCGGGCGGCCGGGAGGGCCCGACCGCCCAGATCGGCGCCGGCTTCGGCTCATTCCTCGCCCGCCTGCTCGATCTCGACGCCCGCGATGCCCGGATCGCCGTCGCCTGCGGCATGGGCGCGGGCATCGGGGCGATCTTCCGGGCCCCGCTCGGTGGCGCCGTGCTGGCGGCCGAGATCCCGTATCGCGAGGACGTCGAGTCCGAGGCGCTGGTCCCGGCATTCATCGCGTCGATCGTCGCCTTTTCGATCTTCGGGGCGATCATCGGCTTCTCGCCGATCTTCGGGCGCGTCGCGAGCGCGGGCTTCACGGACGCCCGGCAGCTCGCCTACTACGCGCTCATCGGCCTCGCTGCGGGGATCGTCGGGCGCCTGTACATCGGCTCGTTCTACGGTCTGACCGAGTGGTTCAAGCGCTGGCCGCTGCCGCGAGAGGTTCGCCCGGCCATCGCCGGCGTGGCTGTCGGGTGCCTCGGGCTGGCGCTCCCGGGCGTCCTCGGTACGGGCTATGGCTGGGTGCAGGCCGGCCTGGAGCGGGAGACGCTGCTCGGACTGCCGTTGTGGGTCGTCCTTGCACTGCCGCTGGCCAAGATCCTCGCGACCTCGCTGTCCATTGGCTCCGGTGGATCGGGCGGCATCTTCGGGCCGGGCATGGTGGTCGGCGGGCTGCTCGGGGCTGGCATCTGGCGCCTGCTCGAGCCCGTTGCCCCGGCAATGCCGGTCGATCCATCCCCGTTCGTGATCGTGGCGATGATGGCCTTGTTCGGCAGCATTGCTCATGCCCCGCTGGCGGTCATGCTGATGGTTGCCGAGATGACGGACAGCCTGTCGATGCTCGGCCCGGCGATGCTCGCGATCGGCATCGCGACGCTGATCGTCGGCGACCGTTCGATCTACGCGTCGCAGCTGCGCAGCCGGGCCGACTCCCCTGCCCACCGGTTCCGCTTCGGGCTCCCGCTCATGGCGGCCATCCCTGCCGGGGACGCAGCGCGAGTGCCCCGGGCGATCCTGCATCCTGACGAGCGCGTCTCGACCGCTCGCGAGCGGCTAGTGGCCGCGGGCGTTCCGGGGGCTCCCGTCGTCGAGAACGACGGCCGCGTCCTGGGAAGCCTCGACCTCGTGAGCCTGGATGGGGCTGACCCGGATGCCACGGTTGGGACGCTCGAGGTCCAGGGTCCGGTCATCTCGGCGGACGACGCGCTCGACGACGTGCTGGGGGTCCTCGCCGACGCCCACCGCTCCTGGGCCCCGGTCGTCGCCGAGGAGCGGCTCGCCGGGATCCTCTCCTCGCGGGATGTTGTCGCCGCGTACCGCCGGGCGCTCGCCGCGAACGTCCGGCAGGTGCGCGCCGTCGGCTCGACCGGAGCGCTGATCGAGGCTGAGATCGGGCCGTCGTCTGCGCTGGCTCGGACGCAAGTCGCCGCCGCGTCGTGGCCCCGTGACAGTGTCCTCGTCTCGATCACGCGCGGCGACCGAGTCATCGTGCCGCGTGGCGATGTGCGGCTCGAGGCCGGCGACCGTCTCACCGTCTTCTCGGCTCCGGCCGCCCGCGAAGCCCTTGAGGCGCTCCTCGCGAACGAGATCAAGTCGGCCGCGGCACACCCATGAGCGACGGCGAGGCAATCCTGGAGATCATCGCCATTCGCGATCCCCGGCGGCGCTGCGCCATTCGGGCTGATCGTGAACTAGGCTTCGGCCATTCGCGAGCCCAGCGTTCAATCTGCGTCTCGAAGCAGCGGAGCGGAGTCCTCCGCTGTTTCGATGTCCCGAGCACGAATCCCGGGTTCGCGACCAATAGAATGGCCAGAAGCTCGCTGGGTGCCAGCAGCGCCCTCTTCGGAGATGAGATGGCCCAAGAAAGCGGACGCGACATTGTCGAGCGATTCGCTCGCGCCCTGCGTGACAAGGATTTCGACGCTCAGGATGCCCTCCTGACCGACGACTTCGTCGAAGACATGCCCCAGTCCGGCGAGCGAACGCGAGGCAAGGCCAACTACCTCGCGGCATCGCGCAATTACCCCGGCGGGGTGGGGACCGTGGAGCCCACCGGATCGCGACTCGTCGGGGCCGAGGACCGCTGGGTTCTTACCCCAATGTTCACCCAGCTCCGAATCGAGGGATCGGGCGACGTCTACACCTATGTCGCCTGGGTTCATTACCCGAACGGCGAAACGTGGCAGGTCGTCGCGATCATCGAGCTTCGCGACGGCAAGATCGCCAAAGCGACGACTTGGTACCCGGCGCCATTTGATCCGCCTGAGTGGCGAGCCCCGTACGTGGAGCGCTTCGACCCCGGCGCTGCGTGACTCAGGCTTCGAGGACGCGCTTGAGGTTGTCGAGCGCTCGGACCTCGCTGTCCATCGTCTTCTGAACGGCCGAGCCCATGAGCAGCTTGCTCACGCCGGTCAGTTGGGCATCCAGCGAGAACGTGAGGCGAGTGCCGCCGTCGACAGGTTCGAGGTCGTACCGTCCGTGGGGGCGAGCCGGTCCAGTCGTCGTCTGGAATTCGAGGCGGCGATCCGGCTCGAACACTGTCACCTCGTAATCCGCGGCGATCCGGTGGCCCATGGGCCCCTTGACGCCCTGGCTGTATCTCGTGCCGGCGCCATCGCCGGAGACGCGCTTGATGTCCAGGACGCCGGGCCGCCACTGGGGACACTTCTCGCCATCGGCGACGAAGGCAAACACGTCGCTTGGCGGCCGATTGATCGTGACCGCGTATTTCGCGCTGGGCATCGAACTGCCTCCTGGTTGTTCCTGGACTTTGCCGATCGTAGGCCAGGCGTCAACGTCCACGGTCTACTCAGACCTGCCCGCCCAGTCAGCCACGCGCAGGGCGCGGAGCGTGTTCCAGCGGCTCGGCTGGCCCTCCCCCGCGTCCATCTCGAAGTGCGACTCGCCCTTGTGGACGTTCTGGAGCGGCCAGCGGCCATCTGCTCCCCTGTTTCCTTCGACGATCGTGATCGCCTCGGCTACCCGTGGGTCGGGCCTGGCACCGGCAGCGCGGAGGTACTCGAGGCCGCGCAGGACGTCGTAGAAGTACCAGGTCGGGAAGGAGAACTGGAGCCAGTCCGGGTCGATCACCTCGCCCGTCGACTTCCGGCGGAAGAGCCGGCGCTCGAGCATGTAGTCCTCGCCTCGCCCGCGGGCCGCGGCGACCTCGGCTGAGCCGCCGATCGCGCGCTCGTGCTGGAGGAGGCCTTCGAGGACGTTGATCGTCGTCCCGAACGACGACACCGTCGCGCCGTTCTCGACCTCGCAATTCCAGCCGCCGTCGGGGAGCTGCTCGCCCAACAACCGCTCGACGAGCGGTGCCATGTCGACGCCGAAGTACGCGCCCGTCGCGACGACGTTGCCGTTGATGCACGGCTCGACTTCACCTGCGAAGAACGGATTCCTCGCCCACGGGGCGACGAACGGGGCGCCGTCACCCCAGGTGACATATTCCTTGACGCGGCTCACCACATGCTGTGCCTGCTCGCTCGCCGGGTCCAGCCCGAACCGCCGGAGGAGCTCGAGCGCGTGGAACGTGTCCGTCCAGTCGTGATCCCAGGCCTTGCCGGCCCACAGGCCATCCGGCGCCTGGAGCGCGAGCACTCTGGCGCCCCAGCCCTCGGTCGCGACCTTCGACCGCTCGGCGGCCACCACGTCCGCCGGCTCGTTGACCAGGTCGCGCATCACCTGCCAGCGGATTGCCGGATCGGAGTCGAGCAGCCAGTCGATGACGGACATGTCCCTACCTCGTGCGGCGTCAATGCCCCGCCATCCTCGCGGCGGAATATGACAAAACGCGTCATGTACGTGCCGACGTGGCATGGGCACGATCGACGCCGCCGGGGCCCCGCGCGGAACCGGATATCCATGAGATACACCCGGCGACCGTGACCTAGTTTGGAAGCCCATGACCGGGCCGGCAGCTCAGGGCACGGTCCAGGTCGCCTGGTCGCTCGGCACGAGTGAGCTGTCGATCTCCGCGCCGCCAACCTTGACGCCGACCTTGGCAAGCGTCCGGCCATCGGGGACGACGAACGCAGCGCAGTGGGTGTACGGCTGGGTGTCCTGCTCGCCGCCAGCGGTCTGCGTGCAGCCGGCGAAGCCGTCGCCGAGGACATAATCCCCGCTCTGGTAGTGGTCGGTGGTAGTGACTGTGTCGCCGGCCGAGGTAACCGCGTCGATTTCGGAGAGCTCGCTCTGATAGTCCGTTTGATTGTTCAGGATGACCTCGACTCCTACCCAGTGATTGCCGGGTGCCAGCGGCGCTTCGGTCGCGTTGGTCGGCGTTGCGGGGTCGAAGACCTTGACCAACGTGGCGTCAACGGGGTCGCCGCCCAGCTTCGCGAAGGTCAGCTTGTCGCCGACGTGACCGGTCACCGGCCCGGCGCCAGCGCTTGCCGGGGCGGTCGACCCGGTCCCGCCGACGGGCAGCGAGGATCCCGCCCCACCGGTTGGCTGACCTCCCCCACTGGTTGCTCCGGCTCCGCCGCACGCGGCCAGGACCACCGTAAGGGACACGACTGAAACGAATTTCCGTACCGACATGTCGACTCCGATCGCTGCTCGAGCGGCGGGTCCATGGCCGCCGATGCCAAGGTGCGATGGACCGATCGCAGATCGATCGCAGACGGATCGCAACGTCCTGGATCAGGGACCTGAAGGCAGCGCGTCTGTCGGCTGAGCGCCGTCGCCAAGACACTTGACGAATCATTGATACAACCGTATGGTTGTATCAATGACACCCACGCCGAACGCCGATCACATCTTTGCCGCTCTCGCCGACGCGACCCGGCGGGACATCGTGCTCCGGGCGCTTTCGGGCCGCGAGGGCGTCGCCGAACTCGCCGGGCACTACCCGATGAGCTTCGCCGCCGTGCAGAAGCACATCGCCGTGCTCGAGCGGGCGGGCCTCGTCACCAAGGAGCGGACGGGCCGCCGGAAGGTCGTGCTGACCAACATCGAGGGGCTCAGCCTGGCCCGCGGCCTGCTCGATCAGTACGAGTCGCTCTGGCGCGGTCGCGTCGAGCGGATGACCAGCCTCATCACCACTAGCGAGGAGACCGACGCATGACCGTCACCGCCGTCCACAAGGACGCCAACGCCCTGACGATGACCCTGACCGCCGAGTTCGACGCGTCGCCGACGCGGGTCTGGGAGCTGTGGGCCGACCCGCGCCAGCTCGAGCGCTGGTGGGGCCCGCCGATGTACCCGGCGACGTTCACCAAGCATGCCCTGGCGCCCGGCAGCCACGTCGAGTACCACATGACCGGCCCGAGCGGCGACCAGCCCCGCGGCTATTGGGATGTCCTCGAGGCCGATCCGCCCCGCCGGCTCGTCTTCCTCGACGGGTTCGCGAATGCCGACGGGTCGCCGAACCCCGACTTCTCGCGCAACAAGGGCCGGGTGACGATCGAGCCCATCGACGAACGGCGCACCCGGATGTCGATCGAGTTCCAGTACGCCAGCACGCCGGCGATGGAGCAGTACCTCGCCATGGGCATGGAAGAGGGCCTCACGGGCGCCGTCGGCCAGGTCGACGCGATCCTTGCGGAGGGCGTGACGGCATGACCACGATGACTCAGCCGACGACCCATACCCTCGAGGTCCCGGACGCCGTCCTCACGTACGACATCCGGGAAGGTGCCTCGACCAGCGACCCGGTGCTGCTCCTGATCGGCTCGCCGATGGGCGCCAGCGGGTTCGTGACACTGGCCTCTCACTTCGGCGATCGGACCGTCGTGACGTATGACCCGCGCGGTGTCGAGCGCAGCACGAAGACCGAGCCGGCCAGCCCATCGACCCCCGAGCAGCACGCCGATGACGTCCATCGGATCATCGCCGAGCTCGCCACTGGCCCGGTTGACCTGTTCGCGAGCAGCGGCGGCGCGGTCAATGCCCTCGCGCTGGTTGCCAGGCATCCCGAGCAGGTTCGGACGCTCGTCGCGCACGAGCCGCCCCTCGCGGCGATCCTGCCCGATCGCGAAGAGGCGTTGGCGGCGTGCCGAGTCGTCCAGGACACGTACATGCAACGCGGATTCGGAGCCGGTATGGCCCGATTCATCGTCCTGGTCGGCCACCAGGGCCCGGTCGATGCAACCTTCCTTGGCCAGCCGGCGCCGGACCCGGCGATGTTCGGGCTGCCGACGGAAGACGACGGCAAGCGGACCGATCCGCTCATGGCCCAGAACATGCTCTCGAGCACGAGCTTCGAGCCAGACTTCAAGGCGTTGCGAGCCGTATCGACCCGAATCGTGATCGCGGCCGGCGCCGAGTCGGAAGGAACGCTGGCCAACCGCGGTGCATTCGCGGCGGCCGAGCGGCTCGGCACCACCGCGGTGATCTTCCCGAGCGGCCACGGCGGCTTCCTCGGTAACGAATACGGCCAGCCCGGCGATCCGGACGGCTTCGCCGCGAAGCTGCGCGAGGTGCTCAGCGCGGGCTGATCTCCTCCCCCACTTCGTGCCGCCGCGGCCTCGACGCCCCGCCACGTTTCGTGCTGCGAGTTAGGGGCTCACCGGCGCGTTAGAGTTGCCGCGACCACGGGGCCTGGTCGCAGGCCACGACTCTGCCGGAGGGGAGCAGATGACCGACCCACAGGGTGCTCCGGACAGTCCAAAGGTTGTGCCGGAGGCGCCACCCGCGGAAGGGGCGGTTCTCGAAGTCGAGCACTACGAGCTTGACGACATCCCGCTCTTCCACCTGCCGATGACCGGGGCGACGATCCTGACGCTCACGTTTCGAGTCGGTCGAGCCGACGAGCCCGTGCCGCTCGGCGGCATGACCCACCTGTTCGAGCACCTCGTGATGAACACGGTCAGTGATGCCCTGGACCACTCCAATGGAATGACCGGGCCGTTCCAGGTCTCGTTCACCTTGCGCGGGACACCCGAGGCGGCAGCGCGATTCCTGCGGGACGTCTGTCGGGCGATCGAGACGCCGAAATACAGCCGTATTCACGAGGAAGCCAACGTCCTGCGAACCGAGGCAGCGGGCCGCCAGGGCATGGGCATCTCGCAGCGGATGATCTGGTTCCGCACGGGCTACCAGGGCATCGGGACCATGTCCATCCCGGAGCTGTTTCTTCGAAGCCTCGACGAAGACGCCCTGCGCGAGTGGGTGACCAAATATTTCGTGGCCGGCAATGCCGTCATCTGGATCGCCGGCGATATCCCCGACGATCTCCTGGTCGCGCTGCCGGCGGGCGATCGCCAGGCGCCGCCAGAGACCGCGCGGATCCCCGGCTTCCAGACGCCGGTCCTGGTGCAGGACGGGATTCCCGGCGTCGGGGCTTCATTCGTCGTGGAGCGATCGGCCGCCGTGACGGCCGGGTTCCGGACCGTCGATCAGCACCTGAAACGTGCCCTCCGGGTCAACCGGGGTCTTGCCTATGACGTCGGCGCGGACTACCTCCCGGTCAGCGCAACGCAGGCCGTCGCCAACGTCAGGGCAACATGCCTCCCCGCGGTCGTTCCAGAGGTTGAGAAGGTCCTGCTCGAAACCATCGACGATCTCGCCGCCAGGGGCCCAAGCGACGACGAGCTCGCCGAGCAATCACAGAAGATGGCGCGAGACCTGCTCGATCCGCTCTCGATCGCCGGCAGGCTCGATGCCCACGCCCGCGACGTCCTGTTCGGCAAGGAACCAGGATCCGCCGCAGAGCTTGTCGACGAGCAGTGGGCCCTCCATTCCGACGACGTCGCTCGAGCCTTTCGCGAGGCGCGCGACTCGATGCTCTTCGTGGTGCCGCCTGTCGGCCGACGTCCGCAACGGCATTTCGAACGCTATCCCGGGCCGACGATGTATCCAGCCGGCGATGGTCGATCGTTCGAGTTCATCTCGACGAAACACGATGTCCCGTGGGCGAGGTCCAAGTCCCCGCGCCTGACGGTCGGCGCTCTGGGACTCACGATCGACTCCGCCAATGGCCGGCGGATGATCGGGATCCGGTGGCAGGACGTGGTCGCGGTCGTCCGGGATCCAGACGTCCGGATGGTGCTCTCGCGGGATGGGTCGAGCCTGCGAATCGGAGGGAGCGACTGGAAAGGCGGCCGCGACGCCTTGCCGCTGATCGACCGAGTGGCGCCACCAACGCTGCTGGTGGGTTAGGCCAATGAATGCCGCACTCCGACGAGCACGGAGTCGCGCCGGCGGAGCGCGGCCCGCTGTTCGCGCTCGACCACGATGACCAAGGCCACGGCCAGGACCGCGGCGATCGCGAGGAGCCCGAGGCGAACTTGCATGCCGACGACGAGCGCCCGGTAGAGGGTCTCGTTGCCGCGCAGGATGATCACCACCAGCGGGGCGCCATACGCCGACAGGAGGGCCAGCCACCAGCCCAGGACGACGAGTCGCGGTCCCGAGCGGCCTGCCGACAGGATCGCCAGGACGCCCCAGATGACCCGATAGGGAGCCCGGAATCCACGAAACTGGGCGAAGAACGCCCCGATCGTGGAGTGCAGCGGCTGCCGAGCGGTCAGTGCCGGAACGTTGGCGACGACCAGGGCGATCCAGGTCGACCACAGCAGCAGGCCGGCGAACAGCGCAACGAGCAGGGGCATGCCGAGGGCGTCGACCGCCTGCGTGCTCAGCGTTTCACCGTTGGGCCCGATTGATGCCACCAGGGCGTTCGTCCAGGCGAAGCTGAGCCAGGTTGTCGCGAGGATCACCGGAACGATGACCAGCGCCAGGGGCCAGGTCGGCCGGTAGGTTGCCCCCATCCGCTCCGCGCGATCCAGCACGGTCTGCAGCTCCCGAGTGTGCAAGGAGCTGATCGCTGCCGCCGCTGGCGTGAGCTCGGCGGTCGCACGCGGCACCCGGCATCGGTAGCAGTGCTTCTCCCGTGCCTTGTTGACTGAGCGACAGTCTCCACAGACCCAGATCTCGTCCGACATGTCTTCCCCCTCTGCTGGTGCGGCCCGCTACCCGGCCGCGGCATCACGCGGGTACGCCAGCCTTCGTTTGGTTCTCGATTTCGTGTTCAACCGGGGCGTTGGTGGCCTTCTCCAGCGCTCGGGTCATGTAGTCGAAGAGCGGGGCGAGCTGCCCGAGGAGCTGGCCGCCCTCGCCGTAGATCGACAGGTTCGAGCCCTGCAGCACCTTCGATGCGGACTCCATCATCCGGGGCGCCTGCTCGAGGGGCAGGATCGCCAGGCGCATGTCCTGCTGGGCGCGGGCAAGGAGGAGGTCGCGCTCGACTTCGAGGGCCTTCACCTGGTTCTGGAGCTGGAGCATCGCGAGCTCCTCGGCGAGGATCGCGCGCTCGCTTTCGAGCCGCTGGAGGCGAACAGGAGCCTCGGCCGTCACTCGGTCGAGATCGGCCGCCAGTTGTGCGTGGAGCCGTTCCTGGTCGAGCTCGAGGGTCTGGCGGTCCGTCGCCAAGGTCTCGGCTTGCGCGCGGCGCTGACGGGCGATCTGGGCGAGCTCCATCTCCTCGTCGCGCCGGAGCTTGGCCTGGTCGCCGGCCAGCTTCTGCTCCTGGACGCGGCCTTGTGACTCGAGTTCGGCCAGCTGGATCTGCTCCTGGGCCTGCATGTTCGACTGGTCGGCCTTGAGCTTGATCTCGTTGCGGACTTCAGCCTCGAGCTGCTGCCGAAGCGTCGCGTCGACGATGAAGACCTGGGCAACCTGGGCGGCTTCGATCCGCACGCCCCACTCCCTGGTGTTATCACCCTCGCTGTGGATCGTCGATTGGAGAGCCGTCGCGACGACGCCGCTCAGGGTCGTCTTGCGCTGCTCGATGCACTCGACCATGGTCATGTGCGAGACGGCGTGGCGCAGCTCGCCGAAGGTCACGTGGGTGAGGAGGGTCGTGATCTGGACGATGCCCTGGCCCCGGCTGAAGTCGAACATCGTCGCGGCCGCCATCGGGTCGTCGACCCGGTAGATGAACGTGCCCTTGAAGCGCAGCGGGACGCCGTCCTTGGTCTCCTGGGTGAATTCGAAGGCGGCTTCCTGCTTGGTGCTCGGGACCAGGACGTAGATCGTGCCGGGGCGGAGAAAGACGGTGACGGCCGACCCGCGGTTCTCGAGAACGCCTCGCCGTCCGACCAGCAGGTACTCGTTCGGACCGGCTCGCACGATCGCCACGTCGATCTCCCCCTTTCGTATCCAGGCGTCCAGTCCGCGATCCTTGTCCGGTACGCGCGCCCATGCGAGGACCGCACCTCCGGCTCAGCGTCTGACTAGGCCGATGGTGCGTTCGCGTCCTGGGAGTTCACGAGGAAATAAGACCACCAGAGGTCATGGCCTCCTATGGGCCAAAAGTACTAGTGGCCCCCGACATTCGGCCGAGGCCCGATGCGCGACCAGACCGGTGCTCAGAGTCCGAGGTGCAGGCGAAGCGCGTCCTCGATCTCCGACATCAAACCATTCGGGACCGCGCCGACTCGGTTTCCGAGGCGGCCGACCGCGATCGAGCGGATCTGCTCGGCCTGGGCCTTCGACTCGCAGTACGGCCCGCGGATCGTGGACACGGTCGTGTCCGCCGAGTCGGCCAGGACGACGCTGCGGCTCGTGCCGCGCCAGGCGGCGCCAGTGCCACGACGAGCGATCAGTCGAGCTCCAGCTCGTCGATCACGCGCATGCGCGCCGCGTAGTCGGTCCGGGTGATGTCCTGATTGCGGAGGTCGGTCTCGACGCTCGCCCGGGCCGCATCCTTCCCGACGCGACGGATCCACGCCTGGACGGTCTCCGGCGCTGGCGGCGGAGGGCCCTGGTATTCGTAGCTCACGACCAGGGCCCCATCTGGCGGGAAGATGAGCATGTAGACGAGGACGAGGATCCCGAAGACGAACAGGATCAGCAGGAACGCGATGAAAATCGCGCCGGCCGGCCAGGAGCCGGGAAGGTAGTGCTGGACAGTCGGGAACCAGCCAGCCCGCGCCATCTGCGCGGCATCGACCTGGAAGTCCGCAAACGCCTGATCCTGTTTGCCGACGTATCTGCGGACAACGATGTTCGGATCGCTCGCTGCCAGGAGCACCGCTCGGTGCCCCGCGCTCCGGACCCACTGGTCACCGAGTGGCTGCGTCATCCCCATCCCCCGCCGCGTGCCACGACTCCGAGCACAACGCTCGACCCCAGCATAGCGACGACGTCCGTTGACTTGCAGCCACACCGTTTGGTCCGGGGGCTCAAATGGACTATTCGGCGCTGGCGTTGACGCCTACACTCGGCTCTCATTTGATACCTATGGACGCTTCCACAGATTTGACCCGATCGGGCCATTGTGCCGACCGACTGGCGGCCGTAGCGTGGAGGCATGGTCGAAGCCCACGAGAACAACACCAGCCGCCGATGCGCTGACCAT
>JANWLH010000040.1 GCA_025450915.1 Candidatus Limnocylindrales bacterium | reverse complement strand
CTGCCACGCCCCCGGAGCGCCCCGATCGCGTCAACGTCGCATGTGGTGCGACAAAAGGGCCGTTCGACGAGTGGCCCGAGGTCGGCGCCGCGCAGACGTATCCCGAGTTGAGCGTGGCCCGGGATGAACCTCGCGACCGGTGGGCCTCATCCGAGCCGCGAGGATCGCGAAACGTGCCCTTTGTCTCGCTGGAAGCGACATCGGCAGCGTCCGGACCCGAGAGGCCTCGACAATGCCACGAAGCCCGCTCGATTGCCCGGCCTGGACCACTGGGCGCGGAGGGCGCCGGGACCGGCGCGGGGGGTTGCGCCAAGGCTGCAGCTCGCGGCCCAAGTGCGGTGCCTGTGCGGAGCCTGGAGCCCAGAGGCTGACCTGAGAATGTGCGCCAAATCGAGGCCCCGGCCGCGGTGCTGCGGCCGGAAACCATGCCCCGTACCACGACTAACCTCAGGCAGCCTCTCCCTGGGCCGATCCGGGCTCCGCCGAAGCCGCAAACCAATGCTCCGGGCCGCGTCGTACCAGTAGTCACGGTAAACCGGGGCATTGGGAGGCACCTCGAGCCCCGAAACCGCGCCCGAGGACGTTACATAAGCGTAGTTGTGGTATCCGGGCGCCGGACTTGAACCTGGGGCGGGCCCAGCTCGACCGAGAGCCAGTCCCAGCGCCAGTCCCAGCGCCACGGCCCCGCTCGATTGCCCGGCCTGAACGGCCGTGCTATCCTCCGGCGGCGACCGGACCGGGCGCCGTATTGGCGTGCGCCGATTGCGGACAGAATGTACGTACGCTCGAAGGAGTGAAGCCATCAGTCGAGACCTGCGCGTCAACCAAATGATCCGGATCCCCCAGGTCCGGGTGGTGGATGAGGACGGGAGCCAGCTCGGGGTCATGCCCACGCCCCAGGCTCTCGCAATGGCGCAGGAACGCGGCTACGACCTCGTGGAGGTCGCCCCGATGGCTGCCCCGCCGGTCGTCCGGTTTCTCGATTTCGGACAGTTCAAATACGAGGCGACCAAGCGCGAGAAGGAAGCCAAGCGCAAGCAGCGCTCGGTGACCTTCAAGGAGGTTCGGCTCAAGCCCAAGATTGCAACCGGGGACTTCGACACGCGGGTTCGCCGCGCGATCCAGTTCCTCGAGGAAGGGGACCGGCTCAAGGTCGCCGTCCAGTTCCGGGGCCGGGAGCTTACCCACCCCGAGATCGGCCGGAACCTCCTGTCCAAGTTCGCCGACCGGATCAAGGACCATGGCGTCGTGGAACGAGCTCCGCTCCTCGAGGGCAAGTCGATGCACATCACGGTGGCGTCGACCCACAAGCCCAAGGTGATCGAAGGCCCGAAGCACGAAGGCGGCGCAGCCGCGGACGGTGTCGAGCCAGCAACCGCACCAGCGGTGGCAGCCACGCCGGAACCGGTCGCAGCAACCGCAGCGACCGCAGCAGTTGAACCGGCCGCCGCGGCGGAACCAGCGACAGAGAAGGCAGCCAAGCCGGCTCCGGCGGCCAAACCGGCAACGGCCCGAGCCAGGACAAGGACCAGCGCACCGGCGGAGACGCCGGCAGCGACCACCGATAGCCCACCGAGCGCGGTCCGGGCGGCACCCAAGCGGGCGCCGCGAACGACGCGCGCGACAGAGCCCGAGGCCAAGGCGAAAGCCGCGACCACGGCGAACACGACAGGAGAGTAGGGACCAGCGTGCCAAAGATGAAGACCCACAAGGCCGCCGCGAAGCGGATCGGCGTGACGGGCAGCGGCAAGATCGTCCGCGTGCGGGCATGGCGGGGTCACCACCTCGAGATCAAGTCGTCGCGGCGCACCCGGCGCTATGACGGCAAGTCGGTCATCGGCAAGGAGCAGGCCCGCCAGGTGCGGCGGCTGCTTCCGTACCTCTAGGAGCGGCGAACCATGTCCCGAGTCAAGCGCGGCGTCACGTCGCACGCCCGCCACAAGCGTCTGCTCAACGCGGCCGAGGGCCGCAAGGGCACCCGCTCGCGCCTGGTCAAGCCGGCCCGCGAGGCGCTCCTCCACGCCCTGGCCTATGCCACCCGTGACCGCAAGCAGCGCAAGCGCGATATGCGCGAGCTGTGGATCGTCCGGATCAACGCGGCCGTCCGCCAGCGGGGAATGACCTACGGTGCCTTTATCTCGGGCCTCAAGCGGGCCGAGATCGAGGTCGACCGCAAGATGCTCGCCGACCTCGCCGTCCGCGACGAGGCCACCTTTGGCCAGATCGTCGAGGCCGCTCGCGGCGTCTGATCGAACACGTTCGACAGCCACGTGACCCTCGACTCGTCCCGGCGACGGTCGGGGGTCGCTGATTCAGCGGATCGCAACGCTCGCCTGCACCGAGGAGCCCCAACCTGGATCTGAGCAGCCTGACCGGAGAGCTCCACGCCCTGCGCGATACGGCGCTGGCGTCGGTCGCGGCCGCCCCCGACAGCGCCGCGCTGGAGACCCTCGAGGTCGAGGTCCTCGGCAAGAAGGGCTCGCTGACCGTCGTCCTGCGCGGGATCGGCGGCCTCCCGGCTGACGATCGCCCGCGGGTCGGGGCGATTGCCAATGAGGTCAGGTCCGCGATCGAGTCCGCCCTGGCAGAACGCGGGGCGACGCTCCGCGGGAGCGAGCTCGCCGACCGCCTGGTCAGCGAGGCCGTTGACGTCACGACGCCCGGCCGGCCCGTTGCCCGCGGTGCGCTCCACCCGGTCATCGAGACGATGGCCGAGATCGCCGAGATCTTCGGCCGGTTCGGCTTCACCATCCATGAGGGCCCCGAGGTCGAGGACGACCTGACCAACTTCCAGATGCTGAACATCCCGCTCGACCATCCCGCCCGGGACCTGTGGGACACGCTCTATGTCGACGTGCCCAACCATCTCCTGCGGACCCACACCTCGCCCCTCCAGATCCGGGTGATGCAGGCCCACGAACCGCCGATCCGGGCGCTCCTCCCGGGCCGGGTCTTCCGCTACGAGGCGGTCGACGCCAGCCATGCCTCGGAGTTCTTCCAGGTCGAGGGCCTGATGGTCGACGAGGGAACGACGATGGGCGACCTGCGCGGCCTCCTGGATGAGTTCTCCCGGGCGATGTTCGGCCGCGACAAGCGGACCCGCTTCCGGCCCGGCTACTACCCGTTCACTGAGCCGTCCGTCGCATTCGACGTCGAATGCCTCGTCTGCGGCGGCTCGGGCTGCCCGGCGTGCTCTCGGACGGGCTGGATGACGATCCTGGGCGCCGGCATGGTCCATCCGGTCGTCCTCCAATATGGCGGCCTTGATCCGGAGCGCTTCCAGGGCTTCGCCTTCGGGATGGGCGTGGAGCGGATCTCGAACCTGCGCCACGGCGTCGCCGACCTCCGCCTGTACCTCGAGAACGACCTCCACTTCCTCGAGCAGTTCCGATGAGGGTTCCGCTCAACTGGCTGGGCGACTACGTTGACGTCGAGCTCACTCCCGAGCAGCTCGCCGAGCGCCTGACGATCCTGGGCATGGAGGTCAAGGGGATCGAGGCCTGGGGCGCCGACTGGCGCTCGGTGGTCGTGGGCGAGCTGCTGACCGTCGAGAAGCACCCGCGCGCCGACCGGCTCTCGCTCACGACGGTCCGGGTCGGCGACGGCCAGGTCCTCGAGATCGTGTGCGGGGCGACGAACATCGCGCCCGGCCAGCGGGTGCCGGTGGCCCTGCCCGGTGCCGTCCTGCCCGGCGGCCGGCGGATCGAGCGCGCGGAGAAGATGGGCGTCGTCTCCAACGGGATGCTGTGCTCGGGCGACGAGCTCAACCTGACCAGTGACGCAGACGGGATCCTGATCCTGCCGCCGGGCACGCCCCTCGGGATGGAGCTGACCGCCCTGTACGGCGACACGGTCCTCGACGTCGACGTGAAGCCCAACCGCGGCGACGCGCTCTCGCTCGTCGGCCTTGCCCGGGAAGTCTCGACCGCCACGGGCGCGCCGGTCCGCTTCCCCGAGATGCGCCTCGCGGAGGCGGGCAGCGCGACCGCCGAGCGCGTCTCGATCCGGGTCGATGAGCCGGAGCTCTGCCGGCGGTTCGTGGCCCGCTGGCTCAGCAACGTCCACGTCGGACCCTCCCCCGACACCGTCCAGGTCCGGCTCCAGGCCGCCGGGATGCGCCCGATCAGCAACGTCGTCGACGCCTCGAACTACGTGATGCTCGAGCTCGGCAAGCCGACCCACACGTTCGACGCCGCGGGGGTCGAGGGACACGAGCTCATCGTCCGGCGGGCACGGGCAGGGGAGCGCCTCGAGACGCTCGATCATGTCCAGCGCGACCTGACTGCCGATGACCTGGTCGTCGCCGACCCGTCCCGGGCGCTGGCGATCGCCGGGATCATGGGCGGTGCGGCCAGCGAGGTCTCCGAGCGGACGGCCGAGGTGATCGTCGAGTCGGCGATCTTCGACCCGGTCTTCGTCCGGCGAACCGGCCAGCGCTACGCGCTTCGATCCGAAGCCAGCCTGCGCTTCGAGAAGGGCCAGGAGCTCCGGCTTGCCCGGATCGGCGCCGACCGGGTCGCCGGCCTGATCGCCGATTGGGCCGGTGCGACCGTCGCTCCGGGACGCGCAGACAGTGCCCCGTCCGAGCCCGAGCCTCGCAGGCTCGCGTTCCGACCAGCGCGGATCAACCGGCTCCTCGGCACCAGCCTCGGCGTTGACGAGCAGCGCTCGATCCTCGAGCGCGCCGGGATCGCCACGACCCCGGCCAGCGAGCCCGTGGCGATCACGATCGCCGGCGAGCCGAAGCCGCTCAGCGTTCCAAGCCCGGCGACGGACGCGATCCTGGCCACGGTCCCCAGCTGGCGGGCGGACATCGAGATCGAGAGCGACATGGCCGAGGAGGTCGCCCGGATCCGGGGCTACGAGGAGATCCCGCCGATCCTGCCGGACACCGAGATGCCCAGGTACCTGCCGTCGCCGCTTGCTGCGCGGGTGCTCGTTCGGGAGACGCTCGTGGGAGCAGGCGTGACGGAGGTCGTGACCCCGGCACTCGTCTCGCCGCGCATGGTCGAGACGTTCGCCCCGGCCGAACGCCTGGTCGAGCCGCTGGCGGGCGACGATCCGGCGACGGGCCGGCCGATCCGGGCGAAGAATGCCCTGTCGGCCGATCACGCGATCCTTCGCCAGGAGCTGATTGGCAGCCTTCTCGAGGTGGTCGGCCTGAACCAGGCCCAGGGCCGCGACGACATCGCGATCTTCGAGGTCGGCAAGGGCTACGGGTTCGACGAGACGGCCGGGGTGGTCCACGAATGGTGGCGCCTCGGCCTCGCCCTGACCGGCGCGAGCCGGACGGCGGCCTGGAACCGCCCGGCCCAGGCCTGGGCGCTCGACGACGCAAAGGGCCTCGTCGAGCTGATCGCCACCCGGCTCGGATTCCTCGCCCCGACGTGGAGCGCGTTGTCCGATTCCGCTGTCTTCCACCCGGGTCGCAGTGCCGCGGGCGCGAGCGCCGGCGCGCTACGGGCCTCGGTCGGCGAGCTCCACCCGGCCCTCCGCGACAGCCTCGACCTGCGCGCCGAGCGGGTGATCATCGCGACGGTCGCCGTGCGCGGCCTCGCCGGCGGGTCGCCGCCCGCGGTCAAGGTCCGGCCGATTCCCCGGTTCCCGGCCGTCGAGCGCGACCTGGCCGTGGTCGTCAACCGGTCCCGAACCGCCGGCGAGGTCGAGCGATCGATCCGGGCCGCCCGGGGCGCCCTGCTCGACGACGTCCGCCTGTTCGACATCTACCGGGGCCAGCCGTTGTCGGCCGACGAGCAGAGCCTGGCGTACCGGCTCACGTTCCAGGCCGAGGATCGAACCTTGACCGATTCGGAGATCGATGCCGCGCTCGCGGCGATCACCACCGCCCTCGCGACCGACGTCGGCGGCCGGATCAGGACCTAGCCACCTCGACGGACCCCGGCCAGACCCGCGAGCGGGGGGCGGGCCAGTGTGGATCGGGGTGGACTGGGTGGTTGAAGCCGGGGTCGGGCGACTGCTACCCTTGCGCCCCTTCTGCGCATATCGAGAAGACCGGGAGTCATCGTGGTTGACTTTATCCAGAGCCTGAACATATTCGACCTGCTGGTCGTCTTCGGACTTGCCGCGATGTTCCTGGTCGGCTTCATCCAGCGCACGATCCGGCGTCTCCTGGGCCTCGCGGCGATCCTGTTCTCGTTCCTCGTCGCCTCGACGCTGCGCGACGGCCTGGGCGACTTCCTCGCGTCGCACTGGCACCAGTTCCCGCCGCAGTACTCGTGGATGCTCGGCTACCTGACGGTCTTCGTCGTCGGTAGCCTGGCCTTCTCGCTCGTCATCCAGGGCTTCTACAAGCCGTCACCGCTCTTCCCGAACGCATCGCTCGTCGACGAGATCCTCGGCGGGATCCTGGGCGTGGTCGAGGGCCTGCTGATCCTCGTCGCGATCACGATCATCCTCGACTCGACGTTCGCTGCCTCGCCGCCGGTCCTCCAGAGCGACAACGAGATCAAGGTGATCCGGGACTTCTGGAACGCGCTCAACACGTCGGGGACGGTGGGGATCGTGCGCGACACGCTGATCCCGATCTTCCTGGTCCCGTTCGGCTGGGCCGTGCCGCTCGACATCCGGAGCCTCTATCACGGCTTCTGAGCCGCGTGACCAGGGACTCGCTGCGGGCCATCTTCAGCCGGCCAACCCTGGACGTCGCGCCGGAGCTGCTGGGCATGCTCCTGGTCCACGCGGAGCCCGGTGGCCGGCGCGTCGGGCGGATCGTCGAGGTCGAGGCTTATCTCGGGCCGGATGACCGGGCTTCCCACGCCCGTTTCGGCGAGACCGCCCGCAGCCGGCCGATGTACGGCGAAGCGGGCCGGGCCTACGTCTATCTTGTGTACGGGATGTATGACTGCCTGAATGTCGTGACCGGCCCGATCGGGGCGCCCCACGCGATCCTGATCCGCGCCGTCGAGCCCCTCGAGGGGATTGACGCGATCCGCGCCGCCCGGATCGAGGCTGAGCTGCGCAGCCGGCGGTCGCTCGGCCCGGCGGACGTCGAGCGCATCCGGGCGCGGATCGGACGAACACCCGCCGAGCGACTCGCCGCGGGTCCGGGCCGGGTCGGAGCGGCGTTCGGCCTCGATCGGAGCCTGACCGGGAGCGACCTCCTCGATCCCGCCCAGGCCGTCCACCTCGAGGCGCGACCGGCGGGCAGTCCGACGCTGCGGATCGAGACCTCGAAACGGCTCGGGATCGACTTCGCCGGCGAGCCGTGGGTCGATCGGCCGTGGCGGTTCACGATCGCCGGCAACCGGAGCGTCTCGCGCTGATGGACGCGAAGTCGATCGGCCTGCTCGAGTTCCCGGCGATCCGGGCGCGCCTCGCCGACCACACGAGCTTCCCGCCGGGCCGGCGCCTTGCCGAGGCGCTGGAGCCCTCGGCGGATCCGGTGATCGTCCGCCGCGGCCTCGACGAGACCGACGAGGCGCGGGCGCTCCTCGGCGAGCGCTCGACGGCCAGCGTCGGTGCCGCCCACGACATCGGCCCGTGGATCGAACGGGCCGCCCGCGGCGGTCGCCTCGACGCCGAGCAGTTCCTGGGCTTCGCGGAGACCCTCGACGCGACAAGCCGCCTGGCGGGCGCCCTGGCCGAGGAGCGCCGGCCATTGCTCCACGGTCTGGCCGGCGAGCTGCATCCGTTGCCGGCCCTCCGGAGCACGCTCGCCCGGAGCTTCGACCCGGTTGGCGAGCTCCTCGATTCGGCCTCGCCACGCCTCGGCGGCCTGCGCACCGCTGTCCGCGTCGCGTACGACCGGCTGCGCCGCCGGCTCGATGCGCTCGTCCAGGCCGAGACGGCGAGCGGTGCGCTCCAGGAGCCGATCATCACCCTGCGCAACGGGCGCTACGTCCTGCCGGTGCGGGCCGAGGCGCGCAGCCGGGTGAAGGGGATCGTCCACGATGCCTCGGGCAGCGGCCAGACCCTGTTCGTCGAGCCGCTCGTGGCGGTCGAGCTGGGCAACGCCTGGCGCGAGGCCCAGGTTGCGGAGCGAGCCGAGGTCGAGCGGATCTTCGATGAGCTCTCGGCGCTCGTCGGAGCACAGGCCGCCGAGCTCCGGGAGACGCTCTCGGCGCTCGCCCGCTTCGACCTGTGGGCGGCGAAGGCGCGCCTCGCCGCCGAGATGGACGCCGTCCGCCCGGAGACCGTGGAGCGCCAGGATGTCGTGCTGCTCGGCGCCCGCCACCCGGGCCTGTCGGGCCGCGTCGTGCCGATCGACATTCGCCTCGGCGACGGCTACGTCGCCCTGGTCGTCACCGGCCCGAACACGGGCGGCAAGACGGTCACCCTGCGGACCCTCGGCCTGCTCGCGCTGATGCACCAGGCCGGCCTCCACGTGCCGATCGAGGCCGGCGGCCGGCTGCCCGTGTTTCGCGACATCTTTGCCGACATCGGCGACGAGCAGTCGGTCGCCCAGAGCCTGTCGACGTTCTCGGGCCACCTCCGCTCGATCATCCGAATCGCCGCGGAAGCCGGTCCCGGGACACTCGTGCTCCTCGATGAGCTGGGTGCCGGGACCGACCCGACCGAGGGCTCGGCACTTGCCCAGGCCCTCCTCGACTACTTCATCCGGGCCGGTGCCCTGGTCGCCGCCACGACCCACTACGCGGAGCTCAAGGCCTACGCCCACACGACGGCCTCGGCCCGCAATGCCTCGGTCGAGTTCGATCTCGACACGTTGAGCCCGACGTACAAGCTGACGATCGGCCTGCCCGGTGGCAGCCAGGCCTTCGAGATCGCCGCCCGCCTGGGCCTGTCGCCGGAGATCGTCGCGGACGCCCGCTCGCGGCTGACCGAATCGCAGCAATCGTTCGAGGCGACCCTCGCCTCGATCCGCGAGGCCGAAGGCGAGACGAGCGACCGGCTCGAGCAGGCACGCGTCGCCGAGGCGCGAGCGGCGGAGGCGCTGCGGGCCGCCCAGGAAGAGCGGCGGGCCGCCCGGCGCGAACGGGACGAGCTGCTGCGGACGACCCGCGGCGAGGCCGAGCGGCTCGTTGCCGGCCTCCACGAGGAGGTCCGGGCCACCCGCCGGACGCTCGAACGCGAGACGGTCACCGCGCGGGCCCTCGACGCGGCCATCGCCCGGGCCGACGCCGAGCTCGCCCGGGTCCCCGAGCCGGAGCCGGCGGCTCCCGAGCCGGTGATCGCGGACGACCACCACTGGCAGCTTGGCGATATCGCCCGCAGCCGGACGGCCGGCTGGGAGGGCCGGATCACCGCCCTCGAACGCGCTGGGCGACGGGCGACGCTCGAGTCCGGCTCGATGCGGGTAATGATCGACGTGGCCGACCTCGAGTTCGTGGAGGCTCCGCCGGCCGTTCCCGCACCGGCCGAGGAGACCCTGGCCGCCGTCTGGCCGGCTGGGCCTTCGCGGGCCAATGCCGTCGAGGGTCGTCGGATCCGGCGGGGGCGCGAGAAGGCGACGCCCGAAGCAGCGGACAGCCCGACGACCGCCCTGCGGCTCGACAGGATCCGGACCGTCGCCTCGTCACTCGACCTGCGCGGGGCCCGGGTCGAGGAAGCCCTCGAGCTGCTCGGCCGCTATCTCGACGATGCTTCGCTCGCGAACCTCGAGCGGGTCACGATCATCCATGGCGTCGGCACCGGCGCGCTCCGGGATGCCGTCCGCGCGGCCGCCGCGGCGCATCCGCTGGTCGTCTCCGCCCGGGCCGGCGATCGCGGCGAGGGCGGCGACGGGGCGACGCTGATCAGCCTCTGACCTACGGACCGGGCGGCAGGCTCGGTTCGATCGATGGCGGGGGGCTGCCGCTGGGCGTCGGCGTCGGCGTCGGCCCGCCGATCGGGCAGGTCTTGGACGGCGCGAACCTCGCACCCCAGGTGGCGCCGAACGGGTAGATGTGGCCGAAGTGGAAGTAGTCCGTCGGCGTGTGCTTGGGTCCGCCCCGGACGCCCGCGCCGTGCATCGCCCGGGCGACCCAGTTCCTCGTGTACGAGACCCAGCTCGGATGGCCCGGCTCGACGTTCGAGAAGTCGAGGAAGCCCTTCGTGACCTCCGGTCCCAGGCAGCCTGCCTGCCAGAGGAGGCCGGTGGCCGAGTCGATCGACACCCCGACCTTCGTGTTGTCGACCTGCTTCGGGACCGTCCCGTCGATGAAGTATTCCTTCACCGTCTTCGTGGTGTAGGGCCCGGGCAGCATGCCGCTGTACGCGTCGACCGTGGCCTGGACGACGCCGGCGGGCGGCTTTGCAAACGTCGCGACCGGCGTGCCCTTCACCGCGTCCTCGAGGAACGACTGCCACAGGCTGGCGGCCGTCTCCAGGGCGACCGAGCCATGGGGCGGGATGCTGTTGTCGGAGTTGCCCATCCAGGCTCCGACGGCCAGCGCCTCGGCCTTGGGATCCTTGGGCGGCGGCAGGAAGCCCATTGCCGCAAGGTCGATCTCGTTGGTCGAGGTACCGGTCTTGAGCGCGGCCGGCCGGCGGACCTTGCCGCTGTAGATCGCCCGGACCGACCAGAACGGGTTCGACTTCGGATCGGTGTTCGAGGCCAGGATGTCCTGCATGATGAACGCGGCCTGGGCGCTGACGGCCTGGCGTCCGGGCGGCAGGCCGGTCTTCGGCGGCCAATCGACCGTCCCGTTCGGCTCGGTGACCGACAGGAGCGTCGTGCGGGGCATCAGCTTGCCGGAGTTGGCGATGGCCCCGTAGGCGCCGATCAGGTCGATGAAGTGGACCTCGACGGTGCCGATCGCGATCGAGGCGCCGCCCGGGTTCTTGTTCGACTGCCAGACGATGCCCATCTGCTTGGCGAAGTTGAAGACCTTGTCGGGGCCCTCGATGATCGCCGCCTTGATCGCCGGGATGTTCAGGGAGAGCTGGATCGCCTCGCGCAGGCGGACGGGCCCACGCTCGGTCAGGTCGGCGTCGGCGGGCGTGTACCCCCCACCGAAGTTGGTGACGACATCCATGAACATCGTCGCCGCCGTCGTGACGTGATCCTCGATGCCGGCGAGGTAGCCAACGCCCTTGAACGAGGACCCCGGCTGTCGCCAGCCGTTCGCGAGCACGTCGAACTGCGGTTGGAACTTCGCCCCCCGCGGGGCGCCGTAGTAGTCCGCCGAGCCCACGTAGGCGACCACCTGGCCCGTCCGGTAGTCGATCGCGCCGAGCGCGGCGTTATAGATCCCCCGGCCGACGTCGTCCCGGATCCAGGCCTCGTACGGCACGTTGATCGACTTGAGATAGGCCGCGGGGTTCTTCTGGTTGGGGGCGATGGCGGCCGCCTTGACCCACTTCTCGGCCTTCGCCTGGAGGTTGTAGTCGAGCGTCGTGATGACCTTGTAGCCACCGCTGTCGACCTGCTCACAGGTGTCCGGGGTCGAGGGGCACAGGATCGTGCCGAGCTGGTGGCGGACCTGCCAGACGAACTGCGGTGCGAGCCACTTCTGGGTCGCCGGCGGCGTCAGGACCACCTCCTCATTCTTGGCCGCCTGGTACTGCGCATCCGTGAAGTGGGTCAGGAGGGTCTCAGTGGAGCCCTCCATCAGGTCGAGGATGTGATTCCGGCGGACGACGATCGGCGACGAATCGGGAACGACGAGCTGGGTCTTGCCGGCTGGACAGGCGGCGCCGCTGGCGACCGGCACGCTGCATTGCTCGACGGCGTTCTGGACGAGGTCGTAGGCCGACGGCGACTGGGGGATGCCCGCGAGGATCGCCGCCTGAGCGAGGTCGAGCTTGGTCAGGTCGGTGATCCCGAAGTAGCTCTGGGCGGCCGCCGCGATTCCGTAGCTCTGGTTGCCATAGAAGTTCTGGTTGAGATACGCCTGCATGATCTGCTCCTTGCCGGCTTGGCCGGGCGGGAGCTCCTGGGTCAGGCGGATCGACTGGATGATCTCGCGGATCTTGCGCTCGTACGTCGAGCCGGCGAAGGCGGACGCGGGCAGGAGCCTGTTGCGGACGAGCTGCTGGGTGATCGTCGACGCGCCCCGGGCCTTGCCGGTGACGGTGTCGACGGCAGCCGAGATGATCCCGATCGGGTCGAAGCCGGCGTTCTGCCAGAACGTCTTGTCCTCGACGCTGGTGGTGGCGTCGATGAGGGCCGGGGGCATCTCCGAGTAGGGGATGACCGTCCGCTTGATCGCGCCGAACCGGGCCAGCTCGATCTTGCCCGTCCGGTCGTAGACGACCGTCTCCTGGCTGAACGTGATGTTGTTCAGCTGCGGCAGGGGATCGGGCAGGCCCTGGCTGTAGTAGGAATAGGCGGCCACCACGGACCCGAACCCGACGATCGCAAGGAGGGCCAGCGTCCCGAAAAGGAACAGTGGCAGGGCGATCGCGGCCCCAGAGGCTGCATGTCCGCTGCCGGAGCCGCGGGCATTGCCGTTACGGCGACGCCGCTGACGCCGGGCGAGGCTGGTCTGCATTCGGTCGGTCACGATAGCATAGGGCTGGAATGGACAGGCTTTCCCCTACCCTCGCCTCGTGACGGCCGGGCGCGGCCGCCTGTGACGCCGCCCGCACGATCGAGCCAGGCCGGCGCCGGTTCCGTCAGCGCCGGTTCAGCGGGACTGCTTGACGAGCTCAGCTGGCGGGGCCTCTTCCACGCCGCCACGCCGGGCCTGGCCGAGCGACTCCTCGATCCCCGGCCCGTGGCCGGCTACATCGGCTTCGATCCGACGGGCCCGTCGCTCCACGTCGGACACCTCGTGCCGATTTTCGGCCTCCTGCACCTCCAGCGCCACGGCGGCCGGCCGGTCGCCCTGATGGGCGGGGGGACCGGGATGATCGGCGATCCGTCGGGGACCTCGGCGGAGCGCAACCTGCTGACCCGGGAGATGGTCGAGGCGAATACCGCGTCGATCCGCGCCCAGCTCGAGCAGTTCCTCGACTTCGAGGGTCCGACCGGGGCCCTGATCGGTGACAACCACGCCTGGCTCGGCTCGCTCAAGTTGCTCGACTTCCTGCGCGACGTCGGCAAGCACTTCACGGTCCCCTACATGCTCGCCAAGGAGTCGGTCGCGACCCGCCTCGACGCCGGCCTCAGCTACACCGAGTTCAGTTACATGCTCCTCCAGGCGACCGACTTCCTCGAGCTCCACCGGACCCTGGGCGTCGAGCTCCAGATGGGCGGCGCCGACCAGTGGGGGAACATCACCGCGGGGCTCGAGCTCATCCGGCGAGTCGAAGGCCGCGCCGAGGGCCGCGAGGACGACGGGCGCGCCGATCGGGCTCACGGGTTGAGCTATCCGCTCCTGCTCGACGCGTCGGGCAAGAAGTTCGGCAAGACGGCCGAGGGGACCTCGGTGTGGCTCGATCCACGGCGGACATCGCCGTTCGCCTTCTACCAGTTCTGGCTCGACCGGGACGATGCCGAGACCGGCAAGCTGCTGCGCATGTTCACCCTCCGGGATCGGACCGAGATCGAGGCGCTCGAGGCCTCGGCGTCGGCGACTCCCGAGGCCCGGCTCGGCCAGCGAGCGCTCGCAGCCGACCTGACCGAGCGAGTCCACGGCGCCGACGTCCTGCGCCGGGTCATCGACGTCAGCGAAGCCGTCTTCAGCCGCACCCTCCCGGCACTTGGGCCGGAGGCGCTCGCGTTCGCGTTCGAGCAGCTGCCGAACGCGGTCGTCGGGGCGGATGCGCTGGCCGGGGGGCCGATCGGGCTCGCGGTGGCGGCTGGGCTCTTCGGCTCGAACAGCGAGGCCCGCCGGACGATCAGCCAGGGCGGCCTGTCGATCAACGAGATCCGGGTCACGTCCGTGGAGGCACCGGTCCCAGGGCCATTGCCGGGTGGTTACCTTGTCCTGCGCAGCGGCAAGAAGGCCTACCGGATCGTCAGGGTGACGCCGGCGGCCTAGGCCGGCCGTGGCGTTCGCGAAGGACGTCGAGCACTGCCGCCGGCTCGACGCCTCGCTCGGCCAGCAGGACCAGCGTGTGGAAGAGCAGGTCTGCGGCCTCGCGACCGAGCGCGGCGCGGGCAGCATCCCGGCCCTGGGCATCCCCGTGGAGCTCGGCTGCGGCGTCGTCCTTGGCGGCCATCAGGACCTCGGTCGCCTCCTCGGCGACCTTCCGGCCGGCCGCATCGACGCCGCCGTCGAGGAGCGTTGCCGTGTACGAGCCGGCGGGTCGCGTGGCCGCCCGCTCGGCGATCGTCGTCCAGAGCTGCTCGAGCCAGGCAAACCCCTGGGTGCCGGCGGCAGCTGCTGTCGGACCGGGGGCGAGGTCGAAACAGCTCCGCGTGCCCCGGTGGCAGGTTGGGCCGGCTGGGTCGACAGTCACGAGGAGCGCGTCGGCGTCGCAATCGAGGGCGATCGAGACGAGGTGCAGAACGTTGCCGCTCGTCTCGCCCTTGCGCCACAGCCGGTCGCGGGATCGCGAGTGGAAGTGGACGTCGCCGGTGGCGATGGTTGCCTCGAGCGCCTCGCGGTCGACCCAGGCGAGCATCAGGACGCGACCGTCGGCGCCGTCCTGGACGACCGCCGGGACCAGGCCGGGCGGCTCCGGCCAGGCGACGGCCCCCGGGTCGATGGCCACGCGAGTCACGCGGCGACGCCTGCCGTCGAGCGGATGACCAGCCCGGCTGCGGCCATCGCTGCCTTGACCTCGCCGATCGCGTGGATCCGGCGATGGAAGATCGATGCGGCCAGGACGGCGTCGGCGCCACCCTCACGGATCGCGCGGACGAAGTCGGCCGGTCCGGCGGCGCCACCCGAGGCGATCACCGGCACCCCGACCCGGTCGGTGATCGCCCGCAGGAGCTCGGTGTCAAAGCCGGCGCCGGTGCCGTCGCGGTCGATGGAGGTGATGAGCAGCTCGCCCGCGCCGAGCTCGACGGCACGCTCGGCCCAGGCGACCGCGTCGAGCTCGGTCCGCTCTCGACCACCCCGGACGTAGGCGGTCCAGCGCAGCGGGGCACCGGCAGCAGAGTCACCGGCAGCAGAATCACCGGCAGCAGGTTCGCGCGCCGCGTCGATCGCCACGACCACGGCCTGCCGCCCGAAGCGGACGGCGCACCGGTTGATCAGCGTCGGATCGGCGACGGCGGCACTGTTCAGCGAGACCTTGTCGGCACCGGCCCGCAGGACATCGCGCATCTCGCTGACCGACCGGACCCCGCCCCCGACGGTCAGCGGGATGAAGACGGTCCGCGCCGTCCGCTCGACGAGACCCAGGAGTGTCCCCCGGCCCTCTGGCGCGGCCGAGATATCGAGATAGACGATCTCATCGGCTCCCTCCGCGGCATAGCGAGTGGCGAGTTCGACCGGGTCGCCTTCGTCGACGAGGTCGACGAAGCGGGTGCCCTTGACGACCCGGCCGCTGGCGACATCGAGGCAGGGGATCACCCGTCGGCTGAGCATCAGGCGAGTGCCGTCACGGGCGCGTCCAGCGTCGCGGCCGCCGCGATCGCCGTGAAGTTGGCGAGGAGGCGCAGGCCGTCGGCGCCGCTGCGCTCGGGATGGAACTGGACGGCGAGAAGGTTGGCCCGGGCGATTGCCACGGGGAACCGGCTGCCGTGCTCGGACTCGGCGATCACGACCCCGGGATCGTCGGGCATGGCGACGTACGAGTGGACGAAGTAGAAGGCCGCGCCGGGCTCGATCCCCTCGAAGAGCGGCTGGTGGCCCACCCAATCGACCGTGTTCCAGCCGATGTGCGGAAGCGTGGGGGCGTTGGCCAGGCGGACCGTGCGCCCAGGGATCAGGCCGAGCGTCGCGGCACCGTCCTCGTCGGATCCGTCGAACAGCAGCTGGAGGCCCAGGCAGATCCCGAGGACCGGCCGGCCGGCCCGGATCCAGGCCAGGATCGGCTCGACCAGGCCGCGACGTCGAAGGCGATCCATCGCCGGCGCCGCGGCCCCGACGCCGGGAACGACTAGCGCGTCGGCCCCGCGCAGGGCTTCGGCGTCGCCAATGACCAGCGGCTGGGCACCGACCACCTCGATCGCGCGGGCGATGCTGACGAGATTGCCGGCGCCGTAGTCGGCAATCGCGACCCGGATCATCTGAGGGTGCCCTTCAGGGAGGCGATCCCGACTCTCCGCGGGTCGAGCTCGCCGGCCTCCCGGAGGGCCCGTCCGAGCGCCTTGAAGGCCGCCTCCGCGAGGTGGTGATCGTTCCTGCCGCTGCCGCTGACATGGATCGTCGCCCCGGCGGTTCGGGCAAACGCCTCGAGCGCATGCTCGACGAGCTGGAGGGGCAACTCACCGACGCGCTCGCCGCGGAACGGCAGGTCGACCACGGCATACGGCCGGCCTCCGAGGTCGACGACGGCGCTCGCCAGCGATTCGTCCATCGGCACGCGGGCATCGCCGAACCGGGCGATCCCGGCCCGGTCCCCGAGCGCGGCCGCGAAGGCGCTGCCGAGGACCAGGGCGACGTCCTCGACCGTGTGGTGCTCGTCGACCGCCAGGTCACCCGTGGCCTTGATCTCGATGTCGAACAGCCCGTGATGGCCGAGCGAGCCCAGCAGGTGATCCCAGAAGCCGACCCCCGTCGCGATCGCCACGACACCGCTTCCGTCGAGAGCCACCGACGCGCTGACGCTCGTCTCGCGGGTCGTCCGGGTCACCGTGGCGCGCCGCCGCTCGACCTCGACCACCTGGGCTCGGGTCTCGGATCCGTCTGTCATCTCCCGGCCTCGATCGCCCGGGCGGCGGCCAGCAAGCGGTCGTTCTCGAGCCGGTCCCGGACGGTGATCCGCAGGCTGTTCGCGAGCGGATGATCGGCCGGAAAGGTCCGCGGGACGAGGCCCTGGGCGAGCAGCGCCTCGGCGACCTGGGCGGCGGTCTCGGCGTCCGCGAACGGGACGAGCACGAAGTTCGTCACGCTCGGTTCCGGCCGCCAGCCCGCGTCTTCGAGGCCGGCCGCAAGCCGCGCCCGTTCACCTTCGACGCGGGCCAGGTTCTCGGCGAGGACGCCGGGGATCCCCAGGATCTCGGTGGCAATCGCGACCGAGAGGGTCGAGACCGAGCCGGGCGGCCGGTACGGCTCGATCCGGGCAAGCGTGTCGCGCCGGGCGATCGCAAAGCCGACCCGCAGACCCGCGAGGGCGTAGGCCTTGCTCACGGTGCGCACGACGACGAGGCGCGGATACGTGGCCCGAACGTCGAGGAGGCTCTTGCCGACGAACTCGCTGTACGCCTCGTCGAGGACGACGACCGGAGCCTGCCGGCCGTCCGCCTGGGCATCGCTGCTGAGCTCGTCGAGCAGGCCCTCAATGAGGCCCGGCGGCTCGAGGCGGCCGGTCGGGTTGTTCGGATTGCACAGCCAGACCAGGGCGGCGGTCCGTGCCGCGTCACGGACGGCCGGCCGGTCGATTGCCCAATCCTCACTCGCGGCCTGCCGGGGCACGGCCGCGACGGTCGCCCGGCGCTGCTCGGTCAGGACCCGGTACATCGCGTAGCTCGGGGTCGGGACGATCGCGACATCACCCTCGGCGAGGAACGCCTTGGCCGCGAGGTCGAGGATCTCGTCGGCACCGGCCCCGACGAGGATCTCGTCTTCGGGCACGCTGTACGCCAGGGCTGCGGCGGCGACAAGGCCGCGGTAGTCGGACGGCGGGTATTCGGAAAGGCCCGTCTCGAAGCCACCGAAGGCCAGCAGCTGCTTGACGGCGGCCGGTGGCGCCGGCGACGTGTTGAGGTCGAAGCGGACGATCAAGTCGACCGGGAGTCCGGAGCGCCGGGCGACCTCCTCGTTCGTCGCCTCCCAGCTGTAGGAGGCCGGTGCGCGCGGATCGCTCATCGAGGCGGGCGTCGGGCTCATGCGACGATCTTCTCGATCGGCAGGACGAGGATGCCCGACGCACCGGCGGCCTTCAGGCGGGGGAGCAGGCCCCAGACCTCGTCGGCCTCGACGACGGCATGGATCGCGATCATCCCGTCGTGGGCGAGGGGGATCACCGACGGTGAGTTGAGGCCAGGCAGGATGCCGCTGAGCTCGCTCAGCTTGGCCGCCGGCGCGTTCATCATCACGTACTTCTGGCCGCGGGCGGCGATGACCGACGAGAGCATCGTGTCGATGGCGTTCAGCTCCGCGGCGCGTTCCCCGAGCGCCGCCGGGTTCGCCACGAGGATCGCCTCCGAGGCGAGGACATCACCCACCTGGCGCAGCCCGTTCATGACCAGCGTGGAGCCGGTCGAGACGAGATCGACGATCGCCTCCGCGAGGCCGAGCCGTGGCGCGACCTCCACCGCTCCGGAGATCGGGACGACCTCGACCGCGATGTGCTGCTCGGCGAAGAACCGGCGGGTCGTGTTCGGGTGAGCGGTCGCCACCCGCAGCCCGGCCAGTTCGTCGAGCCGGCGAACCGGACTGTCGGTCGGCACGGCGGCGGCCAGCCGGCAGCGCCCGTACCCCAGGGTGCGCACGGTCGGCAGCTCGGCGGCCGTCTCGGCAAGGAGGTCGATCCCGGTCACGCCGAGGTCCGCGACGCCGTCGCCGACGAACTCGATCACGTCGTTCGTGCGCACGAACAGGATGTCGAGGTCGTAGTTCGAGACGCGGGCGACCAGGCTCCGGTCGTGCTCCTCGAAGATCAGCCCGGCATCGTGGAGCAGGTGCAGTGTCGGTTCAACGAGACGGCCCTTGTTGGGGACCGCCAGGCGCAGGCGCTCCCTCATGCCGGCTCGTTCACGGAGGGCCGGATCTTCGCGAGCATCGCCTGGTACCCACCTTCGCCGTGGCGCAGCCACGATGCAATCCGGGTGATCGTGGCCGTGCTCGCGCCGGTCCGCTTCGAGATCTCCGCGTAGTGCAAGCCCTCGTCGAGCATCCGGACGACGGCCCAGCGCTGGGCCAGGTCGCGCAGCTCTCCGAGCGTGCACAGGTCGCGGAAGAAGCGCTCGGCCTCGTCCGTGGTCTCGAGGCGCAGGACCGCCCCGAAGAGCGCGTCAGTGTGCTCGGAACGCCAGTCGTCATCGGTCGTCGCCATGGGCCTCGATCTCCCGCCGCGTCACTGCGACTGTGGTAGCGTAGTAGCGTGCTAATACGATAGGCGGCACGATACTGCGGTCGAGGTGGACGTGTCAAACGGTGCCGGATCCATGTTCGAGCTCCTGCCGGCGATCGACCTGCGTGGGGGCCGGGTCGTCAGGCTGCGCGCCGGGGACTTCGAGGCGGAGACGATGTTCGGGGAGGATCCGCTCGCGGTGGCACGGGGGTTCCTGGTTGCCGGCGCACGCTGGCTCCACGTCGTCGACCTGGACGGCGCCCGGGCCGGGGGCCAGCGCCAGTCCGAGCTCATCGGCGGGCTCGTGGCAGCCGTCGGGGAGGCCGCCGCCTGTGAGGTCGCCGGTGGACTGCGTGACCGTGCCGCCGTGGCGACCGCCCTGGGTTCCGGTGCCAGCCGGGTCGTCGTCGGGACCGCCGCCCTCGCCGAACCCGGCTTTGCCAGGCGCCTCGTGGCGACGTTCGGAGCGCGGCGAATCGTCGTCGCGCTGGACGTCCGAGACGGGCTGGCGATCGGCGAGGGGTGGCGATCCGGCGCGCCGGGCGTTCGCGTGGAGGCCGCGCTCAGCCGGCTCGCCGCCGAGGGGGTGACGACATTCGAGGTGACCGCGATCGACCGCGACGGCGGGCTCGGCGGCCCGGATCTCGAGCTCCTCCGCGGGCTCGTCGCCCTGGGCGCAGGCCGGGTCATCGCCTCGGGCGGAATTCGGTCCGTCGATGACGTCGTTGCCGTGCGCTCGCTCGGCTGCGCCGGCGCGATCGTCGGGCGGGCGCTCTACGACGGCAGCCTCGACCTGGCCGGGGCGCTGGCGGCCCTCGCGACCTGAGACCTGCTGACCGTCCCGGCTCGCGACACAAGGCCGGCCGGCGGACCGTCAGCCTGTGCAGTTGCGCCGCGACCCGATTGTTTGATGGGTCCGGTTGGATGGAAGGGGGATGGCAATGCCCGCAATGAGCTGGCGGCGCCTCGCGCTCAGCCTCTCGTCGGTGATCCTGCTGAGCGGTTGTGCGGGGACGGGCGCCTCGACCGGGCCGACGCCAACCGCGTCGCCACCAGCGTCGCCGTCAGTCCCCTCATCGTCGGTTGAACCGTCGAGCTCATCGAGTCCGGCTGGGTCGGTCGTGCCGTCACCCACCCAGACGACGTTCAGGTTCGTCAAGGAATCCCCCGCGAGCAATGGCGCCTCGACCGAGCAGTACCGGGCAACCTGGACCGAGCCGAGCGGCGCTGCGACGAAATTCCTCGTCTACGGCGTGATCGACTGCCTGCGGAGTTCGCAGGCAAACGACAGCACGCCGTGCGTCACCGGGACGACGCCGATCCCGGCCGCCAAGCTCACGCTTTTCTCGACCGTACCCGGAGCGGGCCGCTCGCTCGACGTCAGCTGGACGCTCGAGGGCGAGGCCGGACCGGCCCCGTACCAGGCGGTCGTGATCGTCGCAGTGAATGGCACCGCCAGGTCGAGCCCCGCGGTCCTGTGGAGCG
Organism: Candidatus Limnocylindrales bacterium; assembly: GCA_025450915.1. Classification (GTDB taxonomy): domain Bacteria; phylum Chloroflexota; class Limnocylindria; order Limnocylindrales; family CSP1-4; genus Palsa-1033. The sequence continues at coordinate 576 of JANWLH010000040.1, read as the reverse complement.
CACTCGTCTGCTACGACTGCGTCATCTAGGCCGCTTCGTTCGCCGCCCGTCCTTCCGGATTACCAGCCACCGCGGTCGTATCTAAGAAGTCCGAGCCCAATTCGTCTGAGCGCATTCCGGCTTGCCTGTTCCTACGCATGAGTCGCCGGACCGGCAGGGCTCATGGTTCCTCGAACCTGCGTCATTTTTCCTTACCACCACGTCGGCTGGTATTTCGGAAGATGACGCGGATGCCGCGACAGGCGGGAGCGTCAGCCTGGCGGTCAGGTTCAAGGCCGACGGGTCGTGCTCGATCCAGGCCACGAGCGAGGGCTGACTCCGCGATTCAAGCGGGAGGCATCGGCTCCGAGGCGAGCCAGCGACCAGCGTCGCCGGGTCGGAGGATGCGGTGGCGGCCGGTTGCGAGTTCCCATTCGTTGCGCTCGAAGAGCGTCTGGTCGTCGCCAGTGAGGATCAGGACGTAAGCCGGGGCGCCCCGACCGGCGATGTGGCCATGGTCGTGGAGGTCATCTGGCGGGAGCATCGTCACCACGTTTGCGGGCGCCAGGGCCAGCTCCTCAACTCGCTCCGGCCGGG